>JAQZBG010000484.1 GCA_029239165.1 Microbacterium sp. | reverse complement strand
TCGGCGTGGGCATCGGCGTAGGCGTCGAAGGCCGGGTCGTCGAGTGCGAAGTCTTCGGGATGCAGAGCATCGATGTCTTCGTCCGACCACCAGGGCAGGAACTCCGGCACGCGATCCTGCCGTGCTCGCACGACCTCCCGCGTCATGCGGCTCAGCCGATCGGAGATGGCGGTCGCGATCCATTCGGGCAGCACCGCAGTGAGCAGGGCGAGACCGTCGTCGATCGACTTCACCGTCACGCATCGTTCCTCGGCTGCTCGTCGGTGGCGCTCCACCACGCTCTCACCCATGAGTGCGCTGGCGACCTGTCGCGCGTGCGCGCGCGTGCGGGCAGCCGTGTCCTGCTCGGCGACGACGAGGACTGCCGTCTCGAACAGGGCCATGACGTCGGCATCGACCTTCTTGTTGCGGATGGCTTCGGCGACGAGCGCGCTTGCTCGGGCGATCTCGCGCACATGGCCGGCGCTCAGGGACCCTCCGGCGAACGCGGCTCGGACCGCGGGGAGGTGGTCGTGAAGCGCCTGCGCGTCGGCGAATGCGAAGTCCATCGACCCGCGGGAGACGTGACCGGCGGCGGAGAACTCCGCGATCATCGAGCGGTGCATTGCATCGCGATGGAAGGGGCTCGCCGATACGTCGGAGTCGTGGAGAGCGATCTGCTCCACCAGCAGCTCGGCCGCCTCGGCTTCGAGCGCGGCGATCCGGCGCCGCTTCTCGACCCACGCATCGAGCACGCGGCGTCGCTCCTCGAGTTCGAGGTCGAAGTCGGTTCGTGATGCCATGCCCTCAGTCTAGAACAGCGCCGACCCGCTTGACCAGGAGCTGGCGTACGAACAGAATCCGGTCGAATCCGGCGATGCGGATACGCAGCTCATCGCCCACGCGGATCTGCTGAGCGGCCTTCACCTTCTCGCCGTTCACCCTTACATGCCCCGCGCGGCATGCGGTGGTCGCCGCCGACCGCGTCTTGTAGACGCGGATCGCCCAGAGCCAGCTGTCGACGCGTACCGCATCCATCAGGAAGCCCGCTTTCGCAGCGTGAGCAGCGCACCCGCGACGATGAGGCCCTGGCCGAGCGTGTAGGTGAGCATCACAGCCGGGCTGCTCCACTCCGGGAGCCCGTCGGGGAGGAAGAGGCGGAACGCCAGCAGCGTGTCACTGGTGAGGAAGAACGCTCCGCCGGTCGCGATCAGCGGATGGCACCCCGCCGAGAACGCGGCCGTGCCGCCGAGCACGAGTCCGTACACGGCGACCGCGATCAGCAGGCCGCCGGTGTGCGGGCCGAGGACCGCCATCATCGCCCCCCACCAGAGCGCGTAGACCAGCGCCCACCAGGGCATTCGTCGCACGGCCAGTCGGCGGGCGAAGAGCAGGATGTATGCCACATGCGCGATACCGAAGAACAGCAGCATCAGGGGCAGCTCCGGTGCTGCGGGGAAGAAAGTGCCGGCGCCGTCGCCGAGCCAGGAGAAGAGCAGCGCCGCGAGAACCAGGGCGAGAGTCGTCGGCGGTTCGAGCCACCGCGCAGCGGCCAGCACGGGGACGGCGAGCATCGGCATGAGCAGGAGCTTCGTCGGTCCGGCGAGCGGACTTCCTGCAGCGAGCAGTATGACGTGAAGAGTGGAGACCGCGATGTAGGGGAGGAAGGTCCACGCCAGGAGCGAGGACGGGGCGCGGCGCTGCATCTCCCCATCGTAGGGTCGGCCCATGCGCGAGCTCAGGATTCGACGGTGACCTGCTGGACGGCATCGTCGATGCCCAGGTGCACGGCCGGCCAGTATCCCTCGGGGAAGTGCTCGCCGCAGCTGTCGGTCAAGTGCAGGATGACGGTGCCGTCGGGAGTCTCCTCGATGGCCTCGAGCGCGAGATCGGAGGCGGCGTCATCGAGGTCCTGCGACTCGGGTTCGCCTGTGCTGAAGTTCTTGACGACGGCATCCGTCGCGATCCGTCGGAGATGTGCGAGCCTCTTGACGACATCGCGCATGCGAGGGAGCAGGGGTGCCACCTCGTCGGGAGTCGTTCCCTCGAGCATGAGCTCGAGCTCCGTTCCGTCGACGGAGACCGTGCCGACGAACCAGTCGTGCGTGATCACAGATCCGTCGGAGAGCTCGGACGTCGCGCGGGTGAAGGTGCCGAGTTCGGGATCGTCGATGGTCGGGCTCTCGTCGCTCATGCCTTCACGCTAGTGGCTCGTGAGGGTGAGGCTGTCACGAGGAGAGGTCACGCGCGACAAGGGTGCGCCCAGGCTTGAGCTGCGCCTTCTCGATGAAGCCGGCGGCCAGGAACGTGCCGAGCGTGCCGTGGAACAGGTCGTTTGCCCGTTGCTTCTCGCCGCGTGTGTCGACCGGATACCCCTCGATCAGTCGCGCGCCGGACTCGCGGGCATAGCCAACGGCGGCTTCCAGCAACGTGCGATTCAGGCCCGCGCCGCGGTGCTCCCGCCGGACGACGAAGCAGGTGACTGCCCAGACGGATTCGTCGTCGAACGGTTCCGTGGTCGCCGCCGCGATGATGCGCGTCCGAGGGATGCGCGCCTGGCGGGTGCGCGGCCCGATCCTGATCCACCCCGCCGCCTCGCCGTCGACGTAGGCGATGATCCCGGGCGGTGGCCCCTCGTCGATCTCGGCGCGGAACATCTCGGTGCGCTGCGGGGTCGTGGTCGTGTTCCAGTCCTTGTTGCTCAGCACGGGCCAGATGCACTGGCAGCTGGCACCGTCACCGCCGCCGGTGAGAGCGTTCTGCACGTCGTCCCAACGGTCGGTCGTCGCCACCTCGGTCGTGATCGTCACCATGCCCGCGAGGCTACGCGCGGCATCCGACAACCCGCAACGGCTCGGTTCGCGGAGGGGGTCAGGATGCGGCTAAGATAGGGGAGTTGCCTGCGCGAGAGTGCAGAACAACGGGCTGTGGCGCAGCTTGGTAGCGCACTTGACTGGGACCTCACCGGCATCCATGAGTCGGTGCGCCTCGGCGGCGGCGCTCAGCGGGAGGGTGTCGTGAACCACGGGGGAGAGGATGCCGCGGACGGCGTCATCGAACATCTCGCCTCGTATCCGGGTGAGCTCGTCGCGTGGCACGGTATCGATGCTGAGCGTTCCGAAGCTGATCGATCGGCGGAAGCCGGCCAGAAGCGCCGTGCCGAAGTCAGCGGGCGGGAAACCGCCGACCACGCCCACGGCGATCAGGCGACCATTGGGCGAGAGTCGTTCGATGAACCTGGGAAGATCGGCGCCGCCCACGATGTCGAGGATGACGTCGAACTCGGCCGGGGCCTCTGGATCGCCCGCGCCGGCGCGGTCGAGCACGTGGGTGGCGCCGAACGCCCGCAGTCGCTCCCCGCGTTCGGGAGATGACGTGGTGACGGCGACGGTCGCGGCGCCGGCGCGAGCGGCCAGCTCAACGCCGGCCAGGCCGATGCTTCCGGCGGCACCCCGCACGAGCACGGATTCGCCCCCGACAAGGTGAGCGCGTTCGAGCGCGAAATGCGCGACCGGTGCCGCGCCGCCCAGGGTCACGGCCTGGATGGACGAGAGTTCGGATGGCAGCGCGACGATCTCGTCGGCGCGAGCGATCACGTGCTCGGCGTACCCGCCCGAGATCCCCGTGAACGCCCAGACGCGGCGACCGAGCCATACGGGGTCGACATCGGCCCCGATCGCTGTCACGACACCGGCGGTCTCGCTTCCCGGGATCATCCCCGAGTCGCGGGTTGCTTCGGCGATCCCGCCTCGGCGGATCACGACATCGACCCCGCCGACGCCGATCGCTTCTGTTCGAACGAGGACCTCGCCGACTCCGGGCGTCGGGACGGGAAGATCCGTCACCTCCATCCCACTCGGGTCGCCGAAGGTCCGGATGATCACTGCGCGCATGGGTGCACTCCGTTTCGCGGCGGGGGATCGAATCCGCCTTCCGAAACGTAACGGACGCCTCCGTCCACTTGACTAAAGTGAGACATATGCCCGCGACACTGCCTCAGGACCTGCGTTCCGACGCGAAGGAGAACCGCGACCGCGTCCTCGCCGCGGCTCGCGAACTGTTCGGGACTGCCGTGGCGCGGTTTCCGCGGCATCATCGAGCAGGTCTTGGTGCTCAACGCCCGGAACCAGGGCTTCACGGACGCGTTCCTCTCCGCCTACCCTGATGCCGTCGACTTCCGAGCACAGCGCGAGGATGCAGTGCGGGCGATCGTCGCCGTCGCTCGTCGTGCCATCGATGTCGGCGCACTGCGCGCCGACTTCGTCCTGGACGACTTCCTGATCGTCCTGCTCGCGGCGCGTGGACTCTCGAGCACGACGGAGGCGGAGCGCACCCGTACCGCGCGTCGCTATGCGGCGCTCGTGATCGACGGACTGCGCGCGTCCGATCGACACGGCCCGCTGCCTCCTGCACCGCGACTCACCCCGAGTGTCATCCCGGGGTAGACCGCGTGCCTCCCTGACGAAGGTGCGGACGAGTACCAAGCGCCCGGACCTGGCCGGGGCCCGATGCATGCAAGCCA
>JAQZBG010000083.1 GCA_029239165.1 Microbacterium sp. | reverse complement strand
CGGCGAGATCGCGAGCCGCAGCACCGTCGAGCGACTGCAGGCCGTGGTCTCTGCCGGGGACGTCAGCGGCCCTGAGATCGAGAAGGCGCTCGAGCGGGCGGTGGGCGATATCGCCGACCACCCCGACACGACCGACGAGGGAACAGGGACCACGCTGACCGGCGTCTTCTTCGTCGGCGACGGCGATGAAGCACAATGGGTGGCTCTGAACATCGGGGATTCTCGCGTCTATCTACTCCGCGATGACCGGCTCGTCCAGGTGACGACGGATCATTCCGTCGTGCAGGAGTTGATCACAGCCGGGAAGCTCAGCCCCGAGGAGGCGGAGGGGCACCCATACAGCAACGTGATCACGAGGGCGGTGGGGGCGAGCGAGCTCACGGCGCCGGACTACGTGACGATCGACGTGCGGGCGGGCGACCGGTTCGTCATCTGCTCCGACGGCCTCACCAAGGAACTCACCGACTACGGGATCCAGCACTTCCTCCGGGAGCACTCCGATCCGGGCCGCAGCGTGGATGCGATGCTCGCGGCCGCATTGGAGAACGGCGGGCGTGACAACGTCACGCTCATCATCGTGCAGGTCGAGGACGAGGAAGACCCGTCCTCCCCAATCGAAGACACGGCAGAATAGCCACTCGGCGCTGTGGACAGCGCCGTTCCCTCGGGTCCCATGCGATCCACTGGAGGCATGGAACCCCTCCCGATCGTGCTCCCGACGGCTCCGTCACCCCCGCGTCGTGCTCCACTGCCGTTCATGGCGGCGATCGTCCCGATCGGCGCAGGGGTGGTGTTGTGGCTGATCACCGGGTCTGTCTTCGCCCTGTGCTTCGCCGCGCTGGGGCCGCTGATGATCGTCGCATCCCTCGTCGACGCGGCTCGCAACCGGCGACGCGAACGTCGGCGAGGGGACGCGCAGTCCGAACAGGACTGGGCGGCGGCCGAGGCCGCCCTCGTCCGGCGACACCAGGAGGAGCGCGACGCGCGGTGGGCGCGCCACCCGGATACCGCTGAGAGTCTGCTGCAGCCACCTCTCCGTGGCGTGCAACCGCCGGATCCCGCGACCCTCCTCGTGGTGGGAGCCGGGAGCGTGCCGAGCGGCATCCGTTGCAGTGGCGGGGAGGACAGTCGCGGTCGCGAGTTCCGCGAGCGATGCGGAGTGCTCGAAGACGCCCCGATCGTCGTGCCGCTGGGCGGAGGAGTGTGTCTGCGCGGTGCTCGTCCGATGACCCACGCCGCGGCTCGGGCGCTCGTGCTGCAATTGAGTCTCCGTTTCAGCGCCGCGCAGCTTTCCCTCGTCGGCGCCGATCTCCACGCGTGCGGGTTGGCAGACCTTCCGCACGCGCGGCGTGCGCGCAGGGGCGGTTTCCGAGTCTGGGTCGGCTCAGGCGAGGCGATCCGGATGGACGCAGATGCCGTTATCTGGCTCGCAGCAGCCGATGCTGAGGTCCCGGAGGGCATCACCACGGTGATCGACATCGTCGAACCAGCCCGTGCACGTCTGCGCACTCCTGAGGGCACAGTGGTCGTCGCCGCCGAGTGCGTCTCGCACGCGCAGGCGGAGCTCATCTCTCGTGAGCATGCGGCAGCCGGCGGCGAGATCGACGTGCTGCCGGACATCGTCGCTCTGGACGACTTGCAGCAACCCCAGCTCGGCGACGGACTGGCTGCGGCGATTGGTCGGGACGAGCGCGGACAGCTGATCGTGGACATCGTCGAAGAGGGGCCTCACGCCATCGTCACGGGAACGACGGGTACGGGCAAGAGCGAGCTCCTGGTCAGTTGGGTCACTGCCATCGCCGCAACCAACGGTCCGGACCGGGTGACGTTCGTCCTCGCCGATTTCAAAGGGGGGACCGCATTCGAGCCGTTGCGCGGGTTGCGGCAGGTGGCGGCGGTCATCACGGATCTCGATGAGGACGGTGCACGGCGAGGAGTCTCCAGTCTCACCGCCGAGCTGCGTCGCAGGGAAGGCGTTCTCGCCGACGCGGGCGCACGCGACGTCCGAGAGGTCGGGATGCCGCGGCTGGTCATCGTGATCGACGAGTTCGCGGCGCTGCTGGCGGAGCATCCCGATCTGGGGGCAGTGTTCACCGACGTGGCCGCACGCGGTCGTGCGCTGGGCATGCACCTCATCCTCGGCACGCAGCGCGCTGCGGGTGTCGTGAGGGATGCCCTGGCGGCCAATTGTCCGCTCCGTGTCAGCCTGCGCGTCGGGGACGCGGCCGACAGCAGGCTCATGATCGGAACGGACGCGGCGGCCGAACTTCCCGGCGGCGCTGAATCGCGTGGCCTCGCCCTCGTGCGCCGTCCGGCTGATTCCGAGCCGTTGGCTGTGCGGATCGCGCTTACGGGCCCCGCCGATCTCCGAGCGGTCGGACTCCGCTGGGCGGCGGCGGACCCGCCCCGCAGCCCCTGGCTCGCCGCTCTTCCCACCCGGATCCCGCTGTCCGACCTCGTCACTTCTGCCACTTTCGCTCCGGATGCGATCGTGCTCGGTCGTGCCGATGACCCCGGCCGTCAAGCGCAGCCGCTCGAGCTGTTGCACTGCGGGCGCGATCGAGGACTCGTGTTGCTCGGCGCGCCGGGTTCCGGGCGTTCCACCGCCTTGCGAGCACTGGCTGCGCAGCGACCTGACGCGCTGTGGGTACCGAACGATGCAGAGGCGGCGTGGGACCTCGTCAGCGCCTGGGCGCTGGGGACCGAGCGGATGCCGCCTCTCGTCCTCGGCGATGACATCGACGGTCTGCTGTCGACCTTGCCGCCCGATTACGCTCAGCACTGCACGCAACGATGGGAACAGCTGCTCCGCACCCACGTGGAGACGACCTTCGTCCTGACGGCGACCAGGGCGGCAGGACCCCTGGGCCGGGTCATCGATGCTCTGCCGCGACGGGCGCTGCTTCGGATGCCGAGCAGAGTGGAGCATCTCGCAGCCGGGGGAGAGGCATCGTCCTTCATCCGCGACCGCTCTCCCGGGCGCGCCCACATCGGCGACCGCGAGGTGCAGTTGGCGTGGGTCCCCGAAGATGCGGGAGTTCGACCTGCAGCGGCCCTGCATCCGGGCTGGCGGCCGTCGTGCGCGCTCACCGCCGTCGTCAGCGCGGGAGCACCGTCGGTGGCGGCCGTGCTGCGGGCGGCGCATCCGGAGTTCGAAGTGATCGTGGCGGGTGCGGAGCCGACACGTCGGGACCGTTCCTGCATCGTCGTGTCGGACGCGGAGGCGTGGCAGCGCAACTGGCAGCTGTGGCAGCGAATTCGCGCGGAGGGCGAGGTGCTGATCCGTGCCGAGTTGCAGGCCGACCTCCGCCAGCTCGCCGGCGTGCGGGAGCTGCCGCCGTATGCACGAACGCATGCGGGCAGAGCCTGGTCGTTGCGTGGTGCCCAAGCGCCGCGGCGCGTCGTCCTTCCCGAGCTGGCACCGCGATGACCGATGATCCCGCCACGGGATCGGATACTCTCGAGGATCAGATACCGGCGCCGGGACGGATCGCACCGACGATCGAGCCGCCGCCCGCAACCGTGAGCGGAAGCGCGTCCGCCAGCGTCGCGACCTCGGCGCTGCTCAGGCCTCCTGCCCGCTCCAGCAGAGTCGCCGCCACGATCGTCGAAGCGCGCGTCGCACCGTCGAGCATCTTCAACGCGACGGTCGTGCCGTTCGGAGCGACCATCACCATGACGCCCTCGGCGCCGTATTTGGCGAAGACTCCGAGGCTCTCGGTGGCGATCGTGTCGGGGCGACCCGGGCCTTCGATCGTCCAGGGGCTCTCCCGCACGGCACGGACCAGCGAGCCGGCGACGCGATGAAGGGCGAAAGGTGAGCGGTCCGATGCGGTGCCGACCCGGTGGATGCCCCGCGCGAGGGCGGTGAGGGTCATCGCGTGGACCGGGGCTCCGCAGCCGTCGATCGCAGTGTGCGCGATCTTCTCACCCGTGAGACGTTCGACGACATCGCGGATGTGCATCTGGAGCGGATGCGTCGGGTCCAGGTACCCGGCGGTCGGCCAGCCGGTCGCCACACAGGCGCGAAGCATCGCGGCATGCTTCCCGGAGCAATTCATCCGCACTCGTGCCGGCTGTCCGTGTTCGCGGACGAGGTCGTCGCGCGTCCCGGAGTCGGTCGGCCACGACGCCGGGCACGCCAGATCGTCCTCGGTCAGCCCGCCTTCGGTGAGGATGTCCCGCACCACGGACGCGTGTCGGTCGGTTCCGACATGGCTCGCCGTGGAGATCGCGAGCTGTTCGCCCTCGAGCGCGGCGCCAGCCGTGATGCAGGCCACGGCTTGCAGGGGCTTGAGGCTGGAGCGCGGCAGGATCAGCGCGTCGGTGTTGCCGTGGCGGGCGACGATCTCGCCGTCGGAAGAGAGCACGATCGCCGCGCCGGCGTGGCGGGATTCGACGAATCCGCTCCGTTCGACGACGGCGAGTTCCACGGAATCCTGAACGGTGAGAGTCTCCAGCACCCGTCAACTCTAGCGTCGGGTGGGCGGTCGCTCACGTCGAGTCGGCGGCCACTGGCAGACTGAGGACATGGCAGAGTCGACCCCCCGCGCCCTCGGCGAACATCACTACGCGCTCACCTCGGTCTGGACGGGAAACACCGGTACCGGAACCTCCGGTTACCGGGATTACCGCCGCGAGGTCACCATCGAGATCGACGGCAAGCCGGAGCTGCTCGCATCCGCCGACAAGCCCTTTCGGGGCGATCCCTCGCGCTGGAATCCGGAGGACCTCCTGCTCGCCTCCCTCTCCGAGTGCCACCTGCTGTCGTACCTGCACGCGTGCGTGACAGCCGGAGTGGTGGTCGTCTCGTACCGCGACGCGGCGAGCGGGATGATGCGCGAAGACGGGAAGGGCGGCGGGGCGTTCGTCGAGGTGATGCTGCGGCCGGAGGTCGTCGTGGCGGATGCGTCGATGATCGAGGCGGCTGAGCGCGCTCACGCCCAGGCCAACGAATGGTGCTTCATCGCGAACTCGATGAACTTCCCGGTGCGTCACCAGGCGACGGTGCGCGCCGCCGAGTGATGCAGTGGGATGCGGGCGTCAGCGACGCTCGTGCGGGAGTGCTTGCTTGATCTTCTCGAGCGTGCTCTGTGCCGGCGCCTCGTTGTAGCTTCCTGCGAGCTCCTGCCCGGAGAGCCCGTGGATCGCGGCCATGATCTCGTCCGTTGCCAGTCGGCGTGCGCGACCACTTGTCGCAGGTCCGTGCGGTGACAGATCGAGTGGCGTGCCGAACCGCACCGTGATGCGCTCGGAGAGCGTGGGCATCTTCGCGCCCACCGGCATCACCTTGTCCGTGCCGATCAGGCCGACCGGCACGACGGGCGCGCCTGTCTGGAGCGCGAGGAACGCCACACCGGTGCGTCCCTTGTACAGGCGGCCGTCGGTGGACCGGGTGCCCTCCGGGTACAGCGCGACGGCGAGCCCCTCGTCGAGGAGCTGGCGCTGCAGGTCGAGAGCGTCAAGAGCCGCTTGCCCTGCGCCGCGGCGTACGGGGATGGCGCCGATCGACTCGAAGAAGGTCTTGCTCATCCACCCTTGGAAGCCTGTGCCCTCGAAGTACGAGGACTTGGCGAGGAAATGCACGGGACGGGGAGCAGCGACGGGAATCGCGATCGAGTCGATGAACGACAGATGATTGCTGGCGAAGATGACGGGCCCGGTCGGCGGGACGTTGTCGCGTCCCTCGATCCTCGGCCGGTACACGAGTCGCGCGAGCGGTGTGATGAGGCTGCGGCCGAGCGTGTAGGCGAATCCGGCGTGACGAGGCTTGGCGGTCTCATCGGTCGAGGATCCCTCTTCGGGCGAGATTTCGGGCTCGACGGACTGCTCGGGGGTCATCAGAGCAGGTTACTCCCGCATTCATGCCTGCATGGACATGAAGAGCGGTGCCACGCCTCCCAGCGGGGGCAAAGGGGTATACGGCAGGATGGAGGTTCCCACCCGCGATCCCGAGGTCTCACTGTGCGCAAGCGTTCGCTCATCGTTCTGTCCACCGTCGCCGCAGCGACCCTGCTGCTGGCGGGCTGCTCCGGCAGTTCCGCGCCGTCGAGCTCCGGCACGCCCTCACCGACGGCATCGAGCGGGTGCCTGCTGAATGCGAAGCCTGGTGAGACGTCCGACGCCGTCGTCGTCGAAGGGGAGGGCGTCGACGCGAAGGTCACCGTCCCTGCGGACGCGCCGTTCGCCGACGTCGAGCGCACGATCATCTCCGAGGGAGATGGCGACGAAGTCGTCGCGAACGACCTCGTGGGTGTGAAGTTCCAGATCATCGATGCCGCGACGGGTGAGGTCGTCGACTCTTCGGCTCGGAGCGAGGGGGGAGAAACCTCCGTCCTCCTCGACCAGAACAGCGCCTCACTCTTCATCGCCGCCCTCGAGTGCCAGCCCCTCGGTACTCAGGTGGTGCTCGCGCTTCCCGGAAAGGTCTTCGGCGAGGGCGGAACGGCCAAGGTCGTGTACGCCGAGGCTGTCGAGCAGCTCCCCGAGGTGGCGACTGGCACGGACGTCGACCCGACACCCGGCATGCCGACCGTCAAGCTCGACGACAACGGCAAGCCCTCCGTCAAGATCCCGGACGGGGACGCACCGACCGAGACGAAGGTCGCCGTCCTCAAGCAGGGCGATGGGGCCACGGTCGGCTCCGGTGACCTCGTGGTCGTGCAGTACCTCGGCGTCAAGTGGTCGGACGGCAAGGAGTTCGACTCCAGCTGGAGTCGCGATGCCGCCCCCACGCAGTTCCAGACCACCGGTGTCGTCGCGGGCTTCCAGAA
Source organism: Microbacterium sp. (assembly GCA_029239165.1). GTDB lineage: Bacteria > Actinomycetota > Actinomycetes > Actinomycetales > Microbacteriaceae > Microbacterium. The sequence goes on along the minus strand of JAQZBG010000083.1, from coordinate 7,756 downwards.
GGCACTCGAGGGACAGAAGGTCGGCTCGCAGGTCGTCGTCGCAATGCCGCCGGCGGACGGCTATGGTGCGAGCGAGGGTCACGAGCTCCAGAAGGAAAGCCTCGTCTTCGTCGTCGATATCCTCGCCACCACGCCCGTTCAGCAGTAGCCACGGCGCAGTGGAGGACGTGTTCTAGGCTGGCGTCATGCGTCGCATCATCGTCCTCGGCTCCACCGGTTCCATCGGCACCCAGGCATTGGATGTGATCCGTGCCAATCCTCGTCGGTTCGAGCTGGTCGGCCTCGCTGCCGGCTCGAACGCCGAAATGCTCGGGGAGCAGGCTGCGCAGTTCCAGGTCGAGGACACGGCGCTCGGCGCGGACGAGGCCGAGCAGCTCGTCCGTGATGTCGAGGCCGACGCCGTCCTCAACGCCATCACCGGTTCGATCGGACTCGGCTCGACTCTCGCCGCTCTGAAGGCGGGGCGCACGCTCGCCCTGGCGAACAAGGAGTCGCTGATCGTCGGCGGTGACCTGGTGCTCGCCGCCGCGGCACCCGGACAGATCGTGCCGGTGGATTCCGAGCACTCGGCACTGGCCCAAGCCCTGCTCGCCGGCACTCACGCTGAGGTCCGCCGTCTTGTCGTGACAGCGTCCGGCGGCCCGTTCCGCGGCCGCGCCCGCGCAGAATTGAACGACGTGACCCCCGCGGAGGCACTCGCACATCCGACGTGGGACATGGGACGCATGGTCACCACCAACTCTGCGACGCTCGTGAACAAGGGGCTCGAGGTCATTGAAGCGCACCTGCTGTTCGACGTCGCCTATGACGACATCGAGGTCGTCGTGCACCCGCAGTCCATCGTGCACTCGATGGTCGAGTTTATCGACGGCTCCACGATCGCCCAGGCCTCGCCGCCCGACATGCGTCTTCCGATCTCGCTCGGATTGGACTGGCCGCACCGCGTCGGGGGCGTCGGACGGCCGCTCGACTGGACCACGGCGTCGTCCTGGACCTTCGAGCCGCTCGACGGCGAGGCGTTTCCCTCGGTCGCACTCGCGAAGGCCGTCGGGCGCGCGGGCGGTACTTTCCCCGCCGTCTACAACGCGGCGAACGAGCAGGCGGTGAACGCGTTCCACGAGGGTCGGCTGTCGTTCCTCGGCATCGTCGACACGATCGCACGCGTCGTCGACGCCCACGACGCGCCCGATGTGCTCACCGTCGAGACTCTGGCCGCGGCCGAGGCATGGGCGCGCACGACCGCGGACCGGATGATCGCCGCGAGCTGAGACGACGCCGGAGCGGTCTGACGCCCCCGGGCGTCGCGAGTCAGTCCTCGTCGGGGTAGGGGACGGGCCACCGAGGCTCGGGAACCGGCCAGCCTGCGGCGCGCAGAGCCCTGCGCGCCAACTCGCGCGCCGAGTACGGTGTGCGCACCCCGCGGATGTCGCGGTAGTCCTGGTGGCCGGGGCCCGCCCAGAGGATCGCATCGCCGTCGCCCACGAGTCCGACCGCCGTGACGATCGCGTTCTCGGGCGGCGAGGCCTCGTGGATCTCGGCATCCGGTCGCGCCTTGCGTGCGCCTTCGATGAGGGTCGCGCGGATGGACGCCGGGTCCTCGAAACGCGGGTGGTGGTCTGTGACCACGAGGATGTCGCTGCCCTCGACGGCGGTGCGTGCCATGTCGAATCGTTTGCTCGCGTCGCGGTCGCCGTCGGCGCCGAACAGCATCAGCACCCTGCCGGGTGTCACGCGGCGCACTGCGGCGAGCGTCTTCTCGAACGCGTCGGGGGAGTGGCCGAAGTCGACGAACACCGCGGGGCCGCGTTCACCGGACACGAGCTGGGTCCGGCCGGGGAGGTAGGCGCGGATGCCCTGATCGCGGGTCAGAGCGTCGACGATGCGCTGCCAGTCGTAGCCGCCCTCGAGCAGCATCACGATCGCGAGCGCGGCGTTCGCGGCCATGTGCGGGCCGATCACCGGGACCGTGGTCGTGAGGGAGCCGGCGGGGCCGGTCATCGTGAAGGTGGTGCCCGCTGCACGTTCGTCGTCGATGACGACCACCCAATCAGCCGCAGCAGCGGCCTCGGGGTCGGCGGCGATCGAGGGCGTCCCCACGGTGACGACGGGGATCTCGGAGCGGTCGACCACGATCACGCCGGACGGCGAGTCGAGGCAGATCACGCCGCGCTTCGCGCGATCCGGCCGGAAGAGCGGGAGCTTCGCCTCGAAGTACTCCTCCATGTCGGCGTAGTCGTCGAGGTGGTCGTGGCTGAGGTTGGTGAAGCCGGCGACGTCGAATCGGATGCCGTCGACGCGGTGGCGGGAGAGGGCCTGTGCGCTGACCTCGACTGCGACGGCTTCGACCTCGCGCTCGCGCATCAGCGCGAGGAGCGCATGCATCTCGGAGGCCTCGGGTGTGGTCAGCCGCGAGACGATGACCTCACCGGCGATGTGGCGTTCAGCGGTGGATGAGAGTCCGGTGACGACACCGATCTGGTCGAGGATGCCTTCGAGAAGGTGGGAGACACTGGTCTTTCCGTTCGTGCCCGTCGTCGCGAAGAGCAGCGGAAGCGGATCATCCGCGCCTGTGCCGTACACCCAGGCGCTCAGGTCTCCGAGCACTGCTCGCGGGTCGTCGACCACGAGGATCGGCAGCCCCGCGGCTTCGGCGATCGCCGCGCCGGACTCGTCGGTGATGACGGCGACGGCGCCCTTCTCGGCCGCGGCGACGGCGAAGTCCGCGCCATGCCGGTTGACGCCCCGGATCGCGACGAAGGCCTCGCCCGGGCGGAGATCCGCGGTGGCGAGGGTGATGCCCGGGCGAAACGGGAAGCGAGTTCGGACAGCTCACGCCGGGGCGGGTTCGCGGGGCGGAGCACGGGAGGCAGGCTCGGTTGTTGTTCAATCGACATGTCGGATCCATGATCTCACGGCGGAGGACGAACACCTCTGCGGCACGACCCCTCGTGCGTCGGGGCGAGCGACGCACGAGGGGTCGACCGGGTGTCAGGCGCGGCGTCGGAGGGCGAGCACGGCGACGACGAGTGCAGCGACCCCGGCGGCGAGTCCGCCGGCACCGAGCACGACGGCGAACGGATCGGCGGCGCTCGACGCCGCGTCCTCCTCGGCGGCTCCGGTCGCTCCGTGCTCTCCGTGGTCGCCGGCGGGAGCACTCGTGACAGAGACCACCGGCGCCGGAGCGTCCAGGCTGTGCGGGTCTTCACCGTTAGCGGCCAGCTGGGTCCACTCGGTCGCGCCCTCGACGCACTCCTGCACCACAGGGAATGCCAGCGTGTCCGGCGTGCTCTCATCGAGGCCGACGGACATGCTCACCGCGCCGCGGAGATCGTTCGGCACGGGAGTGAGCGCGGTGTAGGTCACAGCGCTCACGAGCCCGTCATCGCCCCTCTCGACCTCGATGCTCCAGTCGCCGTCCATCGTCGGCGCCACGGACGCGAGGCCGTCCGGCATCGTGATGCGGAGGGCCGTGGTGGGGGAGTTGTCGCATCCGTGCGAGAACGAGAAGGTGAGTACGCCATGGTCTCCGGGGGCAAGCTCATCCGGGCTGACGCCCACGTGCGCGCCCGCCATCGTCGGTACGGCGAGGGCGAGAACGACGCCGCCGAGGACGCCGGCGGTGGCGAGGGCAGTGCGGCGGGTCTGGGTACGGGTGGTGCGGGACATGAAGGAACTCCTGATGCTCGAACTGCGGGCGCGCGAAAACGGCGCACCCGGCGAATGGGGTGGTGCCGCGGAAGGCGGCGGACTCCGGTGCGACGGACGGTTGATCGATCAGTCGCGGATGAGCGCAGGTGGCCCGCGTCGAGGCGCGGCGGCCGAGACTGCGGCATCGAACGACCGCAGGAGGGTGGAGCGGAGGCGCGGAGGGCGGGGGTGCTCTGCCGGGGCGACGGCGGAGGCGCGCTGCAGCATCGCTTCGACCCATCGCACGACGCTTCTCAGGAGCGCCTCGCCGTGCCAGACGAGGAGTGTGGTCAGCGCGGCGGCGGCGGCATGCGCGAAAAGCATCATCGTGCTGAGGGACGCCGCTGACGTCGTGGGCCCGAGCAGATCGAGATTCAGGTGGTGCGCGTGGCCCCTGCCGCTGACCGTGCCGGTGCCGGTCGGCGATCCGAGTACCTGAAACAGCAGATGAAAGGCAGCCTGCGCGACGAAGACGGCGGCAGCGACGCGACCACGCGACCGTCTGCTCCCGACGAGCAGCGCCGAAACGGGCGTGAGCAGGGTCGCGAGCGCGAGGATCAGCAGCGGATGCGGGGCGGCCCCGCCGCCGAACGTGTGCGAGAGCGCCGCGAGCAGTGTGGCGACGGAGGATACGGCGGCGGCGCGGAGGAGTCGCAGCTGCCGAGCATTCACGGTGCCAGCCTAGCCGCGGCCGCGTCGTCGGGCGGATTCCTAGCCGGGGGCAGTAGCGTTGGCACGTGGAATTCCTGCTCTATCTGGGCGGCATCCTCTTCATGCTGATCGGCCTCGGTCTTTCGATCGGTCTGCACGAGGTCGGCCATCTCGTCCCCGCGAAGCTCTTCGGCGTGCGCGTCGGCCAATACATGATCGGCTTCGGTCCGCGTCTGTGGTCGAAGCGCATCGGCGAAACCGAGTACGGATTCAAGATGCTGCCCCTGGGCGGCTTCATCTCGATGTCGGGGATGTACCCGCCCTCGAAGACCTCGGGACCCGCATCCGGAGTGTTCCGATCGCTCATCCAGGACGCCCGCTCCGCCAACGACGAGACCATCGCCGAAGGCGCCGAAGATCGGGTCTTCTACCGCCTGCCGGTGTGGAAGCGCGTGATCGTGATGCTCGGCGGACCGGTGATGAACCTGATCCTCGCGACAGTGATCTTCACGATTCTGCTGTCCGGCATCGGACTGCAGCAGGGCACCACGACCATCGCGTCGGTGACCGAATGCGTGGTGCCGGCCGGCTCGACCCAGACCGAGTGCACGCCCGACGACCCGGAGTCGCCTGCCGCAGAAGCGGGCATCGAGCCGGGCGACGTGATCGTCTCGGTCGATGGACAGCCTGTGTCGACCTTCGCGGAAGCGACGGCGATCGTCCAGGCGGCTCCCGGGGAGACGCTCGACATGGTCGTGCTCCGCGACGGTGTCGAGGAGACCTTGAACATCACGCCGATCGCTGCGGAGCGCACGATCACGGATGCGGCAGGACAGCCCGTCCTCGACGACTCGGGTGAGCCCGTGGTCAAGGAGGTCGGCTACGTCGGCATGGGGTCGCAGATGGGCTACGTGCAGCAGCCGCTGAGCGCAGGACCGCAGATGGCCGGCGAGAACGTCGCCAGGGTCGCCTCGTTGATCGTGACGCTTCCGGTTCGGCTCTGGGACATCGGCGTCTCCCTGGTCACCGGTGGCGAACGCGACCCCAACGGACCGCTGAGCGTGGTCGGCGTCGGTCGGCTCGCCGGCGAGGTCGCGGCGACCGATGCCCCCATCCTCAACCGGTTCGCGATCCTGCTGCAGCTGCTGGGTTCACTCAACATCGCCCTCTTCGTGTTCAACCTCATCCCGCTGCTGCCTCTCGACGGCGGTCACATCGTCGTCGCCCTGTGGGACGGCATCAAGCGAGCCTGGGCGAAGCTCTTCCGCCGACCGCCGCCGGCACCCGTCGATGCCACGAAGCTCGTGCCGCTGACGGTCGTGGTCGCGGTACTGCTGATCGCGATGGGCGCGCTGCTCCTGATCGCCGACCTCTTCAACCCGGTGAGTCTTCTCGGCTGACCGATTCCGGGTCAGGCTGTGCCGCCGAACCCGCTCAGGCGAGAGCGTGCGACACGAGGCGCTCGAGCGTGCGGATCCCGTCGCGCGACAGGATCGATTCCAGATGTCCCTGCACGGAAGCGAAATGCTCGCCGCGAAGGGCGTACACATCGCCCGAAGCCGTGTCCGCCGAGATCTCGGCCGGCCCGACCGTCGTGGTCGCCGGGGCCACGCGTGCGGTGAAGGTGTTGTAGAAGCCGATCGAAGCGTCCTCGCCGAACACGGCGACGGACTTCTGCAGGCCCTGATGCGGCGCGTCGAGCGGCGTCAGGGCGATCCCGAGTCGGTCGGCGAGGATCTGGTGGCTCAGGCAGACCGCCAGCAGCGGCTTCCCCGTATCGAGGCGGCGTGCCACCACCTCGCGCATCCGTGCGATGCGCGAGTTCGCCGTGTCGCGGGGGTCTCCCGGGCCGGGCCCTGCGACCACGAGGTCCGCGGCATCCAGATCCGCGTCCCGCACTTCGCTCCACGGAGCGATGTCGACGGCGAGACCGAGGTGGCGGAGCTGATGGGCGAGCATGGTCGTGAACCGGTCCTCCGCATCCACGACCAGTGCGGTGCGGCCGACGAACGGACCGGTGAACTCCTCGCCCTGCGGGTTCAGCCAGAACTCGGCAAGGCGGGCATTGCGCGACGAGAGCAGAGCGGCGACCTGAGGATCGTCCGCGAGCGCGCGCTCCTCAGCCGGAGCATCGGCATCGCTGCGCGCCTCGGCCACGCGGTCGCGATCGATCGCACCGATCGCGCCCAGCACGCCGGCGGCCTTTCCATGGGTCTCGGAGACCTCTCCTTGCGGATCGGAGTGGCGCACGAGGGTGGCTCCGACGGGCACGCTGAGTTCGCCGTCCCGCAGATACACGGTGCGGATCAGGATCGGCGCGTCGAGGTCATGGCCGCCGTCTGCGTTCGGGGTGAACAGCGCTGCGACGCCCGAATAGTAACCGCGGGGCTTCCTTTCGTGGCGTCGGATCACGGCGCAGGCGTTCTGCATCGGGGATCCGGTCACGGTCGGAGCGAACATCGTCTCGCGCAGGATGTCTCGAGGGTCGAGGGTGCTGCGTCCGCGCAGCATGTACTCGGTGTGCGTGAGCCGCGACATCTCCTTCAGGTGCGGACCGGTGATCCGTCCGCCGTCAGAGCACACGGCGCTCATCATCTTCAGCTCTTCATCCACGACCATGAACAGCTCCTCGGTCTCCTTGGTGGAGGCGAGGAAGTCGATCAGGGTCTCTTTGGTGGCCCCGCCTGCGGGGTGACGGAACGTGCCGGAGATCGGGTTCATCGTGACGATGCCCTCGCGGGCGACGACATGCGCCTCGGGACTCGCGCCGACGGCGATGTGGCCCGGGGTGAAGACGGCGAACGTCCAGTACGCGCCGCGTTCGTGCGTCAACAGGGCGCGGAACCAGGTGAGTGCCGCCGTCCGGTCATCCACCTCGATGTTCGCGGTGAAGTCCCGTCGGATCACGAAGTTGGCGCCTTCGCCCCGACCGATCTCTTCCGCGATGACCTTCTCGACGATCGCCGCATATTCCGCGTCCGCGATGTCGAACCCGTCGTCGTGCAGCGGAACGGGATCCGTCGGGAGCGCGGTGAGGAGCTCTGATGTCGGCAGGTGGAGGTGCTCGTCGACGATCACGCATCGCAGCGGAGCGCCGTCGTCCTGGGCGACGAATCCGCGTTCGCGCACCTGACGGTAGGGGACCATCGCGAAGACCTCGCGGGGGCTGCCGTCGATCGCGAGCGGGATGTCGGCGAGCAGCTCGACGTCCACCACGTCGCCGCTGAGCAATTCGACGGTGTCTGCGCCGTCGCGGGCGATCAGGACGAAGGATGCCGCCGGGTCGGCGCTGAGCGCGGCGAGTCGTGAGAGGGTCATCGATGTCTCCTGTGCAAGGCTCCGGCTCGGCGCAACGAAAAGACCGCCCGGGAGGCGGTCTGGATTCGTGGGAACGCGAACACACCGCCTAGAAGGCGGG
>JAQZBG010000483.1 GCA_029239165.1 Microbacterium sp. | reverse complement strand
GGGAAGGAACGACTGCGTCGCCGCGAAGCCGAACACCGAGAAGGAGCCGAAGAGCAGGAGCAGCACCACGAGCATCCAGATCTCGAGCGCGCCGGTCAGCCACAGCACCGGGATCGCACCGAGCGAGACCGCCCGGCCGATGCTGGACCAGACGAGGATCGGCTTGCGGCGCCAGCGATCCGTGTAGGCACCGGCCATCAATCCGAGGACGGCGTACGGCACGAACTGCGCCGCGTTGACGATCCCCACCTCGAACGGGGTCGCGTGCAGGAGCTGCACCACGAGCACCGGCAGCGCCACCGCGGTGACGGCCGTGCCGAACGAGCTGATCGCCGCCGCCGTGGGGGGTTACGCCATCCACGATGTGCGACCGAAACGCTCCCAGCGCTCGACGACCCGCGGGGTTTCAGCATCCGGACCCGGCTCGTAGACCGCGCGGCCCTCGATGAACACGCGCTGCACGCGCGAGTCGACGGCGAGCGGGTCGCCCGACCACACCACGACGTCACCGTCGAGCCCGGGTTCGAGCGCGCCGATCCGCTCGTTCAGGCGGAGGATGTCGGCCGGGTTCGTCGTGAGCGCCTCGAGCGCCGTCCCGGCGGTCAGACCCTCGCGCACCGCGAGGATCGCCTGCAGCCGGAGCTGATCGATCGGCACCACGGGGTGATCCGTCGTGATGGCGACCTTCACGCCGGCCTCGGCGATGAGCGCCAGGTTGCCGATGGCACGGTCGCGCAGCTCCACCTTCGAGCGCGAGGTCAGGAGCGGTCCGAAGATCACCGGGATCCGCTTCTCGGCGAGCACATCGGCGATCTTGTGCGCCTCGGTGCCGTGGTTCACGATCAGGCGGTAGCCGAACTCCTCCGACAGCCGGATGGCCGTGGCGATGTCGTCGTGGCGGTGGCAGTGCTGGTCCCACAGGAGCTCGCCCGCCAGCACAGCGGCGAGAGTCTCCTTGCCGAGGTCGCGCTCGAACGGCTCCTCCTTGTCGGCGGCCGAGGCGCGCTTGTCGGCGTAGGTCTGCGCGGCGACGAACGCGTCACGGAGGACGGATGCCACGCCCAGGCGCGTCGACGGCGTCTGCTTCTTTTCGCCGTACACGCGCTTCGGGTTCTCGCCGAGCGCCGACTTGACCGACACGTCGGTGGCCAGGATCTGCTCGTCGACCGTGCGCCCACCCCACGTCTTGATCGCGACCGTGCGACCGCCGATGGGGTTGCCCGAGCCAGGCTTGATGACGGCCGTCGTCACGCCGCCGCGAAGGGCATCGCGGAAGCCGACCTCTTCGATGTCGATGCCGTCGAGTGCGCGGAACCGCGCGCCGTTCGGGTCCGTCATCTCGTTCGTGTCGTTGCCCGACCAGCCCTCGCCGTCCTCGTGCACGCCGAGGTGGCCGTGCGCCTCGACGAACCCCGGGACGACCCAGCTGCCTGAGGCGTCCACCACTTCCGCGCCTTCGGGCACCGCCGTGTCTGACCCGCCGACGGCGGTGATGACGCCATCCGTGACGATCACCGTGCCGTTCTCGATGGGATCGGAGCTGACAGGGACGACGTAGCCGCCGGTCACGGCGAGGATGCGAGCCATGCCCTCCAACCTACGCGGGGCTGTCGGTTCACCCGAGCGGCGGGCCCTCCAGCACGCTCGGCACATACTCGAGCAGCTGGCTGCGCTGATCGAAGGTGCGAGCCTCGACGAGGTCGAGCCGCACGTCGGGGTAGCCGTCGAAGATCCGGTCCGCACCGGTCGCGCCGGTGATGACGGGGAACACGACGACGCGGTAGCGGTCCACCAGCCCGGCCTTCAGCAGGGAGCGGCAGAGCGCGACGCTGCCGAGGGTGCGCAGCGGCCGGTCGGACTCCTCCTTCAGGCGCCGCACGAAATCGACCGCATCCTCGCGGACCAGCACCGAGTTCGCCCAGCCGAGCGGTTCCTCGAGCGTCGACGAGAAGACGTACTTCTGCACGTCGTTGAGCACCTCGGTGCCCTCCTCGCCGCCGGCGGTGAGCTCAGACATCACCCGATAGGTCGTCGCGCCCATCAGGATCGGATGGTCCTGCTCTGGCAGCTGCTCCAACCAGCCGAGATACTCGGGGCCCTCAAGTCCCCACCACCCAGGCCAGCCCTCCGCGGCGCCGTAGCCGTCGAGCGACATGATGAAATCGACGGTCAAGGTCTGCATGCGAGCCTCCTGCGCGTTCCGTCGCCCGCGCGATCGCGCGGGCGTCACTTCTCGGGTGGATGCCTCGGGCACGAGGGTAATCGCGGGTCAGGCCTGACGGAACCCCGGTAGTGCACGGTTGCGATGAACAACACCGGTGCGAGTACCGTGGCGCCAGGCCGGCGAGGAGGAGGCATCCATGTCATTGGTCGATCCGGAAGCGCCCGTGCCCGCGGGACTGCGGACGAGCGAGTTCGTGCTGCGGCCGATCACTGCCGACGACGCCGAGCGCGATCACGCCGCCGTGATGGAGACTCGCGACGACCTGCGGTTGTGGGAGCAGTCGACGTGGCC
>JAQZBG010000082.1 GCA_029239165.1 Microbacterium sp. | reverse complement strand
GCATTGTCACGGCGTGCAGCGGAGCGGATCCGATGTGCTTGCCGAGGGGTGAACCGATGATATATGATTTCGAATACGACGCACAAGGCGTCCCGCAGGACAACGCAGACGAGCGCGAGGAGGCGCCCCGTGACGGATCCCATCGACCGCCCCGGCAAGATCATCGCGATTCATCTGAGCTACGCTTCCCGCGCTGACCAGCGCGGCAGGCGCCCCGCCGCCCCCTCGTACTTCTTCAAACCGGCCAGCTCCGTCGGCGTCTCCGGTGGCACCGTCGAGCGTCCAGCCGGCACCGAACTGCTCGCCTTCGAGGGTGAGATCGCCCTGGTGATCGGCACCGCCGCACGGCGCGTCTCGCTCGACGAGGCATGGGCGCACGTCGGCGGGGTCACCGCTTCGAACGACCTCGGCCTGTACGACCTGCGCGCGAACGACAAGGGGTCCAACGTCCGTTCCAAGGGCGGCGACGGTTACACGCCGATCGGCCCCGACCTGATCGATGCGCGCACGGTCGATCCGGCAGCCCTCCGCGTCCGCACCTGGGTCAACGGCGAGCTCCGCCAGAACGACACCACGGCCGGGCTCATCTTCCCGCTCGCCCAACTCGTCGCCGACCTCTCGCAGCACTTCACGCTCGAGCCCGGTGATGTCATCCTCACCGGCACCCCCGCCGGCTCCTCTGTCATCGTTCCCGGCGACGTCGTCGAGGTCGAGGTGGATGCGCCCGAGGCCGCCGGCACTCCGACGTCCGGCCGCCTCATCACCACCGTGACGCAGGGTGATGTCCCGTTCGACCCCGACCTCGGATCGCTGCCGGCCGTGGACGACCTGCAGCGCACCGAGGCCTGGGGCTCGGCCGTGGCCGCCGGGCTCGCACCCACCACCGGCGAGGGGTCGCAGAATGCCGCGCGCACCCCTGCCGACGCGGCGATTCCTGACCCCTCACGCCTCTCCCCCGAGCTCCGCGCCCAGCTGCTCGAAGCTCCGACAGCGGGACTCTCGGCCCAGCTCCGCAAGCGCGGCCACCACTCCTGCTTCATCGACGGCGTGTCCGCGAACATCCCCGGCAGCAAGATCGTCGGCACGGCGAAGACGCTGCGCTTCGTGCCTTTCCGCGAAGACCTGTTCGCCGCGCACGGCGGCGGGTACAACGCGCAGAAGCGCGCATTCGACGCCGTGGAAGACGGCGAGATCATTGTCATCGAAGCCCGCGGCGATGCCACGACCGGCACCCTCGGCGACATCCTCGCCCTGCGCGCCCGGACCCGCGGTGCGGCCGGCGTCGTGACAGACGGCGGCGTCCGTGACTTCGAGGCCGTCGCTGAGATCGGCCTCCCCGTGTTCTCGCAGGGCGCGCACCCCTCGGTGCTCGGCCGCAAGCATGTGCCGTGGGATGTGGATGTCACCATCTCCTGCGGCGGCGCGACCGTGCAGCCCGGCGACATCATCGTCGGCGACAGCGACGGCGTGATCGTCATCCCGCCTGCGCTGGCCGCCGAGGTCGCAGCGGCAGCCGTCGCCCAGGAGATCGAAGACGCCTGGATCGCCGAGCAGGTGGCCGCCGGGCACCCGGTCGACGGCCTGTTCCCCCTCAACGCCGAGTGGCGCGCCCGCTACGAGGAGGCCATCGCCCATCGGAGCGCGCGATGACGATGACGACCGCCAGCAAGTCCGAGGTCGCGTACGAGTGGATCCGCTCGCGTATCACTGGACACATCTTCAGCCCCGGCTACCGGTTGGTGTTGGGATCCATCGCCGAAGATCTCAAGATGAGCGTCGTCCCCGTACGCGAGGCGATCCGCCGCCTCGAAGCCGAGGGCCTCGTGACGTTCGAGCGCAACGTCGGCGCACGGGTCACTCTCGTCGACGAAAGCGAATACGCCCACACGATGCAGACGCTCGGTCTCGTCGAGGGCTGCGCCACCGCACTCTCCGCTCCGCTGCTCGACGAGGCCGCGCTCGACGAGGCCACCCGGATCAACGAGCGCATGGCGCAGATGCTCGACCACCTCGACGCCCGCGCCTTCACCGAGCTCAACCGCCAGTTCCACTCGGTGCTGTTCGAGCCCTGCCCCAACCCGCATCTGCTCGACCTCGTGCACCGCGGCTGGTCGCGACTCTCCGGTATCCGCGACACGACCTTCGCGTCGATCCCCGGACGCGCCCAGCACTCGGTGGAGGAGCACACAGAGATTCTCGACCTCATCCGCTCGGGCGCCGACCCGCTCGAGATCGAGCTCGCCGCACGCAACCACCGCTGGCGCACGATGGACGCGTTCCTCGACGCGCTGCACACCCGTACCGCCCCGACGACCGGAGAACTCTCATGACCGATTCGCGCATCCCCGCCGATCTCCCCGACCACATCCAGCACTACATCGACGGCGCATTCGTCGATTCCGTCGACGGCGACACATTCGACGTGCTCGACCCCGTCACCAACCAGACCTACACGACGGCAGCGGCCGGCAAGAAGGCCGACATCGAGCTCGCCGTGGCCGCCGCCAAGCGCGCGTTCGACGAGGGTCCCTGGCCGCGGATGCTCCCCCGCGAGCGATCGCGAGTGCTGCACAAGATCGCCGACCTGGTCGAGTCCCGCGATGCGCGTCTCGCCGAACTCGAGTCCTATGATTCCGGCCTCCCGATCACACAGGCCCTGGGGCAGGCGCGTCGCGCCGCTGAGAACTTCCGCTTCTTCGCCGACCTGATCGTGGCGCAGTCCGACGACGCCTTCAAGGTGCCGGGCCGCCAGATGAACTACGTCAACCGCAAGCCGATCGGCGTCGCCGGCCTCATCACGCCGTGGAACACACCCTTCATGCTCGAGTCGTGGAAGCTCGGTCCCGCGCTCGCGACCGGAAACACGGTCGTGCTCAAGCCCGCCGAGTTCACGCCGCTGTCGGCGTCGCTGTGGGCCGGCATCTTCGAGGAGGCGGGGTTGCCGAAGGGCGTCTTCAACCTCGTGAACGGTCTCGGCGAAGACGCGGGTGACGCGCTCGTGAAGCACCCGGACGTGCCGCTCATCTCGTTCACGGGCGAGAGCTCGACCGGACAGCTGATCTTCGGCAACGCTGCCCCCTTCCTCAAGGGCCTGTCGATGGAGCTCGGCGGCAAGTCACCCGCGGTGGTCTTCGCCGACGCCGACTTGGAGGCGGCGGTCGACGCCACGATCTTCGGAGTGTTCTCCCTCAACGGCGAGCGCTGCACCGCCGGTTCCCGGATCCTCGTCGAGCGCTCGATCTACGAGGAGTTCGTCGAGCGCTATGCCGCACAGGCGAAGCGGGTCAAGGTCGGCTACCCGCACGACCCGGCCACCGAGGTCGGCGCGCTCGTGCACCCCGAGCACTATCACAAGGTCATGAGCTACGTGGAGATCGGCAAGACCGAGGGCCGGTTGGTCGCCGGGGGCGGCCGCCCCGAGGGCTTCGACGAGGGCAACTTCGTCGCCCCGACCGTGTTCGCCGATGTGTCTCCCGAGGCACGGATCTTCCAGGAGGAGATCTTCGGCCCGGTCGTCGCCATCACGCCGTTCGACTCCGACGAGGAGGCGCTGTCCCTCGCGAACAACACGAAGTACGGCCTCGCCGCCTACATCTGGACCAACGACCTCAAGCGCGCCCACAACTTCGCGCAGGCCGTCGAGGCCGGCATGGTCTGGCTGAACAGCAACAACGTGCGGGATCTCCGCACCCCGTTCGGAGGCGTGAAGGCCTCGGGTCTCGGTCACGAGGGCGGCTACCGCTCTATCGACTTCTACACCGACCAGCAGAGCGTGCACATCACGCTCGGCCCCGCGCACAACCCGACCTTCGGCAAGAGCTGAAACCCGTCTGCCCGATCACGCAAGGACGCTGATATGACACACCGCGAAGACATGACCCTGACCTCCTCCGGCTTCTACGTCTCCCAGGAGGCGCCGATCCACTCCGAGAACCCGGTGGCGACGCCGGAGAGCGCGCCGCCGGACATCCTCCGCTGCGCGTACATGGAGCTCGTGGTCACCGACCTCGCGGCTTCTCGCCAGTTCTACGTCGATGTCCTGGGGCTGTATGTGACGGCGGAGGACGACGCGGCGATCTACCTGCGTTCGACGGAGGAGTTCATCCACCACAACCTCGTGCTGCGCAAGGGCCCGATCGCCGCCGTCGCCGCCTTCTCGTACCGCGTCCGCACACCCGAAGACCTCGATCGCGCCGTCGAGTTCTACACGGAACTCGGGTGCGACGTGCGTCGCAACCCTGACGGCTTCGTGAAGGGCATCGGCGACTCCGTGCGCGTGGTCGACCCGCTCGGCTTCCCGTACGAGTTCTTCCACGCGACGGAGCACGTCGAGCGGATGTCGTGGCGCTACGACCTGCACATCCCGGGCGAGCTGGTGCGCCTCGACCACTTCAATCAGGTCACGCCCGACGTGCCGCGCGCCGTCGGGTTCATGCAGGACCTCGGTTTCCGCGTCACGGAGGACATCCAGGACGAGGAGGGCACGGTGTACGCCGCCTGGATGCGCCGCAAGCCCACGGTGCATGACACGGCCATGACCGGCGGTGACGGACCGCGCATGCACCACGTGTGCTTCGCCACGCACGAGAAGCACAACATCCTCGCGATCTGCGACAAGCTCGGCGCCCTGCGCCGCTCCGACGCGATCGAGCGCGGTCCCGGCCGCCACGGCGTCTCCAACGCGTTCTACCTGTACCTGCGCGATCCCGACGGCCACCGTGTCGAGGTGTACACGCAGGACTATTACACCGGCGACCCCGACAACCCGGTCGTCACGTGGGATGTGCACGACAACCAGCGCCGCGACTGGTGGGGGAACCCGGTCGTCCCCTCCTGGTACACGGATGCGTCACTCGTGCTCGACCTCGACGGCAACCCGCAGCCGGTCGTCGCCCGCACCGACTCCAGCGAGATGGCGGTGACCATCGGCGCCGACGGCTTCTCGTACACACGTGCCGAGGAGGACAAGGACATGCCCGAGTACAAGCAGGGCGAATACAAGCTCGGCCACCAGCTCTAGGAGGCACGGATGCTGTCAGCAGAGACGATCGCGGAGATCGCGGCCGAACTCGCCGAGGCCGACCGCACGCACAGCGTGATCCCGCGGATCACCGCTCGGTACCCGGAGGCCACCGTCGAGGACTCGTACGCGATCCAGGGCATGTGGCGTGACTCGCAGATCGCCGCAGGTCGCCGCCTCGTCGGGCGCAAGATCGGTCTGACCTCGAAGGCGATGCAGCAGGCGACGGGCATCAGCGAGCCCGACTACGGCGTGATGTTCGACGACACGGTCTACGAGTCCGGCGCCGAGATCCCGGTCGATCACTTCTCGAACGTGCGCATCGAGGTCGAGCTGGCTTTCGTCCTGAAACACCCGCTGGAGGGACCGGACTGCACACTCGACGACGCCCTCGCGGCGATCGACTACGCGGTCCCGGCCCTCGAGGTGCTCAACTCGCACATCGAACTCGAAGGCCGAACGATCGTGGACACGATCAGCGACAACGCGGCCTACGGTGCGATGGTGCTCGGCACGGAGCATCGTCGGCCGGACGAGATCGACCTGCGCTGGGTGCCGGGCGTCCTGTCCCGCAACGGCGAGATCGAGGAGACCGGAGTCGCCGCGGGAGTCCTCGGTCACCCCGCGACCGGCGTGGCCTGGCTTGCGAACAAGTTCCATCAGCACGGCGCGCGTCTCGAAGCAGGCGAGATCATCCTGGCAGGATCGTTCACGCGCCCGATGTGGGTGTCGCGTGGCGATGAAGTGCTGTGCGATTACGGACCGATGGGAACAATCGCATGCCGCTTCGTCTAGACCCCTCCTTCCGCGAGCAGCTCGCGAACTCCGATCACGCATTCGTGGGCATGTGGGTCTGTTCCGGCAGTCCGCTTCTGGCGGAGGTCGCCGCCGGGTCAGGGCTCGACTGGCTGCTGATCGACATGGAGCACTCGGCGAACACCCTCGAGTCGGTGCTGCAGCAGCTGCAGGCCGTCGCCGCCTACCCGATCACCCCGCTCGTGCGTGTGCCGTCGAACGACTCGGTCGCGATCAAGCAGATCCTCGACCTCGGGGCACAGAATCTGATCGTGCCGATGGTGTCCTCCGCCGACGAGGCACGCGCCGCCGTCGCCGCCACCCGCTATCCGCCGGCGGGCGTGCGCGGAGTGGGCAGCGCTCTGGCCCGTAGCGCCCGGTGGAACCGCGTCGACCGCTACCTGCAGGAGTCCGCACAGCACGTCTCCCTCACGGTGCAGATCGAGACGGCAGCGGGAGTGGAGGCTGCAGCCGACATCGCCGCGGTCGACGGCATCGATGCCGTCTTCGTCGGTCCGTCCGACCTGTCCGCATCGATGGGGCTCCTCGGCCAGCAGACTCATCCCGACGTTACGGCAGCTGTCGAGTCCGTGTTCGCTGCCGTCAAGGCTGCGGGCAAGGCGGTCGGCGTCAACGCGTTCGACCCCGCTGCCGCCGACGCCTATCTCGGGGCAGGTGCGGACTTCGTCGCGGTGGGAGCCGACGTGGCCCTGCTCGCCCGAGCATCGGAGGCTCTGGCCGCGCGCTTCATCGCTGCGGAGGGGACGGCACGCGCCAGCTACTGAGCTGCCTGTGCAACGGTGCGCGAGCTAGCGGATTCATAGCATTTCCGGCGAGACTGTCGACATGACCTTCGCCGCGCTCCAGCCCCTCGCCGACCGTGCCGCCCTCTTCGTCGCACTCCGACAGGACGCCCTGTCCGCCGCCGCCGATGCCCTCGGCGAGCACCGATGGGACGCGGACATGGCCGCCGGCACGCTCACCTTCACGGCGAACGACGACCCGTCGAGGCAGCTCGTCGCCCGCGCGCACCTGATCGCGACCATCGCGCCGGGACCCCGTTCACTGCTGTGGGCCTGGGCGCACCCCAACGGAGACCCGCAGGGTGTCGCCGGTCAGCTGCACGCGTACGGCTCCGAGCACGGCATCGCGGAGCTGACGACCTCGGAGGTGCCGTTCCCCGAAGGCGCCGGCGACGAGGAGTGGATCGCGCAGGCGGCGCACACCGTCGGCGGCGTCGCCGTCGAGCTGACCGGACGCTCGCCGTACTACTCCGCCCCCGTCGGCAACGGCACCCGTGCCGTGTTCCTGCTCGACGCGCCGCTCGCACCGCTCACCGTCGCCGATGCGGTCGTCGCCCTTCCCCGGGTCCTCTCCGGAGCAGATCTGCCGGACGCCCGCACCGCGGTCTGGGATCTCGCGCGGCTCGCCGGCTGGACCCTCACCTGGACCGATGACGCCTTCACCGGCGCATCCGTCTCCGACGCCAGCGGCACGGCCACATTCCGCTTCGACGAGCAGGCCCGCATCAGCGGCATCGAGAGCACGCTGCGCCCACAGGCCTGACGTCGGGCCGCACCCTCTCGCCAGCGCCGCGTGGCCGCGATCTGTGGGATTCTGGTCGCATGAAGAACGGAATCGTCCGGTTCGTCGCGCTCTACGTGTTCAACGTCGCGGTGCTGCTCCTGATCGGCCTGCTGCTTCCCGGCGTCTCGGTCGGGTGGAACGCCCTCTGGGCAGCTGTCGTCCTGACCCTCGCTGCCCTGTTCGTGAAGCCACTTCTCGCCGGCGCGTTCCGCAGGTCCGCCGCGAAGTCGGCAGCCGAGCGCACGAAGACCGGCGAGAAGATCGTCCAGTACGTGCTCGTGTACCTCGTCGAGCTCATCATCTGGGTACTCACGGTGTGGATGAGCGGCGTCCGCGCCTCCGGGTTCTGGGGCTTCGTGCTTCCGCCCCTGGCCCTGCTGTTCGGCTGGATGATCTACGACCAGATCGACGACAGGATGCGGGCCAAGACCGCGGAGATCTACGACTCGGTCCGGGCACGGGTGGGTGGCCGTCCGCGCTCCGGATCATCGACGACCCCGAACCCGTCCGCGACCCCGGCGGAGTCACCCGAGACGACCGCCGCCCGCGACGAGCTGGCCGATGGGCTCACGCCCGAGCAGCGCAGGATGCTCGACGAGCTCGGCTGACCCGTCTCTCGACGCAGACACACGACGACGTCGCAGGAATCTCACGGATTCCTGCGACGTCGTTCGTTTCTGCGACGCCCTGACAGCGGTCAGACGACCCGCTCCGCAGCCTCCACGACGTTCGTCATGAGCAGCGCGACCGTCATGGGACCGACACCACCGGGGTTCGGCGAGATGTAGCCCGCGACCTCCGCGACGCCGGGTTCGACATCTCCGAACACCAGGCTCTTGCCGGTCTCCGGATCGGTTTCGCGGGTGACGCCCACATCGAGCACGGCAGCACCGGGCTTGACGTCCTCGGCGCGGATCAGGTGCTTGACGCCTGCCGCCGCGACGATCACATCCGCTTCGCGCAGGTACCGCGGCATGTCGACGGTGCCGGTGTGGGTGAGCGTGACCGTGGCGTTGAGGTCGCGGCGCGTCAACAGCAGTCCGATCGAACGCCCGATCGTCACTCCGCGACCGACCACGACGACGTGCTTGCCCTTGAGGTCGTAGTCGTTGCGCAGCAGCAGCTCGATCACACCACGCGGCGTGCAGGGCAGCGGCGTGTGGATCGGGCTGTTGACGTTCAGCACGAGTCGGCCGAGGTTGGTCGGGTGCAGACCGTCGGCATCTTTCGCCGGGTCGATCCGCTCGAGGATCGCATCGGTGTCGAGATGCTTCGGCAGCGGCAGCTGCACGATGTAACCGTGGCACGCGGGGTCCGCGTTGAGTTCATCGATCAGCGCTTCGACCTCGCCCTGGGTGGCATCTGCCGACAGCTCGCGCTGGATCGAGTTCATCCCGATGGCCTCGGACTGCCGGTGCTTCATGCCGACGTACAGCTGCGAGGCAGGATCGGCGCCCACGAGCACGGTCGCGATGCCGGGGGTGATCCCCCTGGCCTTCAGCGCGGCGACGCGCTCGGTGAGCTC
Organism: Microbacterium sp.; assembly: GCA_029239165.1. Lineage (GTDB taxonomy): Bacteria > Actinomycetota > Actinomycetes > Actinomycetales > Microbacteriaceae > Microbacterium. The sequence continues at coordinate 896 of JAQZBG010000082.1, read as the reverse complement.
GGCGCGGATCGCGGCGGATGCCGCCTTCCCGTCGAGGATCTTCGCGGTCACTGCTGCAGGTCGGGGTAGAGCGGGTACGCGGCGGCCAGCGCGTCGACGCGGGCCCGCAGCGACTCGACGTCGGCACCCGGACGCAGCGCGAGGGCGATGATGTCGGCGACCTCGGTGAACTCGACATCACCGAAACCCCGCGTCGCGAGCGCGGGCGTGCCGATGCGCAGACCCGAGGTGACCATCGGCGGACGCGGGTCGTTCGGGACGGCGTTGCGGTTCACCGTGATGTGGATGTCGTGCAGCAGGTCTTCCGCCTGCTTGCCGTCGATCTCGGCGTCGCGCAGGTCGACCAGCACCAGATGCACGTCCGTGCCGCCGGAGCGCACGGCGATGCCGGCGTCTTTCACGTCCTGCTGCGACAGGCGCTCGGCGATGAGCTTCGCACCCCGCAGCACGCGCTCCTGACGCTCCTTGAACTCGGGGGTGCCGGCGAGCTTGAACGCGGTCGCCTTGGCGGCGATCACATGCATGAGCGGGCCGCCCTGCTGACCCGGGAAGACCGCGGTGTTGATCTTCTTGGCAAGCTCGGCGTCGTTCGTGAGGATGAAGCCCGAGCGCGGGCCGCCGATCGTCTTGTGCACGGTCGAGGAGACGACATGCGCGTGAGGAACCGGGTTCGGGTGCAGACCCGCCGCGACCAGACCGGCGAAGTGCGCCATGTCGACCCACAGGAGCGCGCCGACCTCGTCAGCGATCTCGCGGAAGGCCGCGAAGTCCATCGTGCGCGGGTACGCCGACCAGCCGGCGATGATGACCTTGGGCTTGTGCTCGATCGCGAGGCGACGGACCTCCGCCATATCGATGGTCGAGGTCTCGGGGTCGACGCCGTACGCGACGATGTC
>JAQZBG010000482.1 GCA_029239165.1 Microbacterium sp. | reverse complement strand
GGGCGCTCCCCGGTCGCTCCCCTGCCCATGCACGGCTTCAACCTGCTGGAGGTCGGGCCCGAGGGGGCTCGGGTGCTGTCATGGGACGGCGTCGACCTGCGCGAGACGCCCGTCGCTCCGGGCACTCACATGATCGCGCACGACGACCTCGACGACGAGACGACCCCGCGCATCGCCGCCTGGCTGCCGGAGTTCCGCGCACTGGGCCCGACGGCCGACAGCCCGGACTGGACGGCCGAATGGACCGCCCTCCTCGCATCCTCGGCCGCGCTGCCCGCCGTGGACGACCGCGCGATCATCCGCGACAACCGCCCGCACGGGTATCCCACGCAGTCGCTGCTGTATGCGACGGCATCCGTCACCCCGGGCGGAGTCGAGGTGCGCGATCACGCGCTCCCCTCGCCGGCGCACTGGACCGACTGAGTACCCGTTCCGGTTTCTCCCGCGGCGGAGAACCGATCCGCCACGCCGAGGACTGCGTAGTCATTCGCCGCCGTCGCGCGGTCTAGCATGGGAAGCCCGGCACGGAAGAGGAGGGCCCATGCCGCCGAAGTCCCGCGGTGTGACCAGCGTCGACGTCGCCCGAGCAGCGGGCGTCTCGCAGACGACGGTCTCACGCATCGTCAACGGCCACGAGGGCGTCTCGGAGCGGGTGCGGGCCAAGGTCGAGGCGGCCATCCAGCAGCTCGACTATCGCCCCAACCTCAGCGCCCGCAGCCTCGTCACCAGCCGCACACAGACGATCGGCGTCGTGCTGGGCGATCCCCGCAACAGTTACTACGCCGAGCTGCTGCACACGATCAGCGACGACCTCAACCGCGCGGGATACCGTGCACTCATCCTCAGCGGTCGCGCCGACACCACCGAAGACCTCGCGCGCACCCTGCGGGAGACGAACGTCGACGGCGTCATCCTCACGACGACCCTGCTCTCGCCCGATGACGAAGGACGCATCGTGTCGCTCGGCGTCCCCGCGGTGACGATGGGCCCCGGCGCCGTGCCCGACAACGACTCGATCTCTCCCGACAACGTCGACGGCGGACGCATCGCGGGCCGCCATCTCACGTCCCTCGGGCACCGACGCATCGGAGTCATCGCCGGTCCGCTCAGGACGACCTCCGTCCGCGACCGTCATGAGGGGTTCCTCTCGGAGCTCGAGGCCGCCGGAGTCGTGTTCGACCCCGCCCTCCTCGACATCGCCGACCTCGACTACACCAGGGCTTTCGAGGCGGCCACCCGCCTGCTGCAGCTGCCGGAGCCGCCCACCGCACTGTTCTGCCACAACGACCTCGTGGCCTTCGGCGCCCTCAACGCCGCGAAGGCGCTCGGAATCGGCGTGCCCGACGAGGTGTCGGTACTCGGGTTCGACGATGTCGCGATGTCGTCATGGCAGGCCTTCGACCTGACGACGGTGCGCCAGCCGATCCTCGACATGGCCCACGGAGCGGTCGAGCTGCTGCTCGCGCGCCTGGCCGCTCCGGAGCAGGATGCCGCGCACGTGCTGCTGCCCTGCTCGCTGGTCGAGCGCTCCACCACGACGCGGGCGCTCTGACCGGAGCAGCTTCCTCCGCGGCCGCTCAGGCCGCTCAGGCCGCAGGGACCGCCGTGACCGCCGAGTCCTCGGCGCAGGAGAACCGTGCGCGATAGGCCGTGGGCGTGAGCCCGAGGACCCTCGCGAAGTTCTGTCGCAGCACAGCCGCCGAGCCGAAGCCGCACTCGTCGGCGATGTGCTCGAGCGGCAGATCCGTGCGCTCCAGCATCCGCTGCGCGTGGATGATGCGCTGACGCGCCAGCCACGCGGCGGGCGTCGCCCCATACTCGGCCTTGAATCGGCGGGCGAAGGTGCGCGGTGACATCAGCGCCCTGGCCGCGAGCTGATCCACACCGAGGTCTTCGCGGAGGTGCTCGACGGCCCAGGTCAGTTCGGCACCCACCTCCTGTCGCAGCAGGTGCAGGCAGGCATCGATCCCGGCTGCGGTGCCCGCGCTCGTGATGATCTTCCCGTCCTGCACGAAGAGCACGTCGGGGTCGATATCGATCTGCGGGTACATGTCGGCCATGACGTGCGCGTACATCCAGTGCGTCGTCGCGCGACGTCCGTCGAGCACGCCGGCGGCGGCCAGGATGAACGACCCGCTGCAGACGCTCATCACCCACGCGCCGCGGTCGACGGCGTGTCTGGCGACGTCGAGCAGAAGCGGATCGATGTCGTCCCAGCGCTCGCGAGGAAGCGGGCAGAACACCACGAGATCGGCTTCATACGCGAAGGCCAGATCGTGCTCGACGTTGATGGAGAAGCCGATCTTGGACTGCACGACACCCGCGCGCGGGGCGACGATGCGGAAGTCGAAGTTCGGCACGCCATCGCCCGACCGGTCGAGCCCGAACGCTTCGCAGGCGACACCGAACTCGAACGGAGCGAAGCCGTCCTGGACGACGCAGGCCACAGTCTTCATACACACTCCCGATTGGCAGTTTTCATACGATGGTAGTCGATTCCGCCACTCGTGACAGTTCCACATCGAACGTAGCGTTTCTGCCATGATACTCGTCATCGCACTCATCGCCCTGGTCGCGTGGGCGACCGTCGCCACCGTCATCGAACTGCGTCGCGACGGCTACCACCGCACGCCGACGGACTGGAGCCGCGTCGCCGGCCGCGACATCCAACAGCACGCCGAGTCGGGACACGGCTACCGCTGAATCCCCCTCGAGCCCCGGTGTATGGTCGGCTCATGATCCCGCTCGACAGCCTCGTGGCCTTCGCCGTCGCCTCCGTCGTGATCATCGTCATCCCCGGTCCGAGCGTGCTGTTCGTGATCGGCCGCTCGCTCTCGCTCGGGCGTCGCGCGGGCGTGCTCAGCGTCGTCGGCAACGCTCTCGGCACGGTGCCGGCCGTCCTCGCCGTGGCATTCGGAGTCGGAGCGATCGTCGCCTCCTCCGTGGTGGCGTTCACTGTGATCAAGATCGTCGGCGCCGCCTACCTGGTCTGGCTCGGTGTGCAGGCGATCCGCCACCGCCACGATCACGCCCCGGAGGCGGATCGGGTGCCGTCCTCCGCCGCGACGTTGCTGCGCCAGGGCTTCATCGTGGGGCTGACCAATCCGAAGACCATCGCATTCTTCGTGGCCGTGCTCCCCCAGTTCGTCGTGCCCTCCGCCGGCCCCGTCTGGACTCAGCTGCTCCTGCTGGGGCTCACCTTCCAGACGCTCGCGCTGATCTGCGACAGCGTGTGGGCCCTCGCCGCCGGCACCGCCCGCTCCTGGTTCGCCCGCTCGCCGCGCCGCATGTCGACGCTGTCCAGCACAGGCGGCGTGATGATGATCGGCCTCGGCGGCACTCTCGCGTTCACGGGGGCGAAGAGCTGAGCCGCCACCCCCTCGCCCCCCGTGCGCATCGCGGGCGCCGCAGCTACGCTCGTCGTCATGAGCGAGCCCCCGCAGTCTCCCGCACCTCTGCCTGCCGAGCCGCAGTACCCCGCCGCGTCGCCCCGAGCGAACGGCCAGGAGCACCCGGCTCCGACGTCGGGCACGCATACGTTCCCGGCCTTCGCCTCCAGCGGGCCGCCGCATCCCGCGGAGACGCCATCACCCGCTGCCCCCGCACCTCCGACCGCCGCTCCCGCATATCCGACGGCGCACCCGACCGCCACCGTGAGCCATCCGACCGGCGCGCCCGGCTACCCCGCGTCGTGGCCGGCTGCACCGGGGGCTGCCACCACCGCAGCCGTCAGCAGCCTCGGGCGGACCGCCTTCGTGATCGCCGTCGTCGCACTGGCGGTCACCCTCATCTCGTCGATCGTGCAGCTCCTCGTGTACACGTCGGACTTCGGCTACGGATCGGCCTACGCGATCGACGAAGCGATCGGGGTGATCTCGCTCTTCGCATACGTCGTGGCCCTGGTGCTGGGCATCATCGCCGCACGCCGGCCCGGTCCGCGGCTGCTCGCCGGCATCGCGATCGGGATCGCCGGAGCGGGTGCTCTCGGGATGATCTTCAGCTGGGTCGGCATCGCCTTCCTGCGCTTCGTCTGATCGCGGGGCCTCGCAGGGCCCTCCTCGCCGATCCGTGTCAGCGTCCGGCGAGCACCCGCTCGTAGACCT
>JAQZBG010000081.1 GCA_029239165.1 Microbacterium sp. | reverse complement strand
ACACGCTGCCAGATACCCCCGGCGTGCACGAGCACGTTGGTCTTGTGCACGAGCGTCAGCTTCTTGCGGCGGCGCTCGGCGAGCTCGAAGGCGTAGCGCACGACGCGCTCCACGCCGAAGGCCGTGTTCACCGAGGTCTCGTTCGCGACCTCGTGCGGTGTGCCCTTTCGGATCGCGCCGCCGTTTCCGACGTACGGCCCCTCCGTGCCCTCGCGGACCACGACGAAGTCGATCTCGCCCGGGTCGGCGAGCGGTCCGGGTGCGCCGGCGAAGAGCTTCGACGGCCGCAAGTTCACGTAGTGGTCGAGCGTGAAGCGCAATCTGAGCAGCAGCCCCCGCTCGATGTTCGCGTCCTTCAGCCGCGGGTCGCCCGGCGTGCCGCCGACCGCGCCGAGCAGGATCGCGTCGTTCGCGGTGATCGCGGCGAGATCGTCGTCCGTGAGGGTGTCGCCTGTTTCGAGGAAGCGTCCGGCGCCCAGCGAGAAGCGGGTCTTGTCGAAGACCACGCCGCTTTCGGCGGTGACGGCGTCGAGCACCTTCTCCGCCTCGGCGATGACCTCCGGACCGATGCCGTCACCGGGGATGACGGCCAGCTTCACGACACGCGACATGACACTCCTTGCGCACTGCACGGGGATGGACCGGCCGGGCCCGACGAGGTCGAGCGGGCCGGTCCTCCCAGCGTACTGGTCAGTGCAAGGGGGCTTTGCGCAGTGTGACGGCCGCGATGACCGCGGCGGCGACCACGAGGCCGGCGCCGATCAGCGACGTCACCATCACGCCGGAGCCGAACGCTGCAGCAGCAGCATCCCAGAGAGCCGCCCCGAGTGCTGCGGGCAGCTCCTGCGCCGCCGTGTACGCACCGGCCAGAGTCTCCCCCGCTGCATGAGCCACGTCCGCCGGCAGACCTGCAGGAAGGACGAGGGCGCCGCGGTAGAACGCGGTGATGATGCCCCCGAGCACCGCGGTGCCGAGCACGGCTCCGAGTTCGTATGCCGTCTCGGAGACAGCGCTCGCCGCGCCCGCCTTCGCTGCAGGAGCGCTCGACAGGATCAGCTCGTTGGAGATCGTCTCCGCCGCTCCGATACCGATGCCGAGCACCACGAACGCGATCACGAGGGGAAGCACGCCGTGCGCATGGGTCGTGAACGCGACGATCAGATATCCCGCGACGGAGAGCGCGAGCCCGACCGGGATCACGATATGCGGCGGCACGCGGCGCGAGACTGGCACGACCGAGAGTCCGGCGACGATCATCGCGAGCATCCCTGGCACCAGCGCGATGCCTGCCATCATCGGCGACAGCCCCAGCACCAGCTGCAGATGCTGCGACACGAAGTAGAGGAAGCCGACGAGCGCGACGACGCTGAGCAGGTTCACCAGGATCGCCCCGGAGAAGGATCCGCGGCGGAACAGCGCCATGTCGAGCATCGGCGACGGGGAGCGCAGCTGGCGTCGGACGAACAGGTAGCCCATCCCGAAGCCGAGCAGAGCCCAGGCGCCGGCGGCGAGGCTCGGCCCGTCGACAGCCAGCGACTTGATCGCATAGACCACAGGGATCATGGTCGCCATCGAGAGCGCGATGCTGATCAGGTCGATGCGGCCCGGGTTCGGGTCGCTGCTCTCCGGTACCAGGAGGGGTGCGGCGATCAGGAGCGGGATGAGCACCGGGACGGCGATGAGGAAGACGGATCCCCAGGCGAAGTGCTCGAGGAGGAACCCGCCGACGATCGGTCCGAGCGCCGATCCGGCGGAGAATGCTGACGCCCACACCGCGATGGCCATGCGGCGCTGGTCGCGATTCCGGAAGATCGAGCGCAAGAGTGAGAGGGTCGACGGCATCAGCATGGCGCCGAAGAAGCCGAGGAGAGCCCGGGCGGCGATGAGCAGGCCCGCGGTCGGCGCGAAGGCGGCGAGGGCGGAGACCGCAGCGAAGCCGGTGGCCCCGATCAGGAGCATCTTGCGTCGGCCGAAGCGGTCGCCGAGCGTGCCCATCGTGACGAGCAGACCGGCGAGCACCAGCGGGTACACGTCGATGATCCACAGCTGTTCGGCCCCCGTGGGCGCCAGCGCGATCGAGATCTCGGGGAGCGCGAAGCTCAGCACCGTGTTGTCCACCGACACCAGCAGCACCGGCAGCATGAGCACGACGAGCGCCGCCCAGCCGCGGGCTCCGACGCGGGGAGCATCCGTCTCTGTCGTCGGGATCGACGCAGTACGGGTCATGGAACACCTCTCAGAATCTGGCGGCTCCGTTAGCGAACCGTCCGGATGGTATAGTAACAGAGTTCCCTTCCCTCCCCTGTGCAGAGGATCAGCGATGCCCCGACCTCCCCTCGCCCGCGAGAAGGTGCTCGACGCCTTCGAAGCGATCCTCATCGAAGACGGCGAGCGGGCGGCCACGCTCGACGCCACGGCCAAGGCTGCCGGGGTCTCGAAGGGAGGACTCCTCTACCACTTCGGCTCGAAGGACGACCTCGAAGCCGGGCTGATGGAGCGCCTCGACCACCTCACGACACTGGACCTGGAGCGGATGACGGCCGCCGAAGAGGGCCCCGTCGCCTACTACGTGCGCACATCGGTGATGGAGGACGACGCGCTCGACCGCGCGTTGATCGCCGCGACCCGACTCGCACAGGGCGGATCGACCCACGCCGCCGACATGCTCCGCGAAACCCGACGGCGCTGGGCGGAGACGATCCGCCCGCACGTGCGGGACACAGCGAGTCTCGACCTGGTGATGCTGGTCAGCGACGGGCTCTACTTCAACAACTCGCTCGATGTGCACGGCCCCGAGAGGCTGGTCCCCCGCAGCGACGAACTCGCCGCGCTGATCGCGCTCGTCCTCAAGGCGACCGCCTGATCCACCGACGTACGCGAGAGGGCGGGAGCATCGCGCTCCCGCCCTCTCGTCCGTGGCTGCGGATCAGACCTCGGTGATCTCGATCTGACGGAACAGGTCGGCGTCGATGGCGTCACGCACGTCGTCGAGCAGCTCGTCGGACACGGGCGAGTCCAGCGTGAGCACGCTGAGCGCCTGTGCACCGGCGGCCTTGCGGGCGATCTGCATGCCGGCGATGTTGATGCCCGCCTCGCCGAACTTCTGACCGTAGACCGCGACGATGCCGGGGCGGTCGGTGTAGAGCATGACGACGTGGTGCTTCTCGATCGGCAACTCGAGAGTGTGGTCGTTGATGCCGACGAGCTTCTCCGTCTGCTTCGGGCCGGTGAGGGTACCGGAGACCGAGAGCTGCGAGCCGTCGGACAGGGCGCCGGTGAGGGTGATGATGTTGCGGTACTCGTCGCTCACGTCGTCCTTGAGCAGTCGCACGGCGATGCCGCGCTGGTCGGCGAGGAGCGGGGCGTTCACATACGACACGGTCTCGCTCACGATGTTCGTGAAGACGCCCTTGAGAGCTGCGAGCTTGAGCACGCTCACGTCGTAGTCGTTGAGTTCGCCGTGCACCTCGACATCAAGGCTCGTGAGCGGCGAGGTCGCCAGGGACGCGAAGATCTGGCCGAGCTTCTCGACGAGCGAGATCCCGGGGCGCACGTACGGGTCGATGACGCCGCCGGCCACGTTGACCGCGTCGGGCACCAGATCGCCGCCGAGCGCAAGACGCACGGAGCGGGCGACCGAAACGCCGGCCTTCTCCTGCGCCTCCTCGGTGCTCGCGCCGAGGTGCGGGGTGACGACGACGTTGGGGAGCTCCAGCAGCGGACGGGCGGTTCCTCCCTCGGCCGGGGGCTCGGACGTGAAGACATCGAGTCCCGCACCCGCGATCTCTCCCGCGACGAGGGCGGCGTGCAGCGCCTCCTCGTCGATCAGGCCGCCACGTGCGACGTTCACGACGAACGCGGTGGGCTTCATGGCCTTGAACTGCTCGGCACCGATCATGCCGGTGGTCTCGGGCGTCTTCGGCATGTGGATCGTGAGGAAGTCCGACTCCGCGACGAGCTCGTCGAGGGAGAGGAGCTGCACACCCAGCTGCTGGGCGCGCGCCGACGTGACGTAAGGGTCGTACGCGACGACCCGCATGTCGAACGCGGCGAGGCGCGCGGCGACGAGCGCACCGATGCGGCCCAAGCCCACGATGCCGACCGTCTTCTCGAAGAGCTCGGCGCCGGTGAAGGAGCTGCGCTTCCACGCACCGGCGGAGAGCGAGGCGTGGGCGGCCGGGATGCGACGGGCGAGGCTCAGGATGTGGCCGACCGTGAGCTCGGCGGCCGAGACGATGTTGGAGGTCGGCGCGTTGACGACCATGACACCGGCAGCAGTGGCCGCCTTGATGTCGACGTTGTCGAGGCCGACGCCGGCACGGGCGACGACCTTCAGCTTCGGCGCGTGCGCGAGCGCTTCCTCGTCTATGCGGGTCGCGGAGCGGACCAGCACGGCATCGGCCTCCGCCAGCGCGGCGAACAGCGCGTCACGGTCGGTGCCGTCGACGTCGCGGACGTCGAAGTCGGGGCCCAGGGCCTCGATGGTGGCGGGAGAGAGTACTTCGGCGATGAGCACGACGGGCTTCGGCACAGTGGATCCTTCGGGGCAGCGCGGCAGGCGGGAGTGGCCGATGCGCCGCACACCATGGGGGCGCGATCGCGTCAACTCTACCCGAGCGCTCGAGGCCCTCCGTGCCGTGTGACCCTGCCCGGCTCAGGCGCTCGGCATCGTGAGGCTCAGGGCGATGAGACTCATCCAGAACACCGCGACGACGCCGAGTCCGGCGAGGAACACCAGCGTGAGCTCTCCCACCCTGCGGCGTCGACCGATCGCGAAAGCGAACGCGAAGACGATGGCGGGGAATGCGACGCCGAACAGGAGCGTCGCCCATCCCCCTCCGGTGAGACCGGTCTGCGCCATCGTGATCAGGTGCGCGACGGCGTTCCACACCGCGTACGCGTAGAAGAGGCCCGCGAGTCCGATGACGAGTCCGACGAGCCAGCGCGGAGAGCCCGCCGAGACCTGCTGAGGGGTGGAGGACACGTTCATGATCCGATCACCCCCACGGTGACGAAGGGCCAGGGAACAAGGAGGACCACTCCCGCCAGCAGCACGGCGACGCGGATCCAGGCGGCCTTACTCCGGGTCAGGACCCAGCTCGCGAGGAACCACAGCGCCGGCGCCGCGATCGCCAACACGAACCAGGGCAGGAACATGGCGTCGTCGACGAGGAACGAGGCCAGCGGCTTGAGTCGCAGTCCGCCGACGATCCATCCGATCGTATAAAGCAGATAGACGCCACCCACGACCCCGAGGATCAGCAGCATCGGGGTGCTCAATCCCGCGGGCTCGTCGAGCGCAGCGGGGGTGACGGTGCCGTCGTCCTCCACAGTCCCCACCTCTTCGCTTCCCCTGCCCACGGCGTTCCAGCCGTGCGGAAGGGCGCGATCCTGCGGCGTGGCGGCCTCATCGCCCTCCCAGTTGAGGGCGTCGTCGGAATCGGGAGTCATCTCCCCAGAGTAGGACACCCCGTCCACTATGCTCGGGGTTGCCTTGAGCCGGTATGGCAGGCATCGGAGGGGAAAAGGGAGCACCGTGGCCGACAGCGACAAGACGAACGCCGACGTCGGGCAGCCGGCCGCAGGCAGCGCGAACACCGAGCCGGCCGCCGGGTGGGTTCCGACTCCCGAGAGCAAGGCGAAGGCGACCCGCTTCCGCTGGATCGCTGCCTCGCTCTGGGCTGTCGCGATCATCGGCGAAGCCGTCGGCATCTTCTGGCTGCTGCGTCAGCGTGAGTTCGTCGGCGAGGACGGGAAGCTCGTCCGCGACCCCGACACCGGTCTGCTGGAGGAGCAGGGCGTCACCGCGACGTTCCCGCAGTGGGCGTTCATCGCCCTCCTCGTGCTGCTCGTCGTGATCGCCGCGCTCTCGATCATCGGTTCGGTGCTCTGGAAGAAGGCGAACCGCCTCGATCCTGCTCGCAAGTCCGACAAGGTGCGGTTCTTCGTGCAGAACCAACTCGGCGCGATCATCGCGATCGTCGCCTTCCTCCCCCTCGTCATCCTCATCTTCCTCAACAAGGACATGGACAAGGGCCAGAAGACGACGGCCGGCATCGTCGGAGTGGCCCTCGCGGCTCTCGCCGTCGTCCTCGGCGTCGACTTCGCTCCGCCGTCGGTCGAGCAGTACACGGCCGATCAGTCCGCAGTCATCCAGCTGCTCGGGCAGGACGAGGTCGTCTGGGTCGAGGGCGGCAAGGTCTACCACGTCTGCGACGAGGTCTCCGCGATCCAGACCGGCAGCGACATCATCACCGGCACGACCGCCGAAGCCGTGGAAGCGGGCAAGAACCGGCTGACGCTGCAGTTCGCCTCCGAGCTGCGTGCGTGCGACCTTACCGTTCCCGAGAACGACGAGGAGATCACCGAGGCGCTGCGGGCGATCCAGGCGGGCGAGGTCGACACGGTCCTGCCCGCACCGGAGTGGTCCGACTCGACCACTCCGCCGATCATCGTCGAAGAGGCCCCGGCCGAGTGACGACCAGTCGGCTCTAATCGGCGTCGAGCGCCTCCACGAGCCTCTGCTCGGCTGACGAGAGATGCGCGTGGAGAAGGGCAGCGGCACGCTCACCCTCTCCTGATTCGACCGCGTCGAGCATCTCGGCGTGTTGCGCGGCGATCTCCGCGGCGTCCAGCAGCTGCCGCCCCTGCACCTGCGCCATGCAGAGCCGCACCTCGTCCAGGACGCTGCGATACATCCGCCCCGTCCGCTCGCTCTGGAGCGCGTCGATGAGCGCGGTGTGGAACCGGAGATCGGGGTCGACGGTCGCCGGGTCGGGGCCGGCCGGCATCGCGAGGATCTCGGCGTTCGCGTCGCGAGCGGCGTCGGGAACGGTTCTGGTCGTGGCGAGTTCGCGCAATGCCGCGCTCTCCAGCCGCGTCCGTGTGCGGTAGACGTCGCGCACGGTGTCGGCGTCGATCCCGACGACGCGTGCGCTTCGATGAGCGGTGCGCACCAGGAGTCCGGTGGCGACGAGCTGTTCGATGGCCGCCTTCGCGCTGGGCCTGGCCACCCCGAAGGTCTGCGAGACTGCCGATTCGGTGAGCGGCGCGCCCGAGCGGATGTCGCCGCGGAGGATGCGTCCGCGCAGCTGTGCGGTGACGGCATCGACCACGCCCACTATGCCGAGCGGCGCGTCGGAGGTCGTGGTCATCCGGTCAGTCTAACGAAACGCACCGCCGCCGGTACACTTGTCTGACAATCTTTCGACGGAGCAGAGGAGCACCGTGCCGACCACACTCGCCGAACCGCTGGACCCTGCGCTGCTGGGCCCGACGACCGAGGTGCATTCCCGATCCATCGACCGGTTCGCCCGCGCACACGACGCCTCGCACTATCTGCTCATCCCGGATGCGGTGCTCTCCCCCACGGACGCGGAGGGCGTCGCCCGGGCGTTCGGTGCAGTACGGGCCGCGGGGCGCACGATGACCTTCCGCTCCGGCGGAACGAGCCTCTCCGGGCAGAGCGTGAGCGGCGACATCCTCGTCGACACGCGCAGCCACTTCCGTGACATCCGCGTGGAGGAAGAAGGAGCCTTCGTCCGCGTCGGCCCCGGAGCCACGGTGCGCCAGGTCAACACCCGTCTGACGCGCCACCGCCGCAAGCTCGGCCCCGACCCTGCGAGCGAGATCGCCTGCACGATCGGCGGGGTCGTGGCGAACAACTCCAGCGGCATGGCATGCGGCATCACCGAGAACTCCTACCAGACCATCGAGTCGATGACGATCGTGCTCCCGAGCGGCACGATCATCGACACCGGGCGGCCGGACGCGAGCGAGCTGCTGCGCGCAGCGGAACCGGCGATCGCCGATGGGCTCCTCGCTCTGAGAGCACGGCTGCGGGCTTCGCCGGAGCACGTCGCGTTCCTCCGGCAACAGTTCTCGATGAAGAACACCATGGGGTACGGACTCAACGCGCTGCTCGACTTCGAGGACCCGGTGCGCATCCTCGAGCACCTCATCATCGGCTCCGAGGGCACCCTCGCCTTCGTCGCCGAAGCACGCTTCCGCACGATCGAGGTGCGTCCGGCGATCGCGACCGGGCTGCTGGTGTTCGAGACACTCTCCGCCGCCATGACCGCGCTCCCCGATCTGACGCGTCTCGGCCTCGCCACGATCGAGCTGATGGATGCCGCATCGCTCCGCGTGGCGCAGGGGCTGAGCGACGTGCCATCGGCCATCGCGGAGATCGAGGTCCAAGGGCATGCGGCCCTCCTGGTCGAAGTCCACGCCTCCGACGCCGCGGCCCTCACCCAGGCGAGCACAGCGGCCCAGAAGCACTTCGAGGCGCTGCCGCTGGCGGTCACCCCCCGGCTCACGACGGACGCGGCCGAGCGCGCAGCGCTGTGGCACGTGCGCAAGGGGCTCTACACCGCGGTTGCCGGTGCGCGACCTTCCGGCACGACCGCTCTGCTCGAGGACATCGTGGTGCCGGTCCCCCGCCTGCTCGCGACCTGTGAGCGTCTGATCGAGCTGTTCTCCGAGCACGGTTACGAGGGCTCCGTCATCTTCGGCCACGCGAAGGACGGGAACGTCCACTTCCTGCTCAACGAGCGCTTCGACGACGCCGACAGCGTCGCCCGCTACCGCCGGTTCACGGACGACCTCGTCGACCTGGTGCTGTCCCAGCAGGGCTCGCTGAAGGCCGAACACGGGACCGGTCGCATCATGGCGCCGTTCGTGCGCCGACAGTACGGCGACGAACTGACCGACATGATGTGGGAGATCAAGGGTCTGCTCGATCCTGACGGCATCCTCAATCCAGGAGTCGTCCTCTCCGACGACCCCGATTCGTACCTGCACCACCTCAAGCGGGTGCCCACGGTCGAAAACGAGGTCGACCGCTGCGTGGAGTGCGGGTACTGCGAACCGACGTGTCCGAGCAAGAGCATCACGCTCACCCCGCGCCAACGGATCGTGATCCGCCGCGACATGGCGTGGGCCGAAGAACAGGGCGACACCGAGCTGCTGCGCGACCTGCAGAAGGACTACGACTACGACGGCGTGCAGACCTGCGCTGTCGACGGCATGTGCGGCGTGGCGTGTCCGGTCGACATCAACACCGGCGATCTGGTGCGCCGGCTGCGCGCGGAGCAGTCGAACGCGATCGACGGCGCCCTCTGGGGCACGGCCGCCAAGCACTGGAGCACGGTCACCCGCGCCGGGGGCATCGCCCTCACGGTCGCCGACGCTCTCCCGGCGCCGCTGGTCCGCGGCGTGACCCAGGTAGGACGCGCCGTCCTGGGTGCCGACACACTTCCGCTCTACGACGCGGGACTCCCCCGCGGTGGATCGAAGCCTCCGCGCCCCGAATCCCCGGACGATGCACAGGCCGTGTTCTTCGGCGCATGCATCGGCACGATGTTCGGCGCGGAGGGCGAAGGTCAGGGGTCGAGGGACGCACTACGCGATCTGTTGGACCGCGCCGGGATCCCGGTGGCGATCCCCGAGGAGAACGGCGGGCTCTGCTGCGGCACTCCCTGGAAGTCGAAGGGGCACCTTGACGGGTACCGGCTCATGTCGGACCGGGTGCTCGACTCCCTGTGGGAGGCGAGTCGGCAGGGCGAGCTTCCCGTGGTGTGCGATGCCGCATCCTGCACCGAAGGGCTCGACGTGATGCTCGCCCAGTCCGTGGCGAAGAACCCGAAGTACGCCGGGCTCCGGATCGAGGATGCGACCACCTACGTCGCCCGCGAAGTGCTGCCGCGGCTGACCGTGACCGCCAAGCTCCCGACCGTCGCCGTGCACCCGACGTGCTCGACGACAGCCCTCGGCGCCACGGGAGCTCTGACGGAGATCGCGGCGGCCGTCGCCGACGACGTGTTCATCCCCGAGGGCTGGGGATGCTGCGC
>JAQZBG010000080.1 GCA_029239165.1 Microbacterium sp. | reverse complement strand
CACGTTCAACGAGGCGACGAACCGCGCCGAGCTGACCGACTTCTGGGCGCTGCTGACCAACCCGGTCGCGCTCGCCGCCTTCCCGCACACGATCTTCGGCGCGTTCATGTTCGCCGCCGGTGTGGTGATCTCGGTCTCGGCCTGGCACCTCTCTCGCGGCCAGCACTTCGACACCATGCGCATCTCGCTCAAGTTCGGGCTGTGGGCGATGATCGTCTCGACCGCCGGCGTCGTCCTCACCGGGGACCAGCTCGGACTCGCGATGTACGCCGCGCAGCCGATGAAGATGGCCGCGGCCGAGGCGACGTTCAACACGGTCTGCGGGCCGGATGCCTCGTTCAGCCTCTTCACGCTGGGCACACCGGACGGCAGCTCCGAGCTGTTCTCGATCCGGGTGCCGTACCTGCTGTCGCTGCTGTCGACGCACACCCTCGACGCCTGTGTCCACGGCATAAACGACCTGAACGCCGAGTACGCGCAGACGTACGCCGCGACGGGCCTCGAGGACTTCGCCCCCATCCTGTGGATCACCTACTGGGCGTTCCGCTGGATGATCGGACTGGGCATCGCGGCCGCGCTCGTCGCCGTCGCCGGCCTGTGGCTCACCCGCAAGGGCGCCAAGAAGCCCCCGGCGCCGTGGATGTGGAAGCTCGCGATCTGGTCGTTCCCGCTCGCGCTCGCCGCCAACATCATGGGCTGGGTCTTCACCGAGATGGGCAGGCAGCCCTGGATCGTGTTCGGGTTGATGACCACTCAGGACGGCGTCTCGCCCGGAGTCAGCGGCCTCGAGGTGCTGATCTCGCTCATCTCGTTCACGGCGATCTACGCGGCGCTCGCCGTCGTGGAGATCCGCCTCATCATCCGGGCCGCCCAGAAGGGGCCCGATACCGACGAGCAACCACACGAAGAGACGGCCCAGCTGCCGTCGGTCGTCTACTGAGAGGGAGGAGCATCATGGATCTCGCAACACTCTGGTTCTTCATCGTCGCCTTCTTCTTCGTGGGCTACTTCGTGCTCGACGGGTTCGACTTCGGCGTCGGGATGTCGCTGCCGTTCCTCGGCAAGGACGACGTCTCCCGCCGTCAGATCATCAACACGATCGGTCCGGTCTGGGACCTCAACGAGACGTGGGTCATCGTGGCCGGCGCGGTGCTGTTCGCGTCGTTCCCCGAGTGGTACGCCACTCTGTTCAGCGGCTTCTACCTGCCGCTGCTGCTGATCCTGCTCGCGCTGATCCTGCGCGGCGTCTCGTTCGAGTACCGGCATCAGCGGGACAGCGCGAAGTGGAAGGCCGGCTTCGACCGGATGATCGTGATCGGCTCGGTCGTGCCGGCGCTGCTGTGGGGTGTCGCCTTCGGCAACATCGTTCAGGGTGTGGCGCTCGATGAGAACCACATCTACGTCGGCGGCTTCTTCGCGCTGCTGAACCCCTACGCCCTGCTGGTCGGCGTCACCACGCTGCTGCTGTTCTTCCTGCACGGCGTGCTGTTCGTCGCACTCAAGACCGACGGCCAGGTGCACGAGGATGCGCGTCGCCTCGCGAAGAGGGCTGCGATCCCGACGATCCTCGTCGCCGCGGCCACCGTGATCTGGACGGTTGCGATCGCGATGGGGCGCGACGCTCCGCTCCTCTGGCTCGTCATCGGTGCCGGGGCTCTCGCTGCGGTCAGCCTCATCGCCGCCGTCGGGTTCTCGCTCGTTCGCCGTGACGGCTGGGCGTTCATCTCCGGCATGCTCACGGTGCTGTTCGCCGTGGTGATGCTGTTCTCCGCGCTGTTCCCGTTCGTGATGCCGTCGACGATCGACCCGGCCTACAGCCTCACGATCGCGAATGCCTCCAGCACTCCGTATACGCTGCAGATCATGAGCTGGACCGCCCTGATCGCGATGCCGCTCGTGCTCGCGTACCAGGCGTGGACGTACTGGGTGTTCCGCAAGCGCGTCACCCGCAAGTCCATCGAGGGGGCTCCGGCACACGCGTGAAACCCGTCGACCCGAGACTGCTGAGATACGCGGGTGCCGCGAGGGGCTTCCTTGCGGCATCCGCGTTGATCGGCGTCGTCCAGACCGCGGTCGTGATCGTCTTCGCCTGGCTGCTCACGGATGCCGTCACCGGGGCGATCGCGGGACGTGACGTCACGACGTCCCTGCTCTGGCTGCTGCTCACGGCGCTGCTGCGCGGGCTGCTGATCGCCGCTTCGGATGCCGCGGGGACGCGCGCCGCCGCGAAGACCGGTATGCAGCTGCGGTCGGCTCTGATCTCCGCGGTCGGCCGGCTGGGGCCGGGGTGGCTCGCACAACGGAACCAGACCGAGCTCGCCGTCACCGCCGGGCACGGCCTGGAAGCCCTCGACGCGTATTTCGCCCGGTACATCCCACAGCTCGTGCTGACCGTGATCGCCACGCCGGTAGTGGTCGCCGTGATGTGGTGGGAGGACTGGCCGAGCGGGCTGACGGCGATCATCACGCTGCCGCTCATCCCGCTGTTCCTGATCCTGATCGGGATGGCGACGCGCACGGTGCAGACACGGCAGTGGCAGACGCTGCAGCGCCTCGCCTCCCGCTTCGCCGATACGGTGCAGGGGCTGTCGACGCTTCGCCTGTTCGGTCGAGACCGGCGTGCGGCCGACCGCATCGAGGTCACCGCCGACGAGTACCGCCGCGAGACCATGAAGGTGCTGCGTTTCTCGTTCCTGTCCGGCTTCGCGATGGAGCTGCTGGCCTCGCTCGCGGTCGCGCTGATCGCGGTGTCGGTCGGGTTCCGGCTGCTGTCGGGGGACCTGACGCTCGAGGTGGGGCTGTTCGTGCTGCTGCTCGCGCCCGAGGCGTTCCTGCCGATCCGCCAGGTGGGGGTGCAGTTCCACGCCGCGGCCGAGGGGGTCGCAGCCACCGAGGATGTGTTCGAGGTGCTCGACGCGGCGCGGGCTCGTCCGGTGAGCGTGCACAACTCCGCAGAGACTCCGCGGAAACATCGTTCAGGAGCCGAGCTCACCCCTCGAGGTGATGATTCTGAGGAGTTGCGAACGGCCGACCAGGGACTCCTCGTGGTCGAAGGGCTGCGCGTGCGGGAACTTCCGCCCGTCTCCTTCACGGCCGCGCCCGGAACGGTCACCCTGATCGAGGGGCCGAGCGGGGCAGGAAAGTCGTCGCTGCTCGCGGCGCTCCGCGGTGCGGCCGACTTCGACGGGACGGCTGCCTGCGACGGGCACGACGTCCGCGAGCTCTCTCCGGCGGCATGGCTCGCCTGGGCCGGGCAGACCCCGGGGTTGATGCGGGGGACCGTGGCGGCGAACGTGGCCCTCGGCGATCCGGCGCCGGATGGCGCCCGCGTCCGTGCCGCGCTCGACGCCGCGTGCGCTGAGGGCATCGATCCCGGCCGCGAGCTCGGCGTGCAGGGCAGCGGCCTGTCGGGAGGGCAGGCGCAGCGCATTGCCGTCGCCAGAGCGCTGTACCGCCAGGCCGCCGACCCGCGCCGGGTGCTCGCCCTCGACGAACCGTCGAGTGCGCTCGACCCGGAGACCGAGGCCCGGCTCTGGCGGTCGCTGCGCGCGCGAGCGGACGCCGGGGCGACGATTCTCCTCGTGTCGCACCGCCGGACCGCGCGGGACATCGCCGACGGCGTCGTGGAGTTGGGGGTGAGCGCATGACTCCTTCACGCGCGCAGGAACCCCGTTCGGATCGGAAGCAGCGAGTCCGGGAAGTCCTGGAGCTCGCGCAGCCGCCGATCGCTCGCTTCCTCCCCGGACTGGTCTGGGGCGTGCTGTCCGCCGCCGCCGCCGTGAGCTTGCTGGCGGTCAGCGGCTGGCTGATCGTGAGCGCTTCCATCGTCGATTCGCTCGTTCCGCTGTCGATCGCGGTCGTGGGCGTGCGGTTCTTCGCCGTGTCGCGCGCCGTCACCCGCTACCTCGAGCGCCTGAGCGGCCACGACGCGGCCTTGCGACAGCTCGCCTCGACGCGGGCCGACATGGTGCGGCGATTGACCCCGCTCTCCCCGGCCGGTCTCGGTTCGACGGATCGCGGACAGATGCTCACCGCCCTGGTGGACGACGTCGAGAACCTGCAGAACCTGCCCCTGCGCGTGGTGCAGCCGCTCGGGGTCGCGGCGCTCGTGGCGGTCGGGGCCGTCGGCTTCATCGCGTTCGTCTCGCCGCCGGCAGCTCTCAATCTGGCGGTGTGCCTGGTGGTCGCGGCAGCCGCAGCGATCGGACTCGGCTGGGCGTTCGGATCGCGTGCCGAAGCGCTCGTCTCCGTGCGGCGGGCCGAACTCTCGGCCGCGCTGGTGGACTACTTCGGCAGCCTCGACGTGCTCCTGGCCTACGGTGCCGAGGAGCAGGCGCGCGAGCGGATCGCGGCAGCCGACGCCGCCCTGCGACGCGTCGTCGATCGTGCCTCGCTCGCTCAGGCCGTCGCCGCCGGTGTCGTCTCCGCGGTCGCGGGGGCGGCATCCGTGTGGGCTCTCGCCGCTGCCGCCCCCGGGCTCGTCGACGGCTCGATCGACGGACCGTGGCTGGCCGTGGCGGTGCTCGTGCCGATGGTGGTGTTCGAGATCTTCGGTGCGGTGCCGGTGGCCGCGGCCTCCTGGCGGAGCGTGCGTGCGAGCGCCGGGCGCATCGTCGATGCGCTTCCCGAGCGGATGCCGGAGGAGCTGCGGTCCGACGCGGGCGCCGACGTCGAGTTCGAGCACGCCCCGATGGTGCGGATGCGCGGTGTGCGCGCGAACTGGCCGGGCGGTGCGCCTGCGCTGGCGGGTGTCGACCTCGATCTGCGGCCGGGGGAGAGGGTGCTGGTGGCGGGACCGAGCGGCGCAGGCAAGAGTTCGCTGGCGGCTGTCCTCGTCGGCTTCCTCCGCGTCCAGGGCGAATACCTGATCGATGGACGGGACGCGGCATCGATGTCGGGTCCGGCGCTGCGTCGTGTCATCGGCCTCTGCGAACAGAGCCCGCAGCTGTTCGACGAGGACATCCGCCAGAACCTGCTCTTCGCGCGCGACACCGCGACCGATGTCGAGCTGTACGCCGTGCTCGACCGGGTGGGTCTCGGTGAGTGGGTGCGGGAGCGCGGAGGCCTCGACGCCAGAGTCGGCGACCGTGGTGCGCTCGTGTCGGGCGGCCAGGCGCAGCGCATCGCCCTCGCCCGGGCCCTGCTGCGCGGTTTCCCCGTGCTGGTGCTGGACGAACCGACGGCGGGCGTCGACCCCGACGCGTCGGATGCCCTGCTGCGGGACCTGCTCGGGGCAGCGGAAGGCCAGTCGGTGCTGCTCATCTCGCACGTGGCGCCGCCCGCCGGCACGGTCGATCGCGTGGTGCGGCTCGACGGGGGACGAACGCGCTGAGTCGAGGCATGACCGGCGCGGAATCTCGTGTCGCGGCCGACGAGCCTGAATAAAAACGGTTCGGTCCCCGACCGGATTCCACCCCTCCGGCGTTACTGGATGTAACACGTTACCTTGCGTGTTCTGAAGGGATCCAGCACGTGAAATCCGGGGAAGCACTCGCCAAGGACCTGTCCAACTGGAATCCGGAAGACGACGCCACCTGGGACAGATCCCTCGCCTGGCGCACGCTCTGGATCACGACATACTCGCTGCTGCTGGGCTTCGCGACCTGGTACCTGGTCAGTGCGATCGCTCCGCGGCTGAACGCCATCGGCTTCGACCTCGACCAGGGACAGCTCTACTGGCTGGCGGCGATCCCCGGTCTGGCCGGCGGTCTGCTCCGCTTCGCCTTCATGTTCCTCCCGCCCATCGTGGGCACGCGGGCGCTCGTCGGGTGGAGCTCGCTTCTCCTCGCCCTCCCCATGCTCGGGTGGACGCTGGCGGTGCGCGACACGTCCACGCCGTACGCCGTGCTCCTGGCGTTGGCCTTCGCAGCGGGGATCGGCGGTGGGGTCTTCTCTGGCTACATGCCGTCGACCAGCTACTTCTTCCCGAAGCGGATGCAGGGCACGGCGCTCGGCCTCCAGGCCGGCATCGGCAACTTCGGCATCGGCGTCGTGCAGGTGCTCGTGCCGTGGGTGATCGGCTTCGGGCTCCTCGGCACCTGGTTCCTCGACCCGCAGTCGACCGTCGACGGCGGCGCGAACATGTGGCTGCACAACGGCGGCCTCGTGCTCATCCCGTGGGCCCTGCTGGCGAGCATCCTCGCGTTCTTCTTCCTGCGGCGCGTTCCCGTGCACGCGAACTTCCGCGAGCAGCTCGACATCTTCCGTCTCAAGCACACGTGGATCATGACGGCGATCTACATGATGACCTTCGGCGCGTATGCGGGTCTGGCCGCGCAGATGGGCCTCATCATCGTCAACGTCTACGGAGGGTTCGAGAACGCGCCCGATCCGCTCACCTACATGTGGATCGGCCCGGCGCTCGGTGCTCTCGTGCGCGCGGTGGCCGGCCCCCTGTGCGACCGGTTCGGCGGGGCGCCGTTCACGTTCATCTCCGGTATCGGGATGACGGCCGGGACCGTCCTCACGCTGTTCTTCCTCGCGCCGTCCGATGTGAACGAGTTCTGGGGCTTCCTCGCCGGCATGATCACGATCTTCTTCTTCGCCGGACTGGGCAACGCGGGAACGTTCAAGCAGATGCCGATGCTGTTCCCGAAGCGCCAGGCGGGTGGCGTCGTGGGCTTCACCTCGGCGGTGGCGGCCTTCGGACCGTTCATCGTCGGGATGTCGTTGTCGGCGGTCGCCCCGTTCGCGTTCTTCGTGCTGTGCGGGGTCTGGTGCCTGTTCTGCACCGCGCTGACCTGGTACTACTACGCGCGTCCGGGCGCACCCGCCAAGAGCTGACCGACACGATCAGAGAGTTTGCGCCATGACACCGACCACGCATGACATCCATCCGGCCACCGATGGTCCCCTCGCCGACGCCCTGCTGGGCATGGGTCGGTTTCTCCGTCGAGGTGAGGTCTCGCAGGACCTCCGCTCGCTGTTCCTCGAAGGAGGCCGCTCGGGCGACGTGTTCTACCGTGACCGGTGGGCGCACGACAAGGTGGTCCGTTCGACCCATGGTGTGAACTGCACCGGCTCCTGCTCGTGGAAGGTGTACGTCAAGGACGGCATCATCACCTGGGAGGCGCAGCAGACCGACTACCCGTCGGTCGGGCCGGATTCTCCGGAGTACGAGCCGCGGGGCTGCCCGCGTGGTGCGGCCTTCAGCTGGTACACCTACTCGCCGACTCGCGTGCGCTACCCCTACATCCGCGACACGCTCGCCGAGCTGTATCGGGCGGCGAAAGCACAACACGGCGACCCCGTGACGGCGTGGGCGTCGATCGTCGAAGACCCCGAGGCCGCGCGCTCCTACAAGAGCGCGCGCGGCAAGGGCGGCCTCGTGCGCACCACCTGGGACGAGGCGCTCGAGATCGCGGCGGCGGCTCATGTGCACACCGTCAAGACCTACGGTCCCGACCGGGTCGCTGGTTTCTCCCCGATCCCGGCGATGTCGATGGTGTCTCACGGTGCCGGGGCCCGGTTCCTCAACCTGCTCGGCGGGTCGATCCTCTCGTTCTACGACTGGTACGCGGATCTCCCGGTCGCGAGCCCGCAGGTCTTCGGCGACCAGACGGACGTGCCGGAGTCCGCAGACTGGTGGAACGCGGGGTACCTGATCATGTGGGGCTCCAACGTCCCGGTCACGCGAACACCGGATGCGCACTTCATGGCCGAGGCCCGGTACCGCGGTCAGAAGGTCGTCACGGTCTCGCCCGACTACACCGACAACACGAAGTTCGCCGACGAGTGGGTCGCCCCTCACCCCGGCACGGATGCGGCGCTGGCGCTGGCGATGGGGCATGTCATCCTCACCGAGCACTTCGTGCACAAGCGCACCGAACGCTTCGAGGACTACATGCGCCGGTTCACGGATGCCCCGTATCTGGTGACGCTCGAGCGACACGGCGCGCAGCTCGTCGCGGGCAAGTTCCTGACCGCGAGCGACCTCGGTGGCGATGCCGCCGCGTCGGTCCGTGCAGACTTCAAGACGGTGCTCCTCGACGAGCACGGCGACGCCGTCGTGCCGAACGGCTCTCTCGGGCACCGTTTCACGCCGGAGGACGAGGGCAAGTGGAACCTCGATCTCGAGGGGATCGAGCCTCCGCTCTCCATCGCCGACCTGGCTTCGTGGGATGGCGCAGCCGCCGAGGTGGCTCTTCCTCGATTCGATCTCCCGCCGGAAGCCGGTGCCGAGCACGCCGGTGGCTCCGGCGTCGTGGTTCGAGGTGTGCCGACCCGCGAAGTCGCCGGCAAGCTCGTGACGACCGTGTTCGACCTCATGCTCGCGCAGTACGGTGTCGGTCGCGAGGGCATCCCCGGCCAGTGGCCCACCGGCTACGACGACCCGACGTCTCCCGGCACGCCGGCGTGGCAGGAGGAGATCACGGCGGTCCCCGCCGAGCAGGCGATGCGCATCGGTCGGGAGTTCGCCGACAACGCCGAGCGCTCCGGGGGCCGCTCGATGATCCTGATGGGCGCCGGAACGAACCACTGGTTCCACTCCGACACGATCTACCGCACGTTCCTGGCGCTGACCACGATGACCGGATGTCAGGGTGTCAACGGCGGTGGGTGGGCGCACTACGTCGGTCAGGAGAAGGTGCGGCCCATCACCGGGTACTCGCAGTACGCGACCGCCGGCGACTGGAACCGCCCGCCGCGGCAGATGATCGGCACGGCCTTCTGGTACCTCGCCACCGACCAGTGGCGCTACGACGGGCTGCCGGCGGATCAGCTCTCCTCGCCGCTCGCCCGTGGGGCTTTCGCCGGCCGCACGACGGCGGACTGCCTCGTCGAATCGGTCAAACGCGGATGGATGCCGAGCTACCCGACCTTCTCCCGCAATCCGCTCGACCTGTGCGACGAGGCGGAGGCCGCGGGCAAGGAGCCCGCGCAGCACATCGTCGACTCGCTCACCGATGGTTCGCTGCACTATGCGGTCGAAGACCCGGATGCACCGGAGAACTTCCCCCGGGTCGTGTCGGTGTGGCGGGCGAACATCCTCGGCTCGTCCGGCAAGGGGAACGAGTACTTCCTCAAGCACCTGCTCGGGACGGATTCGGCCATCCGCGCCTCCGAGACCGAGGAGGGTTCTCGTCCGCGTGACATCGTCTGGCGGGAGGACGCACCCGTTGGCAAACTCGATCTGCTCATGACGGCCGACTTCCGCATGACCTCGACGACGCTGTTCTCCGACCTCGTCTTCCCGGCGGCCACGTGGTATGAGAAGCACGACCTGTCGTCGACCGACATGCATCCCTTCCTGCACTCCTTCAATCCGGCCATCAACCCGCCGTGGCAGACGAAGACGGACTACGACCTCTTCGGCGAGTTGGCCGAGCGGTTCAGCGAGCTCTGCGAGGGGCATCTGGGTGTGCGTCGCGACATCGTCGCCTCCCCGTTGCAGCACGACACCCCCGACGTGATGGCGTATGCGCACGGCGTCGTCCCGCAGGACGCGCCTCTCGTTCCCGGCGTGACGATGACGAAGCTGATCCCCGTCGAACGCGACTACCCTGCGCTCGCGGCACGCTGGAAGTCGCTCGGGCCGCTCACCGCGAAGCTCGGCATGACGACGAAGGCGATCACCTACCGACCCGACAAGGAGATCGCGTCGCTGGCACAGTCCAACGGCGTGTTCCCGAGCGGGCCGGCGGCCGGCCGCGTGCGGCTCGACACCGACAAGCGCGTGTGCGAGATGATCCTGGCGTTCTCGGGGACCAGCAACGGCCGACTGGCGGTGCAGGGGTTCCGCGAGCTCGAGAAGCGCACCGGGCAGCAGATGGCCTTCCTCGCCGAAGAGGAGGACTGAAGCCGTGGCACACGCTGACCGGACGCCAGCACTTCTATCTCGACCACGATTGGATGGAGGAGCTCGGCGAGAACCTGCCGACGTTCCGCCCTCCGCTGGACATGCACCGGCTGTTCGACGATCCGAAGGTCGGCGCCACCGGTCGCAGCACCCAGCGAGGTGCCGCGGGTCAGGCCGAGGTCGCGGTGCGGTATCTGACCCCGCACTCGAAGTGGTCCATCCACTCGGAGTACCAGGACAACCTCTTCATGCTGTCGCTGTCACGGGGCGGACCCACGATCTGGATGAGTCCGCAGGACGCCGACAAGATCGGCGTGCGCGACAACGACTGGATCGAGTCGTACAACCGCAACGGCGTCGTCGTGGCGCGAGCGAACGTCTCGCACCGGATGCCGGAGGGCACGGTGTACATGTACCACGCGAAGGATCGCACGGTCGATGTGCCGATCGCCGAGACGAGCGGGCAGCGCGGAGGAATCCACAACTCGCTCACGCGCATCCTGCTCAAACCCAGCCATCTGATCGGGGGCTACGCGCAGCTGGCCTGGGCGTTCAACTACCTCGGCCCGACGGGGAATCAGCGAGATGAGATCACGACGATCCGTCGTCGTGACCAGGAGGTCGAGTACTGATGAAGGTCATGGCGCAGATGTCGATGGTGATGAACCTCGACAAGTGCATCGGATGCCACACCTGCTCGGTCACGTGCAAGCAGGCGTGGACCAATCGCACCGGGGTGGAGTACGTCTGGTTCAACAACGTCGAGACCCGTCCGGGCGTCGGCTACCCGCGCAGCTACGAAGACCAGGAGCGCTGGGGCGGCGGCTGGACGCGCACCAAGCGCGGCCGGCTCAAGCTGCGCAGCGGCGGGCGTCTGGCGAAGCTGGCGCGCATCTTCTCCAACCCGAAGCTCCCCGAGATCCACGACTACTACGAACCGTGGACCTACGACTACGACATGCTCATCAACGCGCCGAAGGGTGCGCAGGTGCCGGTCGCTCGACCGAAGAGCCTGCTCACCGGCGAGAACATGAAGATCTCGTGGTCGGCGAACTGGGACGACGACCTCGGCGGCTCCATGGAGACCATGCAGGACGACCCGATCCTCCAGAAGATGAGCGAGCAGGTCGAGGCGGAGTTCTCCAAGGCGTTCATGTTCTACCTGCCGCGTATCTGCGAGCACTGCCTCAACCCGTCGTGCGTCGCCTCCTGTCCCTCGGGTGCGATGTACAAGCGCGCGGAGGACGGGATCGTCCTCGTCGATCAGGACCAGTGCCGCGGATGGCGGATGTGCGTGTCCGGCTGCCCGTACAAGAAGGTCTACTTCAACCACAAGACCGGCAAGGCCGAGAAGTGCACGATGTGCTATCCGCGCATCGAGGTCGGGTTGCCGACCGTGTGCTCCGAGACCTGCGTGGGACGGCTCCGGTACCTCGGTCTCGTGCTGTACGACGCGGACCGTGTGGCGGAGGCGGCGAGCGTGGAGGACGAAAGGGCGCTCCTCGCGGCGCAGCGCAGCATCCTTCTCGATCCGAACGATCCGGCGGTGATCGAACAGGCGCGCCGAGACGGCATCCAGGAGGACTGGATCGAGGCGGCACAGCGCAGTCCGATCTGGCGGCTGATCCAGGAGTACGAGGTGGCGCTGCCGCTGCACCCCGAATACCGGACGATGCCGATGGTCTGGTACATCCCGCCGCTGTCTCCGGTGGTCGACGTGATCTCCGGTTCCGGTAACGACGGTGAGGACGCGCGCACCCTGTTCGCGGCGATCGACAAGCTCCGGATTCCGCTCGGCTACCTCGCCGAGCTCTTCAGCGCGGGGGAGCGAGGTCCGGTCGAACATGCCCTGCGGCGACTCGCGGCGATGCGTTCGTACATGCGCGGAGTCAGCATCGACGATGTGCGCGACGAGCGCATCGCCACCGCTGTCGGCATGACGGGCGAGGAGGTCGAGGCCATGTACCGTCTGCTCGCGATCGCGAAGTACGAGGACCGCTATGTCATCCCTTCGGCCCATGCGGAGCAGGCGCATTCGCTGGAGGAGATGGCGTGCTCCCTCGACTTCGATGGCGGGCCCGGCATGGGAGGGGCGGGACCGTTCGGACTCTCCAGCGGCCAACCCGTTCCCGTCGCCGTGGAGAACTTCCACATGCTGGCCGATCGGCAGAGCGCAGACAGGCCGTCGACGCCCGGCCGCATCAACCTCCTCAACTGGGACGGCAACGGTGGCACGGACGGTCTGTTCCCTCCCGAGACGACGGGGCCGGTCCGCGCGACCGACTCGGGCGACCCTGAGGATGGGGCCGATCGATGAGCACGATCCTGCCGCGGGTGACTCCGCGACGAGAGCTGCCGACGGAACTCGCGCCGTTGGCGCTCTCCGCCGACCGACGTGCGGCTGCGCACATGATCGCTTCGCTGCTGCTCGACTACCCCGACGACGCCTGGTTCGCCCGGCTCCCGCTCCTGCAGGAGCGCGCGGCAGGTCTGCCCACGCCGATCGCGGAGGCGCTGACGGGGTTCATCACGGCAGCGACGGCGGCCGGCACGACGGAATGGCAGCGGCGGTATGTGGTCACGTTCGACCTCAAGCGCAAATGCAGTCTGTATCTGAGCTACTACGCCACGGGCGACACCCGTAAGCGGGGGACGGCGCTCGTCACGTTCCTCGAGGCGTACCGCGCCGCGGGGTGGGAGTTCGACGCACAGGAGCTGCCGGACTATCTGCCGGCGGTGCTGGAGTTCTCGGCCCTGAGCGATTCGCCGATAGCGGAGGCGCTGATCGCTTCGCACCGGGAGGGGATCGAGGTGCTGCGGGCCGCCCTCGAGGCGATGGACAGCGAGTGGGCTGCGGTGGTCCGGGCGATCACGCTGTCGCTTCCGCCCGTCGACGCCCGTACCCGCGAGCGCTTCCTCGCGCTCGTGAGCGAGGGGCCTCCGACCGAGACCGTCGGGCTGAGCTTCCTCGGCAATCTCGCGCCCTTCGCGCCCGTGTCGCAGCGGGGAGAATCATGAGCGCCGCCGGGTTCATCCTGTGGGTGGCGGTCCCGTACGCATCGATCGCCGTCTTCATCGTCGGCCATATCTGGCGCTACCGGTACGACAAGTTCGGCTGGACGACGCGTTCGAGCCAGACCTATGAGAATCGGCTCCTGCGCTGGGGGTCTCCGATGTTCCACCTGGGCATCCTCATGGTCATCGCGGGGCACGTCGTCGGGCTTCTCATCCCACGCGAGTGGCTCTACGCGGTCGGCATCTCCGAGGAGATCTACCACTGGGGTGCGACGTCGCTCGGAACGGTCGCCGCGCTCCTGACGCTCGCCGGGCTCGCGATCCTCATCTACCGGCGGCGGACGGTCGGGCCGGTCTTCCTCGCCACCACGGCGATGGACAAGGTGATGTACGTGTTCCTCGGGGCGACGCTCGGCTTCGGCACCCTCGCGACCGTGGTGTTCCAGGTCTTCGGCTCCGGATTCCACTATCGCGAGACGATCTCACCGTGGATCCGGTCGATCCTGTTCTTCCAGCCCCAGCCCGAACTCATGACCGTCGTGCCGCTGCTGTTCCAGGTGCATGTCGTCACCGCGTTCGCGCTCTTCGCGCTGTGGCCGTTCACGCGTCTCGTACACGTGTTCTCGGCGCCGGTCGGGTACCTCTTCCGCCCCTACATCGTGTATCGGTCCCGCGACGATCAGAGCGGTGCGCGCAAGGTGCGCCGCGGCTGGGACCCGGTGCAGGCGCCGGATCCCGACAAGCTCCGCAAGCTCTAAGCCTCCGAAGGGACCACTGCTGTGTCTGTCCGCCCGCGCCCGGGTGCTGTGAGCGTCCTGACGCTTTCCACGATCGCCTTCACGCTGATGTTCGCCGTCTGGCTGATGTTCGGCATCCTCGGAATCCCGATCCGGGACGAGTTCGGACTGTCGGATGTGCAGCTCTCCTGGCTCACCGCGGTCGCGGTGCTCAACGGCTCGATCTGGCGGCAGCCCGCCGGCATCATCACCGACCGGTTCGGTGGGCGTCGCGTCTTCGCCGTCATGCTGCTGGCGGCCGCGGTGCCGACCTTCCTCGTCTCGTTCGCGCACGACTACGGGGTTCTCCTCGTCCTGGCGTTCTTCGTCGGCATCGCGGGGAACTCGTTCAGCGCCGGTGTCTCGTGGAACAACGCCTGGTGGCCCGATGCGCGGAAGGGGTTCGCCCTCGGGGTGTTCGGTGCGGGCAACGTCGGAGCCTCGGTGACCAAGCTCATCGGGCCGGCGCTCATCGCGGCCACGGCCGGTTCCACCTATCTCGGCTGGATCCTGGGCGGATGGCGACTCGTGCCGGTGCTGTACGCCGTGCTGCTGGTCGTCATGGCGGTGCTGGTGTGGTTCCTCGCGCCGCGGCCCGATCTGCTGCCCGGGCAAGGACGATCCCTCCGTTCGCAGTTGCGACCGCTGAAGCATCTGCGGGTGTGGCGATTCAGCCTGTACTACGTCGTCGTCTTCGGCGCTTACGTCGCGCTCTCGGCATGGCTTCCGCTGTACTACGTCGACAATTACGGCCTGGATCTGGGGGTGGCGGCACTCCTGACGGCGAGCTTCATCTTCCCTGCGTCGCTGCTTCGTCCGCTGGGCGGGTGGTTCTCCGATCGATTCGGGGCGCGACGCGTCATGTACGCGACGTTCACCGTGATGCTGGCGGTGCTCTTCGTCCTCTCGCTGCCCTCGGGGCACCTGGTCGTGCAGACCGTCGACGGCTCGGCGACGGCCCTGCCGTTCACGATGCCGCTTGCGGCCTTCGCCTCCCTGGTCTTCGTGCTGGGATGCGCGATGGGGGTGGGCAAGGCGGCCGTGTACAAGCACATCCCCGACTACTTCCCCGCCGATGTC
>JAQZBG010000079.1 GCA_029239165.1 Microbacterium sp. | reverse complement strand
CCGATGCGATTCAGGCGTTCCGCCCAGACTCCCGCGGTGTCGCCGACCAGCGCCGCCTCCAGCTCGGCCGCCAATCCCTCGCGGTTCGCGACCCGGTCGGGGTTGCGGCGGAAGCGCTCATCGGCGGCGAGCTCCGGACGACCGAGTTCCGCGACCATCTTGGCGAACTGTGCGTCGTTCCCGCATGCGACCGCGATCGGAGCGTCCGCGCAGCGCAGCGACTCGTACGGGGCGATCGAGGGATGCCTGTTCCCGAGCCTGCCGGGCTCCGTACCGGCTCCGAGATGGGCGGACACCTGGTTGACGAGTGCGGCTTGGAGGCTGGAGAGCAGGTTGACCTCGACCCTCGAACCGTGGCCGGTCAGCTCGCGTCGGCGCAGCGCGGCGAGGATGCCGATCACCGCATCCTTGCCGGTGAGCACATCGACGAGCGCCACGCCCGCCTTCATCGCCTGGCCGTCGGGCTCGCCCGTGATGTGCATCAGCCCGCCCACCGCCTGCGCCACGAAGTCGTAGCCGGGGAGGTCCGCTCCGGCGCCGAGGCCGAACCCGCTGACCGACACGGAGATGAGGCCGGGGTGCGTGGCGGACAGGGTCTTCCAGTCGAATCCGAGACGGGCGAACAGCCCCGGTCGGAAGTTCTCGATCACCACATCGCTGCGCGCGATGAGTTCGAGCGCCCTGTCCCGATCGGCCGGGTCGGTGAGGTCGAGCGTGACCGACTCCTTGCCCCGGTTCGCCGACTCGAAGTACGTGGTCATGCCGGATTCGGCATAGGGGGGTCCCCACCGCCGCGTGTCGTCACCGGTCTCCGGTCGCTCGACCTTGATCACCCGCGCACCCAGGTCGGCGAGCGTCATGGTCGCCAGCGGACCGGCGAGCACGCGCGAGAAGTCCGCGACGACGATGCCGTCGAGGGGCGCGGTCATGCGCGCACCCGCAGCGGATGCGCCGTGGAGTCCCGCGCGACGACCGCGATCGGGAACTCCACGTCCGTTCCCGGCTCGGCCCGCCCCTCGAGCAGATCGATGAGCAGCTCCGCGCAGGCGACGCCCGAGTCGCGCGGACGAAGGTCGATCGAGGTGATCGAGGGGGTCAGGAAGGGCAGTGAGGGGTGATCCACGCAGGAGACGACCGTGATGTCCTCACCGATCGTCCGCCCCTGCCTGCCGAGGACGGCGGCGACCTCGATCGCACTCGAATCCGGACCGCAGATGATCACGTCGGTCTCGGGATGCGTCTGCAGGACGCGCTCGGTGGCCGCACGCACCGCGGGCCACGATGCCTCGAACGACACCGGGGCGATGACCGGTTCGAGGCCGCGCGCCGCACATCCCGCGCGATATCCGGCGACCAGCTGACGCGACCAGTCGGTCGCATCCGGGGCGACGAGCAGCGCGGGATGCCGCGCACCGGTGATGTCGATCTCGTCGAACAGCCGCAGCATCGCGGCCTCGTGGGAGGACCACACCACACCGGCCGGCGTTCCCACGACATCTTCGGGGAGGTGCTCCTGTGTGACGACCGGGATCCCCGATCCCATGAGCGAGGGCAGACCGGGATCGCCGGACAGCGGGTCCCCGATGATGAGCCCGTCGGCGCGGATCGGTCGCGATCGTCCGGACGACACGGAGGGGCTGACGATGGTCACGTCGATGTCGTGGGCGGCTGCGCTCGTGACGATGCCGAACGTGAAGGCCATGTAATACGACGAGCGGGAGACGACCTCGGGAAGCACGATCCCGATGGTGCCGATGCTGCCGCCGCGCAGGTGCCGTGCGGCCGTGTTCACGGAGTATCCGAGTTCCGCCGCCGCCGCCAGGACCGCTCAGCGCATCGGACGCGGTGGTCTTGCCGACCCCTGCGCGCCGTGCGACGTCGATCAATCGGGCGCGCCGTGGCTCTTGCATGCGGCCGAGTCTAACCACACGCAGCGAGCCGTAATCCACTCGAAACAGTTCAGGTCTTGCGCTGTAACACGTTCATCGCATACTTTTGCCGGAACGTTCCGGCACACAGACGTTCCCGAACCGACATCCGATGGAGACTCCATGAACTGCAGCTGTTCCCCGTCCGACCACGCCCCGCACTCGCGCTCACTCGGCGACGAGTCCGGCGCGCCGTACGCGACACTCTCGGCGGGCGAGCTGCAGCGGGTGGCCGAGACGCTGCGCGCCCACGGTGCACTGGACGAGGCGCACCGGATCGCGTACGTCGGACTCGACGAGCCGGACCGCAACGAGGTCGCCGCGGGGCGTCCAGTCCCCCGTCGTGCCCGGGTGCAGCTCCTCGAGACCGACACCGGGCGCGCTCGGGCGATCTCCGTCGACATCGGCACCGGCGAGCTCGCGGCGGATGTCGACATCGACCCGGAGCACGACGGTCAGGTGCCGCTGCTCCAGGAGGAGCACGCGATCATCCGCGAGCTGATCGGCGCCGACGAGCGCTGGGCCACCGCTCTCGCCGCCCGCGGCATCGACGACCCGAGCACCGTCGCGCTGGCCGGTCTGTCGGCCGGCCGCTTCCCGATCGAAGGAGAGAGCGGCCGACGGCTCGCTCGAGTGCTCGGACACCATCAGCCCACCCCGCAGACCATGCCGTGGGCGCACCCGATCGACGGGCTGGTCGCCTACGTCGACGTCGCAAGCCGCACCGTCGTCGACGTCATCGACGTGGGCGTCATGCCCATCCCGCAGGAGACCGGCGACTACCACGTACCCGGCACGTTCGGTCCGGAGCGGACCACGCAGAAGCCCATCGTCATCACGCAGCCCGAAGGCCCGAGCTTCTCCTTCGACGGAGACGTGATCTCCTGGGAGAAATGGTCGCTGCGCATCGGCTACGACATGCGCGAAGGACTGATCCTCCACGGCATCGGCTTCGAGGACGACGGACGCGTCCGCCCCATCGTGCACCGCGCGTCGATCGCAGAGATGCTCGTGCCCTACGGCGACCCGGGACCGGTGCGGTTCTGGCAGAACTACTTCGACACCGGCGAGTACCTGCTCGGCCGGCTCGCCAACTCCCTGGAACTCGGCTGCGACTGCGTCGGCGACATCACCTACCTCGACGTCCCGATCGCCGATGCCCGCGGCAACGTCAAACTCCTGCCGAACGTGATCTGCATCCACGAGGAGGATGCCGGGGTGCTCTGGAAGCACACCGAGCAGTTCACCGGATCGAGCGACGTCCGCCGCCAACGCCGACTCGTGATCTCGTTCTTCGTCACCGTCGGCAACTACGACTACGGGTTCTACTGGTACCTCTACCTCGACGGCAAGATCGAGTTCGAGGCGAAGGCCACCGGGCTCGTGTTCACGGCCGCCTACGACGAGCGCACCAGCAGGTTCGCGAGCGAGCTCGCCCCCGGCCTCGCCGCCCCGTACCACCAGCACCTGTTCTGCGCCCGACTCGACATGGCGGTCGACGAGGGCCCCGCCGTGATCGACGAGGTCGACGTGCACGCACTCCCCGTCGACGACGACAACCTGCACGGCAGCGCGATCGGTTTCACGAAGACGCGGCTGCGCAGCGAGCTCGAGGGCCGGCGTCGGGCGGATGCGCGAGTCGACCGGACCTGGCGGGTGAGCAGCGCGTCGGCGACGAACCGACTCGGCCGCCCCACCTCCTACGTCCTGACCCCGCAGAGCAAGCCCGTGCTCCTCGCGCAGCCCGAGTCGGTCATCGCCTCGCGCGCACGCTTCGCGACCGCTGACCTCTGGGTCACGGCCTACGACTCGGACGAGCGCTACCCCGCGGGCGATGTCGTCAACCAGTCCGCACCGGAGCAGGGCCTTCCCGCCTTCGTCGCCGACGACGCCTCCCTCGACGGCGCCGACCTGGTGCTCTGGCACACGTTCGGCCTCACCCATTTCCCCCGCACGGAGGACTGGCCGATCATGCCGGTCGACTCCTGCGGGTTCACACTGAAGCCCCACGACTTCTTCGACCGGAACCCGACCCTCGACGTCCCGGCCTCCCCCCGCGCATGCGCCTGCGATCACGCCGGCGTCGGCGATGCATCACCCGAGCACCATCTGCATCACCTCTCTGTCCGCCCGTCGTCGCACGACGCCTGACCCGGCGTCGTCCGACATCCCGAAGGGAAACACCGACATGCACACAGCAGCTCGAGCGGGAGTGGCCGCCGCCACGGTCGCGATCCTCGCCCTCACCGGATGCGCTGCCGGCGCATCACCCGATGCCGAACCCACGAAGGACGAGGTGGCCCCCGGCTTCCTCGCCGTCGCCGATGAGGGATTCGACACCGGCGGCGACCTCGTCGTCCAGGTCGACTACGACACCGCAGAAGCCAGCGGCCTCGACCCGCAGGGAGCCGCCACGGCGCGATCCTGGATGCTCGAAGGGCTCTCGTACGAGACGCTCACCACGATCGACGAGAACCTCGACGTCGCCCCCAAGCTCGCCACCTCGTGGGAGACGCCGAGCGACACCGAGTACGTCTTCACGCTCGCCGACGACGCCGTGTTCTCGAACGGCCGCCCCATGACTGCGGCTGACGTCGTCGGAAGCCTGCAGCGCCTCGTCGACACCCCGACCACGTGGACGGGACAGCTCGGGCCGATCGCCTCGATTGAGGAGACCGGGGACCTGGAGGTCACGGTCACCCTCTCCACCCCGTACGCGCCGTTCCTCGCAGCACTCGCCAACACGCCGGCCGCGATCCTGCCCATGGCCGAGATCGAGGCCGGCGAGATCGACATCACCACCGAGATGGTCGGAACCGGGCCGCTCGTCGCGACCGCGCACCGCCAGGACGAGGAGTGGACGTTCGAGCCGAACACCCACCACCCGGATGCCGACGCGTTGGGCTTCTCCACTCTCACGATCGACATCGTGGGCGACGAGGCGACCCGTGCTGCCGCCCTCCGCGACGGATCGGCCGACTTCGCCGTGCTGAACTCCATCGACTCCGCCGAACTGCTCGCCAATGCGTCGGACGTCACAGTGGTCGGGCAGCGCAACACCGACTTCCACTACCTGATGATCAACTCCCTGACCGGAGACGAGGCGCTGCAGGATCAGGAGGTGCGATTCGCGATCAACACCGCCATCGACCGCGACGCGATCAACGAGCTCGCGTTCGGCGGAGCGACGGCGGCGACCGGGGTCACCCCCGCCGGCCTGCCGGATTCCTGCACCGCCGAGGACCTTCCGTCCGCAGCCCGCGACGTCGCCGCGGCCAAGGCCGTGATCGACGGAGTCGGCGGGCTCGACCTCGATCTGGTCGTGTACACGGACGAGCCGGTGCTCGCGCAGATCGCGCAGGTGATGCAGCAGAACCTGGCGGAGATCGGCGTGAAGGTCGAGATCCAGCAGGTCGACTACGCCACGTACTCCGACCAGGTGTACGGCAGCCCGGCCGACTTCGACCTCGCGCTCAGCTGGTTCGCCGGCTACGCGGACCCGGCGATGGTGACGACCTGGTGGAACCCCGAGGTCGCCGGATTCTCGGCAGTCTTCATGAAGGGGAGCGACGAGCTCGACACCCTCATCTCCGACGGATACACCACCGCACCGGGCGAGGACCGCGCGGCCGTCTTCCAGGACCTGTGCGCCCTCGCCGACGAGCAGAGCGAGATGGTGCCGCTGGTGCTCCGCCCCTCCACGATCGGGTGGAACACCGAGTCGCTCTCCCCGACGCTGAGCAGCGACGAGGGCTACGGCGACTTCCTCCGCTACATCACCGAGTTCCGCGCCAGCTGACATGGCCGTCGCTCTGTGGTCCCTCCGGCGCATCGGCGCCGCACTGCTGACGCTGGTCGTCGTCTCGGTGCTGATCTTCGCGTCGGTCCGTCTGATGCCGGGAGACTACATCGACCTCGTCCTGGGTCCGCTCGCCACCGAGGCGCAGCGGGCCCAGGCGGTGGCGGCATCCGGACTCGACGATCCGGTGGTCGCACAGTACTTCCGGTGGCTCTTCGGCGTCTTCACCGGCGACCTCGGCTACTCGTTCGTGTCGAACGTCTCGGTATCGGAGGAGTTCGGTGCTCGTCTGCCCGTCACCGCGACGATCGCGCTGCTGACGATCGTCGTGACCCTGCTCGTCGGGATCCCCCTCGGTTTCTTCGCCGCGCTCCGCTCCGAGGGATCGGCCGGAGCGATCGGCCGCATCGTCAGCGCTCTCGGCATCAGCATCCCCGAGTTCCTCCTCGCCGGACTCGTCGTCTTCGCCGTCTCCACGCTGGGGCTCGGCGTCTCGGTCGGGCAGTTCGCCCCGTTCGCGGTCGACCCCGCGCGATTCTTCGGCTCGCTCGTGCTCCCGGTGACGGTCCTCGCCGTGGGCTGCGTGGCCGTGGTCGCGCGCAACACCAGGGACGCGGTCATGAACGTGCTCGTCGAGCCGCACGTGCAGGCGGCCGTGGCACGCGGCGAGACTCCCGGTTTCATCATCCGCCACCACGTGCTGCGCAACGCCGCGGCTCCCATCCTCACCATCGTCGGCGCCCTCGTCGCCGTCCTCCTCGGCGGCACCGTCATCGTCGAGTTCGTGTTCGACATCCCGGGCATGGGCTCGTACCTGCAGACCGCTCTCGGCAGACGCGACTATGCGATCGTGCAGAGCGCGGTGCTGCTCGCCGCCATCGTCTTCATCGTCGCGAGCCTGCTCGTCGACCTCATCGCCAACGCGCTGGATCCCCGCCTGCGCCTCACCGGAGGGAGCCGCCGATGACCATCGCACCCACGGCCACGCACCGCATCCGCGCGGCCGGAGAAGCGTCCACGGGCGCGTGGCGCCGCAGCGACGCGGTCCTGCGCACTGCCATCATCGTGCTGGGCGTCATCGTCGTCGTCACGGTGTTCGCGGTGCTCACCGGGCTGACCGGCTCCACGGATGCCACCGTGGCCGGCCGCCTCGAAGGCCCGTCCGCCCTCGCCCCGCTCGGCACCGACAATCTCGGCCGCTCGCTGCTGCCGCGGCTGTTCCAAGGCACCGCGACCACGCTCGTGGTCTCCATCGTCGCGGTGCTCTGCTCCGCCGTGGTGAGCACGCTCCTCGGAATGCTGGCGGGGTACTACGGCGGCGCCGTGAACGAAGCGGTGATGCGCGTCGCGGACGTGCTCTACGCCTTCCCCGCGCTCGTGCTCGCGATCCTCGTCTCCGCGCTCCTCGGCCCGGGGCGACCTGCGGCGATCATCAGCATCGTCGTCATCACGATCCCCCTGATGACCCGGGTGGTCCGCATCGCGACGCGCGCGGTCGCCGAGCGGGACTTCATCGTGTCGGCTCGCATCAGCGGCGTCCGCACGCCGGTCATCTTCGCCCGCCGACTCTTGCCGAACATCTCCGGCACCATCGCGGTGCAGGCGAGCTACGCCCTCTCCGTCGCGATCCTCGTCGAGGGCGGGCTGAGCTTCCTCGGATTCGGCGTGCAGGTGCCGGAGGCCTCCCTGGGCCTGTTGATCCAGCAGGGCATGCTCTACATGACGCAGGCGCCGCAGCTCGTCATCATCCCCGGCGTCGTCCTGGTCGTCTCGATCCTGTGCATCAACATCATCGGCGACGGCCTCCGCGACCGATTCGAACCGCGAGAGACGAGGTCCCTCCGATGACCGCCGTACGCATCAGCGACCTGGCTCTGGAGTTCACCGGAGCGACGACGGTCCGCGCCCTCGACGGAGTGGACCTGGAGGTCGCCGCCGGCAGCTCCGTCGCGATCGTCGGCGAGTCCGGGTCGGGAAAATCCACCCTGGCCGCGGTCATCGGCCGACTGCAGCCCGGATCGGCGCGCATCGTGCGCGGTGCACTCGAGGTCGACGGCATCGACGTGCTCGGGCTCGGGCACGAGGCGCTGCGCACCTACCGCCGCGACACGCTCGCCTACATCGCGCAGGACCCGATCGGCTCGCTCGATCCCACCATGCGGATCGGCGCGCAGATAAAGCTCGTGCTCCGCGCCGTCGGCGACGACGGGTCCCTGCCGCGCCAGATCGAGCTGCTGGAATCGATGCGCATCACGGATCCCGCCCGCGTCACGCGGCTCTTCCCGCACCAGATCTCCGGCGGGATGGCGCAGCGGGTGGCGATCGCGATGGCCATGTGCCGTCGACCGAAGCTGCTCATCGCCGACGAGCCCACCGCCGCGCTCGACAGCCAGGTGCGCGAGGAGGTGATCCGGCTGCTGTTCACGCAGGCGCGGGAGCAGGGGACGACGATCCTCTGGCTGAGCCACGACCTCCCCGCTGTCGCCCGCTGGTGCGACGAGGTGGCCGTGATGTATGCGGGTCGCGTGGTGGAACGAGGGCCCGCAGCCGCGGTGCTCGGCAGCCCCGTCCACCCCTACGCCCGCGCCCTGGCCGCCACCGACCCTTCCCGGGCCCGACGCGGCGAGCGCCTGTCCAGCATCCCCGGCTCCCCGCCGGTCCTTCATGGCGAGTCCGAGGGCTGCGCGTTCGCTGCCCGCTGCGCCCACCGCATCGACGCGTGCGACGTCATCCGTCCGGAGCCCGTGCCCCCGCGGCACAGCCTGTGCATCCGCACGGCCGAGCTCGTCGATGCCGACCGCCGGGCGCGCCTGCTGCCCGAGGAAGAGGTCTCCGCATGAGCGCCGCAGATGCAGCCGCCACCACACCCGCGTCCGCTCCCGCGCCCGTCATCGAGCTCGACGACGTCGATGTCGTGTTCACCTCCGGCTTCGGAGCGGGGCGCCGCGAGGTCAGAGCCATGTCGCACGTGTCCTTCTCGGTGGGGCCGGGCGAGACCCTCGGCCTCGTCGGCGAATCGGGTTCCGGGAAGACGACCACGGGCACCGTGGTGCTCGGCCTGCAACGCCCCGACTCCGGGAGCGTGCGCTTCCAGGGCGCGCCGCTCTCCCGCAGCCTGCGGTCCCGCGCCGGCCGCATGCAGGCCGTCCTCCAGCATCCGCGCTGGGCGTTGGACCCCCGTTCCACGGTGCTCTCCTCGGTCCTCGAACCCGTCCTCGTGCATGAGCGTCGCAGCCCCGAGGTCGAGGAACGCGCCATCGCCATGCTCGACCGGGTGGGACTCCCCGCGTCCTTCGCCGCGCGTCGGCCGCACCAGCTCTCCGGCGGTCAGCTGCAGCGCGTGAGCGTGGCTCGGGCGCTGGTGACCCACCCCGCCTTCATCGTGTTCGACGAGGCGGTCAGTGCGCTCGACGTCTCGGTGCAGGCGCAGATCCTCAATCTCATCCAGGATCTGCAGGCCGAGCACGGCTTCGCTGCCCTGTTCATCTCGCACGACCTCGCTGCCGTGCGGTACATCTCCCATCACGTGGCGGTGATGCGCGGCGGCGAGATCGTCGAGCACGCGCCGACCGACGTGTTCTACGACCTGCCCCGTCATCCCTATTCGCGTCAACTGTTCCAGGAGCTCTCATCGTGACCGACACCCACCGCCTCGCCCCCGTCCTCCCCGCGGGTCCCCGTCGCTCCAACGGCGACTACGCCCTCTCCCCTGTGCACGGCACCGATCGCGGGCAGGTCGAGTACGACTTCCCCGGGGTGCTGCTCGGGACCGCCGAGTACGCGGAGGGACCGACCGGGGCGACGGTGCTGTCGATCCCCGCGGGTGCGCGGACGTTCTCCGACCGACGCGGAGGCGCTGTCGGGGCCAGCGGTCTGTACGGCTTCAACCATGCGATCTGCCTCGCCGGCGGGTCGGTCTACGGGCTCTCGGCGGTGGCGGGTGTGTCGGAGGCACTGTTCGAGCGGGCGGATCACCGGTCCGGCTTCGATCAGCTCCAGCTCGTGTCGGGCGCGATCATCTACGACTACTCGGTGCGCGACAACTCGGTCTTCCCGGATGCCGCACTCGGGAAGGCCGCCCTGCAGGCCGCGCGTCAGGGCGTCGTCGAGGTGGGTCGCGTCGGCGGTGGCGCATCGGCCTCGTCGGGCAAGGTCGATCCCGCTCGCGTCGAGTTCACCGGGCAGGGCGTGGCCTTCCGCCAGGTCGGCGACGTGAAGGTCCTCGTCGTGACCGTGCTCAACCCCTACGGCGTGATCCTCGATCGGGAAGGCCGCATCGTCCGGGGGAACTACGACGGTTCCACCGGCGAGCGCCGCCACCCGGCCCGCGACTACGAGGAGGCGATCGGCGAGTCGCGCCTGCTCGCCTCCCTGTCCGGCAACACCACGATCACGGCCGTCGTGACGAACGTGCAGCTCTCCGACGTCGAGCTCAAGCAGTTCGGCCTTCAGGTGCACAGCTCGATGCACCGCGGTATCCAGCCGTTCCACACGCCGCTCGACGGCGACACCCTCTTCGCGCTCACGACCGACGAGGTCGCGCTGCCCGAAGACCCCGGCACGTCTCGCGGACGACTCTCGTTGAACTCCACCGCGGTCGCGACACTGGCCGGCGAGACCGCGTGGGACGCCATCCTCTGCGCGGCGGGCTGACCGTGTACGAGTTCGAGAAGTATCCCGCGCCCTCGCAGCACGAGGTGAACGAGCTCGTGCGTCGTCATCCGTTCGCGCTCATCGTGTCCAACGGGGGCGGTGAGGCCGGAGCACCGACCGTCACCCACACCCCGGTCATCATCGAGCGGATGGCGGACGACGGCGGACTCGTCGGCGGCGAGCTGCTGGGGCACATCGCGCGGAAGAACCCGCAGTGGCAGCAGATGGCCGACGGCGACGCGGTTCTCCTGGTGTTCTCCGGGCCGCACGACTACGTCTCCCCCACGACCTATGCCGACGACCCGAACGTCCCGACCTGGGACTATGCCGCGGTGCACCTGACGGCGAGGGTCACCGTGCGGGAGGACCCCGCCGACGGCATGCACGTCGTGACCCGCACCGTGACGGAACTGGAGAGCCTCGAGCCCACCGCCTGGGACATGACGACCTCACTCCCCACGTTCGAGCGCATCGTCGGGGGGATCGTGTCGTTCCGCTTCGAGATCATCGAGCAGCGGGCGGTGTTCAAGGTCAGTCAGGACAAGCCGCGCGAGGTCCGGCAACGCGTCGCGGCCGCCTCGCGCGCACGCGGCTGCCCTTACGGCGACGTCGCCGAACTCGTCGAGCGGATCGGAGGAGACGCATGATCGTCCACGAGTGGACCGCCGACACCGCCGACCAGCACGCCGAGGGCCGTCGGTTCGGCGCGCACTGGGCGCCGCAACTGCTCGCTGCACGCGACTCGTATCTGCGACTGTTCGGGCAATCGGGCGTCTCGCCGGAGCTCGCACGCCGCATCGCCGATGAGTGCCGGGCGATGATCGAGACGCATGCCCCGGAGATCGCGGACGAGTTCCGCGGCCTCGCCGAGGGCAGCGGGCTGCCGCTCACGGACGTGCATCTGCTCACCGCGCGCACGGAGATCCTCGCCCGGATGACGCCGTCGATGGAGTGCTCCACCGTCGTGCACCTGCCGGATGATGCCACGCCACCGCGGACGCTGCAGACCTGGGACTGGCACAAGACGCTCTCGAACGAGACGGTCGTGCGGCGCCTGCACGCGGCCTCCGGCGCCCGCGTGGTCACCTTCTCCGAGTTCGGCCAGCCGGCGAAGATCGGCGTCAACGACCGCGGCCTCGGCGTGCACTTCAACATCCTCCACCATCGCAGCGACGGATCGCAGGCGGGGGTGCCCGTGCACGTCCTCGCGCGGATGATCCTCGACGGCGCCCGCACCGTGGCCGAGGCGGTGGCGATCGCCCGGTCCGTGCCCCTCGCCGCCTCCAGCGTCCTCACGGTCGTGTCCTTCGACGGCACGACGCCCGAAGCCGCCGCCGTCGAGGTGTCGCCCGCAGGCGTGGCCGTGCTGTCGGCCC
>JAQZBG010000078.1 GCA_029239165.1 Microbacterium sp. | reverse complement strand
GCGATCCGGCACGCGAACGCTGCGGTCGAGCTCGACACGGTGCACCGGTTCCGCGATCCCGACTACGCGGCGCTCACGCTGCGGCTCCGGGATGCGGGTGATCGCGAGCGCGCGCTGGTGGTCGCGGGCGAGCTTGCCGAGCACGGTCACGTTGACCGGGTCGAACATCACTACGCGGCGCGTGAGCGGATGGTCGATGCGTACTTCGACTGGCATGCACGGGGCAAGCGGGTGACGCTGGTATCTGGCACGAATGCTGAGGCAGACGCGATCAACGACGCCATCCAGCAACGGCGAGTCGATCAGGGCGAGATGGACGTCCGCGCCGCCGCGTGGGGAATCGGGCAGCAGCGCATCCTCATCGGCGACACCGTCCAGACCCGCCGCAACGACCGGCTCACGGGAGTCGAGAATCGCGCGCAGTGGATCGTGCGCGGCATCCGCGACGAGTACCTGTCGCTTGTCTCCGCGAGCGACAGCGGCGAGGTGGCGCGTGTATCCACCGAGTACGCGCGCGAGCACCTGCAGCTCGCCTACGCGTCCACCGTGCACGGAGTGCAGGGCGACACCGCCGAAGCGTCGGTGGTCGGGCCGGACGTGGATGCGGCGGGAATCTACGTAGGCCTCACGCGCGGGCGAGTGCATAACGTCGCGATCGTCGTGGCGCGGACGGATGCCGCGGCCCGCGAGTGCCTGGTCGAGTCGATGCAGCGCGGCACTCCGGAGCTGACGATGCAGGATGCTGCGCGCGCGGCCCAGGCGGAGGTGCGTCGCGCGGCGCGGAACCGGGAGGCGGCGATGGCTACGGGACCGGTGGTTGAGTCGCCGAGTTCAGGGCGTGGGGTCGGGATTTAGGGCTCTACCTACTGCCATGGAGAATGCCGACGCGCCCAATTGGCGGGCGTCTCCTGCGATAGCGTCCCACGGGCTAGACGGTCGCTGTAACGAGGGCCTTCGCGCCGCTCTCACTCTCCCTCGTGCGGTGCGTTGGGAGACCGTCATCCGCGATTCACCCCGGAGGTGTCCGGTCGTTCGATCGCATTCTTCAGCAGTCCCGGCTGCTCGCCAGAGATTTCACGGAGGACTTAGGTAGGCGAGCGAGCCTGTTCAATGTAGCGCCCGGCGGGTTTCCGCTATCTTCACGTAAGAGTCCAGGAGTAGGGGAGAGCCGATGCGGCGGATTGAAAGCGTTGACGTTGAGGGCCTATTTGGACACGTCAAACACGAAGTCCGGTTTCGAGCAGACGAGCCCACAATCATCCTCGCGCCCAACGGTGCGGGGAAGACCCACATGCTGCGTCTCACGGCTGCTGCGCTGGCTCTCGATGCCAGAGTCCTGTTGTCCACCGTGTACAAGACGTTCTCCATCAAGTTCGTCGACGGCCGCGTGCTGCAACTCGAGCGCACGCTCAATTCGAAGAACGACCTAGAGGTGCACATTCGCGCGCGACCAAGTCAGTCGCGGTCCAAGTTCGTGATCTCAGGCGACGACGTCGAGACGCTCGAAGGACTGCCCGGCGATCTTCGCAAAGTTGCCCCGAACCACTGGGCGGACGACCGGACGGGGCGACGCTATTCCTCCGTCGAGGTCGACCGAATGCGCCGGACACGCTCCGGGAGCTGGATGGAGCGGCTAGAAGCGTTCCCGGAGATTCGGGAGCTTTGTGGTCGACCGTTACCCGTGTTCATCGACACCTGGCGTCTCGATTCACGCGCCGAGGATAGCGGCATGCTCGGGGAGTGGCGGCGGGCGCCGGCTCGAACAGGCTCTGCTGCAGCGTCGCGTATCCGAACGTACACGGACAGTCTGCGGGACGAGATCGCCGAGGCGCGACGCGCTTCGATACGCGTCACGCAGTCCCGGGACACTGGCTTCGCCGCCCGAGCTCTCGCTGCTGCCAGTCTGACAATTAGGGAAGCTAGCCTCCACGAGCGCTACGACCGAACCGTCGAGAGGTACGAAGCTCTTGCTCGCAACGGGTTGGCGGTGGGTGAAGCGCCCATCCCTTTCCCGACAAGCACAACTCCGACGGTTCGCCGCATTCTCCACGTGTTCCTCGATGACTGGGATCGGAGGCTTGAACCGCTGATCCCAGTCAATGAGAAGCTTCAGATCCTGCGCGAGATTCTCGACTCGAAGCTAGCTCCCTCCGGCAAGAGGACCAACGTCTCGGCCTCCGGTGAACTTGAATTTCTCAGCTCGAACGACCGCAAGCTTCCCGTCGCTCGCCTCTCGTCGGGCGAACAGCATTTGGTCGCGCTCTTCACCCTCCTACTGTTTGCGGCGAAGCCTGGCTCGCTTGTCTTAATCGACGAACCGGAGATCTCCCTCCATGCTGCATGGAAGCACGCCTTCCTGGTGGACATTTCGAGAGTTGCATCCGTGAACGATCTCCAAGTCGTTCTCGCGACCCATTCAGCCGGGATAGTGAACGGTCGTTGGGACCTGACTGAGGAACTGGAGTTGCCAATTGACATAGGTGAGGAGGTCGACGTTCACGACGATGGGGAGGACGACCTCGATGACTAGCCTTCGCGAGTTGGACCGCGTGGAAGACCGGATTCGACAGCATCTGCAAGCGGAGAAGCGGCCAGTGCTTCTCGTCGAAGGGCCAGATGACTTGATGGCACTGCGGCAGCATGTGCCCGAGTCGGTCATCTTCCCCGCGGACGGAAAGGTGAACGTTCTTCGAGCGATGTCGACGTTGAGCGATTGGGAGATCGTTGGGGTGAGGGCGGTTGCTGACGCTGACTTTGATGACAACGACGACAATCCCTCACTGATTCTTTACGACTTCCGCGACCTAGAGGGCATGCTCATCGCGCTCGGAGCGCTTAACGTGCTACTGGAGAACGTCGGCTCGGCGGGCAAACTGGAGTCAGCAGGTGGCTCGGTTCCGGTTGTTGCCTCGCTCGTGGAGGAGGCGATCCCGCTCGCGCGATTGCGCCAAGCCAGCCGACGTCAGGCGTGGGGGCTGCAGTTTGACGCTGTGGACCTTCAAAGCAAAACGGACACGAGGTCCGTGATAGTCGACCTGGATAGGTACGCCGCAGCGGTCGTGCAGGCCAGCGACACGACGGCGTCTATCCGCGAAGCACGGCAGGCGATGGACACCGAAGTATTAGATGCCCGCGGGCCGCGTGGCCGCGATGTAGTTGCAATCGCGGGCCAAGCCTTGCGTGCCAAGTTAGGGACGCTCCATCACGCGGCTTGCAAGGAGGACGTACTTTCGCCACAACTCCGACTCGCCGCAATCATGTTGGTTGCGGAGTCCAACTGGCTTGCGCGCCTGCGCCAGGCAATCCAAGAGGCGAATGCCGAGCTCCACGAAGGGGGCGCGTAGCTGCTAACGTCGCCGCCCGCGCAGAGCCCGATTAGGGATGGCGATTAGCACGGCGG
This sequence comes from Microbacterium sp., assembly GCA_029239165.1. Taxonomy (GTDB): domain Bacteria; phylum Actinomycetota; class Actinomycetes; order Actinomycetales; family Microbacteriaceae; genus Microbacterium. The sequence continues at coordinate 6,587 of JAQZBG010000078.1, read as the reverse complement.
CGATGTCCGTCAGCGTTCGTGCCACACGCCACCGCGGCTCGGGAGTCGCCAGCGAGAGGACCGGCGAAGGCTGCGACCGCCGTGACGATCGGCGTTGGCGGAACGTGACGTCGATTGTCGTACCCCTCCGCTACATTGAGCAGAACTCTCTGGGGGTACTGATGCAGCTCACGGCCGTCTACGCACGCTTCTTTCGTTCGCTCAACTTCGACTTCATGAAGCGAGCAAGCAGTGGCTACAAGCCTCTGCCGTGGGACGAGGTGCCGGGCGGGGCTGCTCCGTATCCGTTCGTCAAGGTCGCAATCGATGAGCACATCACGACGATCGTCGGAGCCAACGAGTCGGGAAAAAGCCAGGTTCTAGCCGCGATCGAGTTCGGTTTGACCGGTGAGAAGGTCCTCCAGCGTGATTTCTGCCGGTACTCTCCCTTCTTCCTTCGCCATAAGGATCTGCTACTGCCGGAGTTCGGCCTGCGGTTCAGTGGCCTCACCGACGCCGACTTGCCCCTCCTTGGGGAGGCGCTCGGGCAAAAGTTGGACGCGGTGCCTGAGGAGCTGGCCGTGTTCCGTATGAACACGACCCCAAAGGCACGTGTCTACTTGCGGAATGGTGCGGATTGGGCAGTCGCAACGGTGAAGAAGCCGTCCGCGCTGGAACAGCTGGGTATGCCGTCGGTCTTCAAGATTGATGCAGGAGTCCCACTCCCCGACTCGGTGCCAATCAGGTACGTAGCAACTGGCCAGAAGAAGGACGCGATGCCGCACGCCCAGGTGCGCTCCGGGCTGGATATGCTCTTCGGTGCATTCGGAATGGTCTCATCGCCCACCGACTTCGAGGCGAACCGCGAATCGCTGCGGTCGAGTCTTACGCTAGCTCGAGTGTCGCGGAGACCGACCTGAGAAAGTTTGAGCTCGCACGAACTCTGCTGCTCGACGTGGCCGGTCTCAACCCTGATCTATTTGAACAGCTCTCCACCGCTATCGCACAGGGAAAGAGTGGCTATGCCACGAGCATCGTAGATACCATCAACTCGGAGCTGTCCCATGCGCTCAACTTCAAGCACTGGTGGCGGCAAGACCAGCACTTCGAGCTCTTCGTGGAGCACCAAGAGTTTCATCTCGACTTCATGATTCGAGACAGGACTGGTCGGACCTACTCATTCGACGAACGAAGCGGTGGCCTCAAGTACTTCCTCAGCTACTTCGTGCAATACCTGGCGCACGTCGCGAAGGCGACGCAGGAGGGGTTCAGCGCACGGCCCGAAATTCTCTTGATGGATGAGCCAGACGCGTACCTGTCGTCATCCGGGCAGCAGGACTTGCTCCGCATCTTCGAAGCCTTCGCCTTCCCACAAGACCCCGCAGTGCCAGCGGTCCAAGTGGTCTACGTGACCCACTCGCCCTTCCTTATCGACAAGAACCACGCTGAGCGTCTGAGGGTTCTGGACAAGGGACGACACGACGAGGGCACGCGCGTGGTCGCTAACGCCGCACGCAACCACTACGAGCCCCTCCGCTCTGCGCTCGGAGAACTCGTGGCGGAGACGACCTTCATGGGTGGCTGCAACCTCATTCTCGAAGGTGCTTCCGATCAGGTGATGATCGCTGGCATGTCCGGCATCCTTCGACGCGCCAAAGTACCGGAATCCCAGAACCTGGATCTCAATGACATCTCATTGGTTCCTGCCGGATCGGCGAGCCACGTGCCATACATGGCATTCCTCGCGCGCGGCCGCGATGTGGACAAGCCAGCAGTGATCGTCCTTCTCGATAGCGACGAGGCGGGCGATCAGGCCGTCGCAAAGCTACGGAAGGGTGGACCCAACGGCAAACAGTTGGTCGATCCTCAGTTCGTGCGTCAGTTGAGGGACATCGCGGGCTTGCAGACCGACAATCCAGGCGGCGTGATCGGCATCGAAGATCTAATTCCACTCGACGTTGCAGGAGACGCGGTCCGTCGCTACGCAGCTGAGTTCGTCACCGACGCGAACGTGGACCTACTCAAACTGGACGCCGAGTCCGTATTCTCGGCCTCCGGCGGGACACTCGAGCGCGTGCAGGCAGCTGTGAGGGCTCATCTCTCCAAGCAAGATTTTCATCTCGACAAGATCGCGTTTGCGCGGCATGTCGTTGCGTCCGCTGCATCCAGCGATGTCCCGATTGCCGCACGGGAGAAGCTCACCGCCAACTTTTCTCTGCTGATTCGAGAACTCGCAGCACTGCAGCGCAAGGCCCTCCGCGTGCAGTCAAGCGAGCTCATCAAGGATCGCGTGAACCGAATCCGCGATCGATTCCAGACGGACCATCCCACCTCTGCCCCGCGGGAGTCCGTGCTTTTGCTTATCGAGGAGATCGACAGCCAACTCGACGAAAGCGCAGAGGCCGACGATGTGCGTTCCGTCATGGCAACGTGGGTGCGCGACTACTCGCTCAATGATGCTCCTCGCGAGCCCATCGACGACTATCCAGCCTTCCTTGAGTCATTTGCGGGGCTCCCCTACGCGGGCGTGACCAAAGTTCAGACGACATAGTTTGATCGACAGCTCGTTGCAGAAGTGCAAACCTTGAACCTCTAAGCCGCGCCAAGCCGCCGATGCCAACCGCGCCACCCGAACGGTTCAACCGCGCAAGGACTCAACCGAGCGACCGCGTGCTGAGGGATCCCGATGCCAAAGCCATCAGGCGGGCTCTTCGATGGCCCCATTCCTCGCGAACATTATCGTCGAGGAGGTCGCGTCCCATCAGTGGATGTGTGCAGCAAGCGGAGCGCCTCGCGGATAGCTCGGGAGTGCATTAGATGCCGAACTCACCACGGCGCTTCCTCACCTGATCGTCGAGCAGCAGTCGGAGTTCCGCCGCTATCTCATCCGTGAGCAGCTCGGAGTTCGACGTGAGCATTCGCCGCACGTTTGCCGCGAATTGCCGCGGGGTGAGGTCCTCCTCAGCCGTCAGCGACAAAGCCTCGTCGACGACCTTCGCACGACGGAGGATGTCGGCTTGTTCGTCGCGGAATCGGCCGGCAGCCAACATCGCGCGGTAGCGTTCGGCCCACTCAGTCGAGCTCATCGTGAACACTGGGTCTGGCAAAGCCACAGAGTTACCAGGCCGAGTCTCGTTGGTGATCTGCGCTTCCACGAACTCCAGGAGATCGCTGGTCTCGACCGTCTCGACCGCGGCCGACTCCTTTCGACGAGTAACGCGGCTCCACGCCTCCCTCATCGCCGGCAGCGCGGTCTCGATCCACCACCTCTGAACGTGCGGTGCGGCTGCCTGGACGCCGACGACGATCAGCGTGAGTACGAGCACTGTGATTTGCTCGATCAGTTCCTCTTCTTCCGGCGTTAGAGGCCGAGTCGACGAGGATTCATTGCTTGATGAGTACGAATCGTCGAGCTCGTCGTCCACCAGCCTCCACGCCGCGTGACCCTGGAGCTTGTTGTCCTCGTCGAACAGGTGCCCTGTGACCGCACCGTGGTGGTCGTGAGAGTTTCCGAGGCGCTGACCTTCGGGAATGATTGGCTCGTAGCGCGGCATGCGCAAATCGTACCGATCGAGCTCCAAGAGCAGCCGAGCTCGGGACGTCGAGCAGCCGGATGCCTGCCCGCGTCAGACCGTATACGGCCTTGCCCGTGCACGGATCGCCTATTCGAACAGGGGCTCGAGGGATCGAGCCAGCCGAGCAGCGCGATACATTGCGTCATCAGTTAGCCCCGGACTGCTGGTCAGAAGTCTAAGCTTCTCGCGTTTCAGGTAGTCGCGGACGATCGCACGTCGTCGTGCAAGAGCCTGAGGTCGAGGTGACCGCCGCCGAGTGTCACTCCATTCGCGTCTGTGGCGAGGAAAGGGGGAGCTGCTTCCGTCTAACACGTCGACCAGCGCAGCGTCGTCGGTGACGTTCCACATACCTGCAGATTCTGCTCGGAGCTAACGGCCTCGGTGCAGATGAGCCAACGAACCGGCACGATGAGGTTCCCTTTCGTGCGGGGCGCACGTGCCGAATCACGAGCTACGCGGGGCGACTGCCCGGACGTTGCGTATGGGAACGGACTCGGTGTTACCGCGGTACGCGGCCTTATCTGTGGCCGGACAGCGCCCCACCCACCAACCGTCCAGATCGCACTCGTCGAGGTTGACCCGCGAGTTTCGACCTGGTGGTCGAGGACGGCAGAGTGCCTCTTCGAAGCGGACGACTCGTTACTTGCGCATTGGCCGCGGGGAGGCGGGCAAGAGAGTGGGTAGGACAGATCGACGTGGAACTTGAGCGCCGGCGCGGCGATGGCCCCTCCGACCGGCTCGACTTCGTAGCCTCATCAATCGCTAGCGATTCCACCGATCCTGAAGGATGAGGTCACCCGTCGGGAAGGACGACCCGGCCAGCGCGCTTACTACGCTTCCGTCGCGGCGCATGCCGGCCCACCTGCACCTACCGGGCAACGCGCATGGACGACTAGCATTTACCGAGCAGAGAGGGCGGCTAACCTCCGACAGTGAACCGCCCCCTCCGCAATCAGAGCTCCTGCCAAATTCGCAAGAGCAGCGCGGCGGTCTGGACGACCTGGAGCAAGGGACGAACCCATCCCAGGCGTTCAGACCATCGCTTTCTAGTGACCGGTGCCTTGCGCTTCTTCACGTCCACCTCCCTTCATCGGGTGCCACGTTATGGTTACGTGCTTGCGCAGTCGATCTCGCTCCAGCTACGCTCAAACCTGCAAGCCCACTAGCTCCAACTCGGGACACGGGGGTACTTGCAGGTTTAGGGGCTCGATCTTGCAGGGGGTAACTGGTGGCGACGCTCCACGAATTGGACTTCACGAGGCCGCCAACCGCCAAAGAGCGCACCTCGCTTGATCACCGATTGGGGCGCCTTGAGCGTGAAGGGTTCGCCGATCAAGTGAGGGCGTCTTACGGGAACTTGCGCCATGTCGTCAATCCGCCGGGGACTCTCCCCGTCGCAGGCTTGCGAATCCGCCCAGGATTCTCGTTCGGTCCAGGTCCTGCTGGCGAAGTCGTGTCAGACCTCAAGAGCTCACCGCGAGCTGAGCGCCCGCCGTGCACACGACTACTGTCGAGTCAGGGTTCCGCGCTTCGCCTCGCGCTCATAGCAATCGCGCTAGTGCAGACGCATCGAAGACCCGGAGCCAAGGCGGACGTGCGCGGCTTCAAGTTGCCAGTGCTCGGCACCTCGAAGCAACTAGGGTGGACGGACCTCCTTGCCGTCCCTGCGACAAAGAGCGTCGGGACAGCGTGGTTCTACGAGGCTGGCGACAAGCGGGCCCGGGCCGTGAGGACCGGCCTGGACACACTGGAACGCCACGGACTCGTCCTTCTCCCGGAGCGCAGTAGCACGCGCAATCGCTACGAGACGTTTGTGCTGCTCGATGAGGCGGGCGTTGCGGTTGTCGGGGACGAGCGCGAGTACAAGGTGCCGGCTAAAGACGAGCAGATCGTCACACTACCCCCGGGACTCATTTCCAACGGCTGGGTGCACCTCCTTCAGGACTCTGAGATTGCGCTGCTGCTCATGGTCGCCAGCGGCAGAGTCGGCGGCTGGCTCGAGGCCGGCTACACGGTGGTGCCATCCGATGTGCGGGTGCGAAACTTCGGAATCAATCGCGCGCTCTATGCGACGGCGAGAAAGACTCTCGAATGGCTCGGGCTGTTGGAAGTAATCGAAGTGAACCGGCACGATGACGGGAAGGCTGTCGACGGTGAGCAGTACGCGCACCGGATGCAGATCAGAGTCGACGGGTTCGAAGCGAACGCGGTGGACGCCGTCAGGAGAGTGTTCAGCCAACAGCTCGCTCGGTCCGCATAGGTCAGTTAGTAAGCCCTGAAAGGGAAAGTGCTTGCGGTGCGGGTTCGTGTCAAGCTTCTCGCCCGCAGGGCGCCCACACCCGCTCGATAACACTGTCGCCCAAAAGGGCGGCCGGGCGGGCCGCCCGGGCACGTTCGCCTCGCGCTCATCCGCATGGTGAGTCGCCAACTGGATCCCGCTTGTCAAGTGCATCGCGCCCGAGACCTCGACCATCGTCCCAGCAATCGACCCCACGCGAGAGAGTGCAATTTAGTCGACTGCCTTGACAGCTTGCCTTCTCGTGCACTGCGCGTAGGGGGTTCAAGTCAAGCCCTCCGGTCGATCCGAGGATGGCCGCAAGACGCATCGCGCCCGCTATCAGACGTCGACGCCGAAGGCGCGCAGCAGCGGAACGCGGGGGATCATCCGGCGCGGGCCGAGCTGGATCGTGGGAATTGTCCCGCTCTCGATCCCGAGCTTGATCGTACGGTAGTCGACGCCTACGAGCTTCGCGGCATCCTTCATGGTCAGGGCAAGCGAATTCGGCGACGAGTTCATGATTTTCTCCTTCGCTGGTTTGCAGATGTCATCACTTGCTCACGCACTGTACATCTGTGAAGGTGCGATGTCATCACTTGCTCGCAGTTCCCGAAACTGAGAAGCTCGAAACATGCCTGAACTCTCGATCGAACTGGTCGACGATGAGATCCTCGACGCCGGCGACGGCATTCACATTCCACGCTCGTGGGTCGCCGTCGTGACTGGCATTCCTGACGTTCCGGGTGCCGTGCGTG
>JAQZBG010000077.1 GCA_029239165.1 Microbacterium sp. | reverse complement strand
CCAGGGCGGCGACCCGCTCGGACAGGGCGTCGGCGGCCCCGGCTACAACTTCGACGACGAGATCAACATGGAGCTCGACTTCAACAAGCCGTACATCCTCGCGATGGCGAACGCCGGCCTCCGCCGCAACGCCATCACCGGCAAGCCCGAGGGCACCAACGGTTCGCAGTTCTTCATCACGACCGACCCGACCCCGTGGCTCCAGGGCAAGCACACCATCTTCGGCGAGGTCGCCGACGACGCCTCCCGGGCTGTCGTCGACAAGATCGGCGCTGTGGAGACGGGCGCCGGCGACCGTCCGGTCTGAGTTCACGAGCAATCGCGACAACTTCTGCTACCGGCATCCGGATCGGCAGAGCTTCGTGCTCTGCCAGCGGTGCATGCGCACCATCTGCCCCGAGTGCCAGACGCAGGCACCCGTCGGCGTCATCTGCCCGGAGTGCATGAACGCCGAACGCAAGAACCGCACCCCCGCGCAGAAGAAGGCCCAGCGCCGATGGGGCGGGCGCAGCGGCAGCACCATGGCCATCGCCGGCAGTGGCAAGCCGATCGTCACGTATGCGCTGCTGGCGGTCACGTCGTTCATCGGCCTGCTGCAGCTGATCCCGGGGATCGGCGCGCAGATCACGGACCAGCTGCTCTTCGCGGCGCCGTATCTCTATCCCCAGCTCTCCCCGTTCCCGTTCGAGCCGTGGCGACTGCTCACCGCGATGTTCGTGCACGGGAACTTCATCCACCTCGCGCTGAACATGCTCGCGCTGTGGATGCTCGGTCAGAGCGTGGAACCCATGCTGGGTCGCGCCCGCTTCCTCGCGCTGTACCTGATCAGCGGTCTCGGCGGCTCCGTCATGGTCGCCTGCCTCGCACCGAACACGGCGACGGTCGGCGCCTCGGGAGCGATCTTCGGCCTGATGGCCGCGCTCCTGATCGTCGGTCGCCACATCGGCGCGAACGTCACCGGACTCCTCGTCATCCTCGGCATCAACTTCGCCCTGGGCTTCTTCATCGGAGGTGTCGCCTGGCAGGCGCACCTGGGCGGTGCGATCGTCGGTGCCCTGGTGGCCCTCATCTACACGCGGACCAAGCGACGTGATCAGCGCACCTGGCAGATCGTTCTCCTCGCCGCGCTGATCGTCCTGTTGATCGTCGTGGTGGCCTTCGTCCCGCCGCTGCTTATTTTGTCCTGATCCCGAGTTGTTAACAGGGTTGTTAACCCCTGTGAATAACACCGGTGTAATTCTCCCCAGGCTGGGGATAGATCTGTGGATAACTTTCGCTCGGGTCGGTTTGCGGATCGGGTGCGGGATCGTTCCCTTCGCTCCCAGCATGAAGAAAGGCCCCCTCGCGATGCGAGGGGGCCTTTCGAGAAGAAGGAGTGGCGTCAGCGCCAGCGAGTGGTCATCAGGAAGCCGATCAGGGCGATGCCGAGACCGATCGCGAGGTTCCAGTTGTCGAGACCCGGGATCGGGAACTGCATGCCCGAGATGTAGAAGACCAGGATCCAGACGAGACCGAGCAGCATGAAGCCGATCATCACCGGCTTGAACCACACGGCGTTGGGAGCGGCGTCGCCTTCGGCGCGCTCGACGGCGGGTTCTTCGGTGTTGCGGTCACGTGCCATTCCGTCATTGTACCCATGAGACCCATGAGCCGCCGAGTCCCCGACGGGCGATGCGGAGGCGGCCTCTCCGGCCGCCGTTCAGCGTCGCGGGATATGATCGCGCCATGAGTGCATCCGTCGTGCCTGGGGGGCGACGCCCGCGGCGAACGAGACCACGCTCTCGCGCCACCTTCGCGAGCGTGCTCGGCGAACTGCTCCTCACCGCCGGTGTGCTCGTCCTGCTGTTCGTCGCCTGGCAGATGTGGATCGGCGACATCATCATCAGTGCCCAGAAGAACGACGAGGGTGCCGCGGTGTCGCAGGAGTGGGCGCAGGCCGAAGCGCCGGAACCCCCGCCCATGGCGGAGACCGAAGACGGCAGCACGGTCTATGTGCCTCCGGTGCCGGCAGCTCCGGCTGACGGCGAGCTCTTCGGGCAGATGCACATCCCCCGCTTCGGTGCGGACTACAACTTCGGCATCTACGGGGGAACGAGCCGCGCTCGGACCCTCGACCAGAAGGGCATCGGGGTCTACACCGATTCCAAGATGCCCGGCGAGGTCGGCAACTTCTCGATGGCCGGACACCGCACCACCTGGGGCAAGCCCTTCAACCAGATCGACAAGCTGCAGCTCAACGACGCGATCGTGGTCGAGACGCCCGACGGCTGGTACACGTACCGGTTCCGGACGCTCGAGTACGTCAAGCCGACGCAGACCGACGTGCTGGCCGACGTGCCGCAGATGCCCGAGCAGCAGACCGGAGAGCAGTACATCACGCTCACGGCCTGCTCACCGCTCTACTCGCTCGCGGAGCGCATCGTCGCGTACGGGGTGTTCGAGAGCTTCCAGCCCCGCGCCGAGGGCCTCCCGACCGCGCTGACAGACCCGCCGCCGCCTCCGGCCGCACCATCGGTGTGACCGTGGACGCTCACGAGGGAGACGACTGATGTACGCCGCACTCTGGCGCTTGCTGCCCGGCCCGTGGTGGCTGCGCGTTCTCATCCTGGTCGTCCTGATCGCGGCCGTGCTGTACGGCCTGTTCTGGTACGTGTTCCCGTGGGTGAGCCCGATCATCGCCCCCGGCGAGGTCGACGTCGAATGACCCGAGTGCTCGTGGTGGACAACCACGACAGCTTCGTGCACACTCTCATCGGCTATCTCCACGAGCTCGGTGCCGAGACCACGATGGTCGAATCCGACGCGCTGGACGCCGCAGGGTTCGAGCGGATGCTCCCGGGGTACGACGCTCTGCTGCTCTCCCCCGGCCCGGGGCGCCCCGAAGATGCCGGGATCTCCCTCGAGGCGGTTCGCATCGCCGCACGGCTGCGGATGCCCACCCTCGGAGTCTGCCTCGGTCATCAGATCATCGGTGAATCGCTCGGAACTGCCGTGAGCGAAGCACCCGAGCTGATGCATGGGATGGTCTCCGCCGTCACCCACGACGGATCGCCGCTGTTCGCCGGAATCCCCTCGCCGTTCGACGCCGGCCGGTACCACTCGCTGGCCCTCGCAGCATCCGACCTCCCGTCCGAGGTCGTCGTCACCGCGTGGACGGAGAGCGGGACGGTCATGGCGCTCTCGCACCGACACCTGCCGCTGCACGGTGTGCAGTTCCACCCGGAGAGTGTGCTCACCGAAGGCGGCTACCGGCTCCTCGCGAATTGGCTGGAGCTCTGCGGGGCTGCCGATGCCGTGGCTCGATCACACGGACTGCATCCGCTCTCGCGCTGACACCTCAGCGCATCGGACGCTCCCCGAGAGGCTCAGGGAGCAGCGCAGTATCGAAGCTCGACCGAAGATCCGATCGGCACGTCGCCCGGTGCCACCGACATCGAATGCACGGTCGGAGGCTCCGTGGGAGCGCAATCCGCCTCTTCCACGGGCACCGGGGTGAGACCGAGGTCGGTGAGATTCGTGGTCGCCGCGTCGACGGTCCAGCCGACGAGGTCGGTCAGCGTCACCTTTCCACTCGCGACGACGAGGTTGACGACGGTGTCGGGTGCCACCTCGGTCTCGGCGGTCTCGCTGGCGGAGATCACGGTGCCGGCAGCGAGCCCCTTGTCGTTCTTCTGGATCACCGTCCCGAGTTCGAGGCCGGCGGCCTTCAGCGCCTTGGTGGCGTCTTCGAGGGACATGCCCTCGATCTTCGGTACCACCACGGTCTCGACGCCCGAGGAGACGTGCACAGTGACGGTCGAACCCTGCTCGACCGAGACTCCTGCCTCGGGGTCGGTGCGGATGACGTTGCCCTCGGTGATCTCGGAACTCGACTCGATCACGATCTTCGACGTCAGATCGAGCTTGGCGAGGTCGTCCTGAGCGCGCTCGGAAGACACGTTCACCAGGTTCGGGATGATGCGCGACGTACTCGGGACCTCCGGCGGACGCATGCTGATCGTGACGACCCAGAACAGCACGGAAGCGAGCAGCACTGCGAGAAGGGCGACACCCGCCCAGATCCAGGCGACCGGAGGGCCGGACTGGGTGCGGGTCATGGTGGTGTCGGAGCTGAGCTGGCGCAGCGAACGTGCCGTCTCCTGCGCCTGCCGCGGGCTCGGCCCGTAGAGCTCGCTGGTCAGCGCTCCGAGCTCCTTGCGAGTCGGCGCGCTTCCGGTGACCGCGGCATCCAGAGCAGCGCGGAAGTGCGCAGCATCCGGGTACCGCTGGTACGGGTCCTTCGCGAGAGCCCGCAGAACGATGGGATCGAGTGCGCCCGGCGCATCCTCGTTCACCTCGGTCGGCGGGACCGGGGTCTCGCTGACGTGCTGGTAGGCGACGGCGACCGGCGACTCGCCGCGGAACGGCTGGCGACCGGTGAGCAGTTCGTACAACACGACACCGGTCGAGTAGAGGTCGGCCCGAGCATCGACGGGTTCGCCCTTCGCCTGCTCCGGGGAGAAGTACGCGGCGGTGCCGATGATCTGCGTGGTCTCCGCCACGGTCGAGGAGGAGTCGGAGACGGCTCGGGCGATGCCGAAGTCCATCACCTTGACCTGGCCCTTGTCGGTCACCATGACGTTGCCCGGCTTGATGTCGCGGTGCACGACACCCGCGCGGTGCGAGTAGTCGAGCGCCTCGAGGATGCCGTCGACGTAGCGCACCGCGTCAGCCACAGGCACCGGTCCAGACGAGATGATCTCCTTGAGGAGCGTGCCCTTGACGAGCTCCATCACGATGTACGGGGGCTCGTCGGACGACGCGTCTCCCGCCGAGGGGTCGCCGGCATCGAACACGCGGACGATCGACGGGTGCGACATGCGCGACGCCGCCTGCGCCTCCAGGCGGAAACGGGTGCGGAAGGCGGTGTCACGCGCCAGGTCGGGGTCGAGGATCTTGATCGCGACTTCACGGCCGAGGGTCAGGTCCTGGCCGCGATAGACCTTTGCCATGCCGCCATGCCCGATGAGCTCGTCGACGCGGTATCGACCCGCGATGACTCGTGGCTCTGTGGACACGTACTACCCCCTGGAAAACGACTGCGACTGAGCTGGACTAAAGGCTACCCTTCGGTGCCGCCGCCTTCGTCACCCTCGCCGGGGTCGGTCGCGGCGACGATCGGAACCGAGAGCGGCGGCGACGCGGACGATGTGCGCTGGTCGCCACCCGAGCACATGCCCTGATATGTCACGATGAGCTGCTGGCCCGCAGCGTCCGCCACCTGCACCTGCGTGTTGCGTTGCGTCGGCTGGAAGTTCGGGCCGCCCGACAGGAACGTGCCGTTCTGCAGCGAGACGACGTATCCGGAGAGCGTCGTACCGCTGGGGCAGGTGAACCCGGTGCCCCAGGAGATGGTCACCGTGCTGCCGGCGACCGGGTCACCCGTGATGGTGGGCGTGTCGGTCGGGGTCGGCAGAGCTGCGCGCGCGGCATAGATCGTGAGGGTCATCGGCTGCGTCGTCTCGACGTTGCCGGAGGGGACGACACGGTACACCTTGCCGACGTCTCCATCGGTGGGGGCCGGGTCGCCCTCGGGGCAGGTGATCCCGCCCGTGAAACCCGCCTCCTTGAGCGTCGCCGTGGCCGTGCCGCAGTCCATGCGGACCAGGTTCAACGCGGTGACGTCGACACGGACCACCTCGGGCGGCGGAGGCGTCGTCGGCGGCGGCGGCGTCTCCGACTGCGACTGCGAGGGAGATGCCGAATTCGACGGTTTGGCGTCAGGATCGCCCTGGTTCGCGAGCATCGCCCACACGGTTCCACCGAGCACGATCACCAGCAGCGCGATCAGAGCGATCAGCGGCCAGGTCCACGGGCTCTTCTTCTTCTGCTTCTTCTCGCCCTCCGCCGCTTCCTCCGTGGGGAGCTGGGCGGTTGTGGGAAGGATGCGCGTGGTGCCGTCGTCGCCGGACGCCGTGAGCATGCGCGTCGCGTCGTCGTCGCCCGCGATCCCACCGGTCGCGATCGCAGGAACGGCGATGGCGGCGGAGTTCAGGTCTCCGCGACGAAGCGCCTGCGCCGCACGCGCCACGGTGGCCGACGACGATGGCCGGTCGCTGGGCTTCTTGGCGATCATCGCCATCACCAGGTTCTGCACCGGGATGGGCACGGTGGGCGGCAGCGGCGGAGGCTGCTCGTTGATCTGCGCCATCGCGATCGCCACCTGCGACTCGCCCGTGAACGGACGCTTGCCTGCGAGGCACTCGTACGCGACGATGCCGAGCGAGTACGTGTCGGTCGCGGGCGAAGCCGGGTGTCCTGACGCCTGCTCGGGCGAGAGGTACTGCACCGTGCCCATGACCTGACCGGTCGCCGTCAGCGGAACCTGGTCGGCGATGCGCGCGATGCCGAAGTCGGTGATCTTGACGCGCCCGTCGGGCGTGATCAGCAGGTTTCCCGGCTTGATGTCGCGGTGCACCAGACCGGCCGCGTGCGCGGCCTGGAGCGCGGAAGCCGTCTGGGCCACGATGTCGAGCGTCTTGTCGGCGCTGAGCGCGCCGTCGCGTTCGAGCACGGTCGAGAGCGCCTCGCCGGGCACGAGCTCCATGACGAGGTAGGCGCTGCCGTTCTCCTCGCCGTAGTCGAACACGCTGGCGATGCCCTCATGGTTCACGAGAGCGGCGTGACGTGCCTCGGCACGGAAACGCTCGAGGAACCCGGGGTCCCCCATGTACTCGTCCTTGAGGATCTTGATCGCGACGGTACGTCCGATGACGTGATCCGTCGCCTCCCACACCTCGCCCATGCCACCGATCGCGATACGCGACTGCAGCTCGTAACGACCACCGAACGACACACCCTGCGTCGGCCTCATCTGCCCAGCACCGCCTCTATGACCTTCTTCGCAATCGGAGCGGCGATGGTGTCGCCGCTGCCTGATTGTCCCTGTCCGCCGCCGTCTTCGACGACGACCGCTACTGCGACCGCGGGGTCGTCCGCCGGCGCGAAGCCGGTGAACCACAACGTGTGCGGCCTGTTCTCGTTCTCTGCGGTGCCCGTCTTACCGGCCACGTCGATCCCGTCTATTCTTGCACCCTGGGCTGCGCCCGTTGCGACGCTGGCGACCATCGCCGCCGTGACGTCGTCGGCCACATCGGCTTCCATCGCACGGCCGAACTCGCTGTCCTGGAACGCCTCGATCACCGACAGGTCGTTGCCGATCACGGCATCCACCATCCGAGGGTTCATCACGACGCCGTCGTTCGCGAGACCGGCCGACACCATCGCCATCTGCAGGGGGGTCGCGGTGACCTTGCCCTGTCCGAATCCGGTGAGGGCGGTCTGTGCATCGTCGAGGCCGTCGGGGTAGCTGGACGGAGTCGATTCCAGCGGGGTCTCGAAGGACTTGTTGAAACCGAGCTTCTCGGCCATCTCGCGGATCGCTTCGTCGCCGAGCTCGACAGCGAGCTCGGCCATGGGGATGTTGCAGCTGAGTCGGATGGCCTCGGCGATCGTGACCGTGGTGCCTGGTCCGCACTTGCCGCCCCAGGCGTTCGACACCCGATTGAGGGACCCGGGCAGGGTGTACGAGACGGGGTTCGGCAGCGTCGACTGCGGGGTCCAGTTCCCGCTGGCATACGCGGCCGCCGCGACGACGACCTTGAACGTCGAGCCCGGCGGGTTGAGGTCACCGGCGATCGCGCGATTGGACAGCGGCTTGCCGGGGTCGGCGGCGAGCTGGTCGTAGGTGGCGTTCGCAGCATCCGCGTCGTGCGTGGCCATCTGATTCGTGTCGAAGCCCGGGGTGGAGACCATGGCGAGGATGCGCCCGGTCTGGGGATCCATCGCGACCACGGCGCCCTGGAGTCCCTCGAGTGCTTCGTAGGCGGCGCGCTGAGCTGCCGTGTTCAGCGACAGCTCCACGCTGTAACCGCGCTGCGGCTGGCCGGAGATGATGCGCTCGACCTCGGCGAGCAACGCGTTGGCACCGGTGCCGGAGAGTTCCGCGTTCATGGCGCGTTCGATGCCGGTCCGCGAGTCGAGCGCCGCGTTGAAGTAGCCGGTCACCGGCTCCCACATCGCGGCATCGGTGTAGACGCGCTGGAACTGGTATCTGTCGTCGCTGGGCACCGAGTTGGCGATGGTCGCGCCGTCGACGATGATCGAGCCCCGCTGGATCTCGTAGCTGTCGAGCCGGGTGCGCTTGTTGTTGCTGTTCTGCGCGAGCGCATCGGCTTCGACGACCTGGATCCAGCTGGTCGCGGCGAACAGGGCGATGAACATGAACAGCATCACGATGCTGAGACGGCGGAGTTCTCGTGTCATCCGATCACGACCCTCGGTTGGCGGCGGACGCCGTCGGAGATGCGCAGCAGCAGCGCCACGATGAGCCAGTTGGCCACGAGCGAGGATCCACCGGCGGCGAGGAACGGGGTGGTCAGGCCGGTCAGCGGGATCAGACGGGTGACGCCGCCGACCATGATGAACACCTGCAGCGCGATGGTGAACGAGAGGCCGGTGGCGAGCAGCTTGCCGAAGTCGTCCTGACCGGCGAGCCCGATGCGCATGCCCCGGCTGACGAAGACCATGTACAGGCAGAGGATCGCGAACAGTCCGATGAGGCCGAGTTCTTCACCGAGGCTGGTGATGATGTAGTCGCTGTGCGCGAGCGGGGTGACCTCCGGCCGGCCCTGACCCCAGCCGGTACCGATGAGGCCACCGCGGGCGAGCCCGAACAGTCCCTGCATGGGCTGGTAGCCCGCGCCGTCGGGGTCGACCTGGTTCGCGTCGAACAGGAACAGCCAGTTGATGAAGCGACCCTGCACGTAGCTGAGGATCTGTGTCGCGAGTGCGACGCCCGCGACCACGAGTCCGAGGCCGATGAGGACCCAGCTCGTCTTCCCCGTCGCGACGTAGAGCATCGCGACGAACATGCCGAAGATCAGCGTTCCGGTGCCGAGGTCGCGCTGGAACACGATGATCCCGAGCGAGATGAGCCAGACCACGAGGACGGGACCCAGCTCCCGCATGCGGGGCCAGGTGATGCCGAGGACCCGCTTGCCGACCGAGGTGAGGCTCTCGCGGGTGCGCACCAGGTAGCCGGCGAAGAAGATGGCCAGGCAGATCTTGGCCAGCTCGCCGGGCTGGAAGGCGAAAGCGCCGCCCAGCGACACCCAGACGGCCGCGTTCGCGTCGGGGATCCGCAGACCGGGAACGAACGGCAGCAGCAGCAGGAGGATTCCGGCGAGACCGAAGATGTAGGTGTACCGGAACAGGATCCGATAGTTGCGGAGCAGGATCACGATCGCGATGGCACCCGCCAGCGAGATCGCGGTCCAGGCCAGCTGTTTGGTGGAGTATGCGTCCCAGCCGGTGTTCTTGAAGGCGATGTCGATGCGATAGATCATCGCGATGCCGAGGCCGCTGAGCAGCGTCGCGATCGGCACCACGAACGGATCCGCGTCGGCGGCGACGAAACGCAGCACGATGTGCAGGGCGAAGGCGAGGGCCGCCAGACCGCCGCCGATCGCGAGGATCATCGGGTCGATCGTGCCGAGTGCGCCCAGTTGCACGAGGGTGAGCGCGGCGCCGCTGAGCGCGCACGCGAACAGCAGCAGCCAGAACTCCCGGTTGCGCTGCGTCTGCGGCATCCGGAGGCGCTTGAGCGCCTTGATGACGGTGGTGTCCGCCTGCACGTCGGTGCTCATCCCTCACCCCCCGCAGGGGTCTCAGTCGGCAGCGGACTCGGCAGCGGCGTCGGCAGGGGTGTCTGCTCGATCACGTTCGCATCCGCACCCGCCCGGAGTCGATCGACGATGGCCATGGCGTCGGCCAGCGAGCGCGCGTTGATCGTGCGCTCGACGGATGCCCGCTGATACTGGGGGAGGTTCGCGAGCAGGATCTCGGTGTCCTCGACCGGGGTCGACAGCGTGATCGGGCCGATGTTCTGCTGCACTCCCTGGAAGATCACGACACTGTCGTCGTCCGCACCGATGAAGTAGCGCGTCTGGGTCCAGCTGTAAGCGGCGAAAGCGGCCACGACGAGCATCCCGACGACCAGGAGTGTGGCGGCGATCCAGCCCGCGCGACGGCGTTTCGCGCGACGCCGGTCCTCCTCGATGAGTTCCTCGAGGTACTCGGGTGCCGGCTCGAAGTGGCTGGGCTCGTTCGCGGCTTGCCGCACCGGGTGCAACCAGTTTCCGCGCGGCGGGCGCACTGGCGGGACGTAGACGCCGTCGGGGTTGGAAGCCGAGCCGACGATCGTCGGGGTGCCGGAGTGGATCGGATGCTGTCCGCCCACGTCGACCAGCACGATCGTGACGTTGTCGGGTGCTCC
>JAQZBG010000076.1 GCA_029239165.1 Microbacterium sp. | reverse complement strand
CCGCGGGGGAGGAGCTGCCCGCTGATCTCTTCGGCGTCTTCGTCCAGTACCCCGGCGCATCGGGTCGGGTCTGGGACCCGTCCGCTGTCTTCGACGCCGCGCACCTCGCAGGCGGACTGGCCGTCGCGGCGGCCGATCTGCTCGCGCTCACACTGATCGCGTCGCCCGGGTCGCTCGGCGCGGATGTGGCCGTCGGCACGACGCAGCGCTTCGGAGTGCCGATGGGCTTCGGAGGACCGCACGCCGGGTACATGGCCGTCCGCTCGGGCCTCGAGCGTCAGCTGCCCGGCCGACTCGTCGGGGTGTCGGTGGATGCCGACGGCAAGCCCGCGTACCGCCTCTCGCTGCAGACACGGGAGCAGCACATCCGTCGTGAGAAGGCGACGTCGAACATCTGCACCGCGCAGGTGCTGCTGGCCGTGATGGCGGCCATGTACGCCGTGTATCACGGCCCCGACGGGCTCCGTGCGATCGCCTCCGAGGCCGCCACGAAGGCAGCGCTGCTGGCTTCCTGGCTGACCGAGGCGGGAGCCGACGTCGTGCACGACTCGTTCTTCGACACGCTCACGGTGCGAGCGCCTGGACGCGCGACCGAGTTCGCCGCGCAGGCGCGGGACGGCTACGGCATCCTGCTCCGCGTGGCTGATGCCGACACGATCGGCATCTCGATCGATGAGACCACCACGGTGGCCGAGCTGCACCAGGTGGCGATGGTCTTCGGCGGAGCTCAGGAGCGTGTGTTCGGCTTCTCCGACGGGGGCGGCAACGCCCTGCCTGCGGACCTGGGTCGTCAGGACGACTACCTCACGCACCCGGTGTTCCACGCGCACCGCAGCGAAACCGCCATGATGCGGTACCTGAAGAGCCTCGCCGACCGCGACTACGCGCTCGACCGCGGCATGATCCCGCTGGGCTCCTGCACGATGAAGCTCAACGCGGCCACCGAGATGGCGGCGATCACGTGGCCGGAGTTCGCGGGCATCCATCCGTTCGCTCCGGCGGCCGATGTGCAGGGCTACCTCGAGCTCATCGATCAGCTCGAGGGCTGGCTCGCCGAGGTCACCGGGTACGACGCGGTCTCGCTGCAGCCGAACGCCGGATCGCAGGGTGAGCTCGCCGGCCTGCTCGCGATCCGCGGCTACCACCACGCGAACGGCGACCAGCACCGCACGGTCTGCCTGATCCCGTCCTCGGCCCACGGCACGAACGCCGCATCGGCCGTGCTCGCCGGGATGAAGGTCGTGGTCGTGGCCACCGACGAGCTCGGCAACGTCGACCTCGACGACCTGCGCGCGAAGATCACCCAGCACGCCGACGACCTCTCGGCGCTGATGATCACGTACCCCTCCACGCATGGTGTGTACGAGGAACAGGTCGTCGAGATCACCTCCGCCGTGCACGACGCGGGTGGCCAGGTCTACGTCGACGGCGCGAACCTCAACGCCCTGCTCGGCTATGCGCGCTTCGGCGACCTGGGCGGCGACGTCTCGCACCTCAACCTGCACAAGACGTTCGCGATCCCGCACGGAGGCGGCGGTCCCGGCATCGGACCGGTCGCGGCGAAGGCTCACCTCGCGCCGTTCCTGCCCTCGCACCCGCTCGCCCAGCGCGCGGAGCACTTCGGCGGTTACACGTTCGAAGGCGGGGTCATCTCCGCCGCTCCGTACGGTTCGGCCGGGATCCTGCCGATCTCGTGGGCATACGTGCGGATGATGGGCGCTGACGGGCTGCGTCGTGCCACCGCTGCGGCCGTCCTCTCTGCGAACTACATGGCGGAGCGCCTCGGCTCTCACTTCCCGGTCCTGTACACGGGCGAGAACGGGCGGGTGGCGCACGAGTGCATCCTCGACCTGCGTCCGCTCAAGGAGGCCACCGGCGTCACGGTCGACGACGTCGCCAAGCGCCTCATCGATTACGGCTTCCACGCGCCGACCATGTCGTTCCCCGTCGCGGGCACGCTCATGGTCGAGCCGACCGAGTCGGAGGACCTCGACGAGATCGAACGCTTCATCGAGGCGATGGTCATGATCAAGGCCGAGGCGGAGGCCGTCGCCGCCGGTCGCTGGCCGGCCGATGACAACCCTCTCGTACACGCGCCGCACACCGCGGTCTCGCTCATCGCGGGGGAGTGGAACCACGCCTATTCGCGGGAGGACGCCGCCTACCCGGTTCGCGCGCTCGTGGCAGGCAAGTACTGGCCGCCGGTGCGCCGCATCGATCAGGCGTACGGAGACCGCAACCTGGTCTGCGCCTGCCCGCCGGTGGAGGCATTCGCCTGAGCAACATGCTCATGTGAGCAGACGGTGCTGCACCCCTGTTGCGGGGTGCAGCACCGTCTCGTATTTCCCGGTGTTTCGGCCTTGTTACATATGGTCACCACTCAGTAACAGTTCGTTAGCTGAGCGTCTCGGGTGAAGGGGTGCGGGTTACTCTCGACTATCCCTACGCGTTCAACGATGAGCGCGCAGTCTGAGTGATAGTCCACAGGAGGACACAAAGTGAAGCGCAACAAGATCGCCCTTGCGGGCTCCGCGTTGTTCGTGATCGGCGCCCTGGCGCTCGCGGGCTGCGCGAGTGGTGGCGGCAACGAGGGCACGGAGGAAACCCCTTCCGGTGACCCCACGGCAGTGATCTCGGTCAACAACACCGAGCCCCAGAACCCGCTGATCCCGACGAACACCAATGAGGTCGGTGGCGGCCTCGTCCTCCAGAGCATCTTCGCGGGTCTCGTCTACTACGACGCCGAAGGCGCCGTGCACAACGACCTCGCCGAGTCGATCGAGACCGACGACGCGCAGACGTACACGATCAAGATCAAGGCCGACCAGACCTTCGCGAACGGCGACCCGGTCGACGCCGAGTCCTTCGTCAAGGCGTGGAACTACGGTGCAGCACTCGACAACAAGCAGCTCTCGAGCTACTTCTTCGAGTCCATCGAGGGCTTCTCCTACGAGGAGAACGTTCCGGAGCTCTCCGGCCTCGAGGTCGTCGACGACCTGACCTTCACGGTCAAGCTCAAGCAGCCGGAGTCCGACTTCCCCCTGCGTCTCGGCTACACCGCGTTCTTCCCGCTGCCGGCTTCGGCCTGGGAAGACCTCGCGGCCTTCGGCGAGAACCCGGTCGGCAACGGACCGTACGTCTTCGCCGAAGAGGGTGCCTGGAAGCACAACGAGAGCATCGAACTCGTCAAGAACGAGGACTACACCGGTCCGCGTGAGGCGATGAACGGTGGCGTCGACATGAAGCTGTACGCCAGCACCGAGGCGGCGTACGCCGACCTCCAGGGTGGCCAGCTGGACATCATCCAGGAGATCCCCGACACGGCTCTCCAGACCTTCGAGACCGACTTCCCGGACCGTACGGTGAACCAGCCTGCTGCGGCAAACGCCACCATCACCATCCCGGAGCGCCTCGAGCACTTCAGCGGGGAAGAGGGTCAGCTGCGTCGTGCGGCCATCTCGCACGCGATCAACCGCGAGGAGATCACCGATGTGGTCTTCAGCGGCACCCGCACGCCGATGAAGGACTTCACCTCCCCGGTGATCGACGGCTATTCCGAGGACATCCCCGGATCCGAGGTCCTCGAGTTCGACGCCGACAAGGCGAAGGAGCTGTGGGCTGAGGCCGACGCCATCGCCCCGTGGACCGGATCGTTCCAGATCCAGTACAACGCCGACGGCCCGAACCAGGGCTGGGTCGACGCCGTCGCCAACCAGATCAAGAACAACCTCGGCATCGAGGCATCGGGCAACCCGATCCCGACCTTCGCCGAGCACCGCACGCTGATCACCGAGGAGCAGACCCAGACCGCCTTCCGCACCGGATGGCAGTTCGACTACCCGTCGATGTTCAACGGCCTCGGCCCGATCTTCGGAACCGGTGCCGGCTCGAACGACGGCGACTACTCGAACCCGGAGTTCGACAAGCTCCTCGACGAGGGTGCCTCCGCGACCGAGGTCGAAGACGGCATCAAGAAGTTCCAGGAGGCGCAGGAGATCCTGTTCCAGGACCTTCCGGCCATCCCGCTCTGGTACACCAACGCCATGGGCGCCTGGGGCGACTCGGTCGAGAACGTCGAGTTCGGCTGGGACACCTGGCCGATCCTCTACCAGGTCACGAAGGACGGCGAGTAAAGCCAGACGGCACTCATCTGTGAGGCGGTGACGATTCGTCGTCACCGCCTCACAGGCTGTGTTCGTCACGCTCTGCCGCCCCCTCCTCACAGGACTACAGATGTTCAGTTACATTCTCAGACGTCTCCTGCAGGTCATCCCGGTCTTCTTCGGAGCGACCCTGCTCATCTACTTCCTCGTGTTCGCCATGCCGGGGGACCCGATCCTCGGCCTGTTCGGCGATCGCACCCCGAACCCGGCCATCGTGGAACAGCTGCGCGAGCAGTACCACCTGAACGATCCGTTCATCGTGCAGTACTGGTACTACATCACCGGCGTGTTCCAAGGTGACCTCGGCAACACCTTCTCCGGACGCCCGGTCTCGGAGGTGCTCGCGGAAACTCTTCCGGTCACGGGTCGGCTTGCGGTCATGGCGATCGCCATCGAGTTCGTTCTGGCGATCCTCATCGGCACGATTTCGGCGCTGCGCAAGGGCAAGGTTTTCGACCACACGATGCTCGGCATCGCGCTCGTCGCGATCGCCATCCCGATCTTCGTCGTGGCCTTCCTCGCGCAGTATTTCCTCGCGATCAAGCTCGGCTGGTTCAAGCCCACCGTGGGCTCTGACAACGACTGGGGCGGATTGTGGCTTCCGGCCATCGTGCTCGGTTTCAGCCTCTACGCCGTGAGCATGCGTCTCATGCGGAGTTCCGTGATCGACACGCTCAACCAGGACTGGGTGCGCACCGCCTACAGCAAGGGCCTCTCTCGTGGCCGGGTGATTCCCGTGCACGTGCTGCGCAACTCGCTGATCCCGGTGATCACCAACTCGGCGACGAACTTCGGAGTTCTCCTCGTCGGCGCGACCGTGACCGAGGGAATCTTCAACGTCCCCGGCGTCGGTAACACCCTCTACAACGCCGCGATCCGCAACGAGGGTCCCACCGTGGTCTCCTTCGTCACCGTGTTCGTGATCTTGTACGTCCTGGTCAACCTCGTCATCGACCTGCTCTACGGTCTGCTCGACCCAAGGATCCGTTATGCCTGACCCCACAACGCACAACCACTACGTCGCGCCGATCGAGACGGAGACCATCGCGGTCGACGCCGTGCGGATCACCGAGAAGCCGCGCAACCTGTGGCGCGACGCATGGACCGACCTGCGGGGTCGCCCGCTGTTCTGGTTCTCTGTCGTTCTCGCGCTGGTCTTCGTGTTGATGGCGGCGTGGCCGACATTGTTCACCTCGGTCGACCCGCGAGCCTGCGAACTCCAGTACAGCAACGACGGTCCTGCGGCAGGCCACCCCCTGGGCTACACCTTCCAGGGTTGTGACATCTACTCGAGGGTCATCTGGGGCGCTCAGACCTCGCTCTCGGTCGGCTTGCTGGCGACCGCGATCGGCTCGATCGTCGGACTCATCATGGGTGCACTGGCCGGGTTCTACGGCGGATGGCTGGACGCAGTGCTGTCGCGCATCGGCGACATCTTCTTCGCCATCCCATACATCCTCGCGGCTGTGGTCGTCATGACGGCGTTCTCGCAGTACCGCTCGGTGCCTGTTCTCGCACTCGCGATCGGTGGGTTCGCCTGGGCGTCCACCGCGCGCGTCGTGCGCGCCGAGGTTCTGAGAGTTCGGCAGGCGGACTTCATCGTCGCCGCGCAGGCGGTCGGGCTCTCGAAGTTCCGCAGTCTCATGGCCCACGTGATCCCGAACTCGCTGGCGCCGCTGCTGGTCGTATCGACGCTGGCCCTCGCCGCATCGATCGTCGCCGAGGCGACCCTGTCGTTCCTCGGGGTCGGACTGGGTAGCGACGTGATGTCCTGGGGCAACGACATCAGTGCGGCGCAGTCATCGCTGCGCGTGGCACCGATGGCGCTCATCTATCCGTCGATCGCGCTCACGCTCGCCGTGCTCGCGTTCGTGACCCTCGGCGAGCTCATTCGAGACGCCATCGATCCGAGAGCGAGGGCGCGGCGATGAACGATCGCGAAACCGCACGAATCCCACTTCTGAGCGTTCGCGATCTGAAGGTCGCGTTCCGCACGCAGGAGGGCGATCGCGAAGTCCTGCACGGTGCGAGCTTCGACATCTTCCCCGGCGAGACCGTCGCCATCGTGGGGGAGTCGGGATCGGGCAAGTCCACGACGGCCAGCGCCATCGTGAACCTGCTCCCCGGGACCGGCACGATCACGAACGGCTCGATCACCCTCGAGGGACGCGAGCTGACGACCCTCGGGCGTCGCGAGATCGAGGCCGTCCGCGGTCGCGAGATCGGCTTCGTCCCGCAGGACCCGATGTCGAACCTCAACCCGGTGTGGAGCATCGGATTCCAGGTGAAGGAGGCGATCCGCGCGAATGGGATCGCTCACGGCCGGGATGCGGTGAAGGCGCGCGCGATCGAGGTGCTGAAGCAGGCAGGTCTCGCAGATGCCGAGCGGCGCCTGCACCAGTTCCCGCATCAGTTCTCGGGCGGTATGCGTCAGCGTGCGCTGATCGGGATCGGTCTCGCGGCCGACCCGAAGCTGCTCATCGCGGACGAGCCCACCTCGGCGCTCGACGTCACGGTGCAGCGCGTCATCCTCGACCACATGGCCACTCTCACGCGGGACAAGGGCACCTCGGTGCTCCTGATCACGCACGACCTCGGTCTCGCGGCCGAGCGTGCGGAGAAGATCATCGTGATGAGCAACGGCAGCATCGTCGAAGCCGGTCCGAGCAGGCAGATCCTCGAGAACCCGCAGCATCCGTACACCAAGCGCCTGGTGGGCGCGGCGCCCAGCGTGGCGTCACAGCGCATCCAGGCCGTCGTCGAGGACCGCGGCATCGAGACCGCCGCCGACCTCGCCGCCATCCCGCCCACGGTGCGAGTCGAGGGGCTCACGAAGGACTACAAGATCCGCCAGGGGAACTTCCGCAGCGAAGCGTTCCGCGCCGTGGATCACGTGTCCTTCGAGATCCCGCGTGGCAAGACGCTCGCCCTGGTGGGTGAGTCGGGATCGGGCAAGTCCACGGTCGCGAAGATGCTGCTGAAGCTCGAAGAGCCCACTAGTGGCACGATCGAGATCGACGGTCAGGACGTGTCGAAGCTGTCCAACGCCCAGGCGTTCGGACTGCGTCGTCGGATGCAGCCCGTGTTCCAGGACCCCTACGGCTCGCTCGATCCGCTCCGCAACATCGGGAACACGATCTCGCAGCCCCTGCAGATCCACGGTGTGGGCGACAACGCCTCTCGGCGCGCACGCGTCGAGGAGCTGCTCGATCAGGTCGCGCTGCCGAGGACACTCGCCACGCGGTATCCGAACGAGCTCTCCGGCGGACAGCGGCAGCGCGTCGCGATCGCGCGTGCACTCGCGCTCAAGCCCGACATCGTCGTCCTCGACGAGGCCGTGTCGGCGCTCGACGTGCTGGTGCAGGACCAGATCCTGCAGCTGCTCGCCGATCTGCAGTCGGAGTTGAACCTCACGTATCTCTTCATCACGCACGACCTCGCGGTCGTCCGGGTGTCGAGCGACCTCGTGTGCGTCATGGAGAGCGGCAAAGTCGTCGAACAGGGCACCGTCGATGAGATCTTCGCCAACCCGCAGCAGGAGTACACGGATCGCCTGCTCAAGGCGATCCCGGGTGCTTCGATCCCGCTCGGGGGACGTTGACCTTGTCGAACGGCTCAGGGCCGGGAGCCGCACGGACGTTCCGTGCGGCTTCCGGTCCCGTCTTCCTGATCATCTGTGCGCTCTTGGCGGTGTTCCTCCTCGGCGACGCCGTGTTGCGCGCCGGTTGGGGCGAGATGCTGCTCCTGGCTCCGTGGGTCCTCCTGGGGCTGTGGGTCGTGTACGAAATCGCCTTCGTCTCGTTCGTCCGCATCGACGACGCGGGCGGAACAGTGTTGAACCTGCTGCGGCGGACGACCTTCGGGTGGAGCCGCGTGAAGGATGTCGACCTGAAGTGGCAGCTCGTGTTCTCTCTCGACGACGGCACCGACATCACCTGCTACGGCGGGCCGGCTCGTGCGCGACAGCCGCGCGCCCGCCCCGGCAGAGATGAGGAGCCGAAGGCTCCGACGAGCCTCCGGGATCTCACCGAGATCCGCGACCGCTGGGAGGCGGCGCCCGCCACCGCGGATGCGCCGATCCGGCGCAGCTGGGATCTTCCGGCGATCGCCGCACTCGGCGCGATCATCGTCTGGATCGTCGTCGCTGTCCTCGTCGCCAACGCCAGGTGATGCCGGCGGGGCTCAGCCCGGCAGTCCGAACAGATCGGGCCACATCGCCGCCGCCCAGGGGTAGCCGACGAACGCGGCCGCGTCGATCAGGAAGTGCGCGACCAGGAACGGCATCAGGCGCCCTGAGCGCTCATACAGCCAGCCGAACAGCAGCCCCATCGCGAGGTTCCCGAAGAAGGCGGGATAGCCCTGATACAGGTGGTAGCTGGCGCGGAGGACCGATGTGCCGATGATGATCGACCACGGCCCCCAGCCGAGCTGCTTCAGCCGCGTGAACAGATAGCCGAGCAGGACGAACTCCTCCTGCAGCGAGGCGCGTGCGGCGGCGAGCAGCAGGACGGGCACCGTCCACCAGTAGGCGTCGATGCCGGCAGGGTCGATCGCCACGGTCATCCCGAGTGCACGACCGGCGAGGTAGAGGCCGATGCCGGGCACACCGATCGCCAGGACCAGCAGGATGCCGCGACCGATGTCGCGCCCGGTCCCGGTGCCGTCCAGGCCGAGTCGTCCCAGATGCGGTCGGCGCGACTGCCAGAGCAGGAAGCACACCAGCAGCACGGGAACGAGGGAGAAGCCGATCGCGAGCACCTGGTAGATGAGGTCGAAGACCTCCCGGTCGCTGCGGGAGGGGTTCAGCTTCGCGACCTGGTCGGCGATCGGGACCTCATCGGTGAGACGGTAGGCGAGCTGCACGATCGCGTACACGGCTGACTGTCCGAGGCCGAGCGCCAGGACGATCGCGATCTCCCACCACAGCCGCGCGCGAGAGGGTGCGGGGGAGAGGTCGGAAAGGTCTCCTCGAGCCTGCGGTCGGGTCACGATCTCGATGCTACGACCTGTTTTCAGGAACACGCCCTGAGCTTGCGTTATCCTGGAACGTCGGCTTCCCGGCAAAACCCCACACTCTTTTAGGACACCTGCATGGCGCACGCCCTTCGCTCTGACCTCCGCAACGTCGCAATCGTCGCCCACGTCGACCACGGCAAGACGACCCTCGTCGACGCCATGCTGCGTCAGACGGGCTCCTTCGGCGAACATGCCCACGTCGATGAGCGCGCCATGGACTCCAACGACCTGGAGCGTGAGAAGGGCATCACGATCCTCGCCAAGAACACGGCGATCACGTACAAGGGCAAGCACGCAGGGGGCAAGGAGATCACGATCAACGTGATCGACACCCCCGGTCACGCCGACTTCGGCGGCGAGGTCGAGCGCGGCCTGTCCATGGTCGACGGTGTGGTGCTGCTGGTCGATGCCAGTGAGGGCCCGCTGCCCCAGACCCGCTTCGTGCTGCGCAAGGCGCTCGAGTCGAAGCTGCCGGTCATCCTGCTCGTCAACAAGACCGACCGTCCCGACGCGCGCATCGCCGAGGTCGAGGAAGAGGCGCACGACCTGCTGCTCGGCCTCGCCTCCGACCTCGTCGACGATGTGCCCGACCTCGACGTCGACGCACTCCTCGACGTGCCGGTCGTCTACGCCTCCGGCCGTGCCGGTGCCGCGTCGCAGAACCGTCCCGCCGATGGCTCGCTGCCCGACAACGACGACCTCGAGCCGCTCTTCGAGGCGATCCTCGAGCACGTGCCCGCGCCGTCGTACGACGACGAGCACCCGCTGCAGGCCTGGGTCACGAACCTCGACTCCAGCCCGTTCCTCGGCCGCCTCGCGCTGCTGCGCGTCTTCAACGGCACGCTC
>JAQZBG010000075.1 GCA_029239165.1 Microbacterium sp. | reverse complement strand
CTCCAGCGTCACGAACGTGAACCCGGCGATCCTGTCCGCGCTCTCGCCGAACGCCGACGAGAACCACGACTTCTTCTCGGGGTCGGGTTCGTCGTACGTGATCGGCAAGGCCGAGGCCACGGAAGACGACGACTGGGACTTCTGAGTCCGCTCCACCAGCGATCACTCGCTGGTGACGACGCCCCCGGATCGGCGGTCACATCGACCGCCGGACGGGGGCTTCGTCGTCGCGCCCCCTCGCCGCCGATACGCTGAGCCGGTGACCGATCTCCTCGCCGCATACGACGACGCCCTGCGCACCGACGCCGAGATGGAGGGCGCGGAGACAGTCCAGCGGCGCGGTCCGCTGTGGATAGGCCGCTTCCGCGGCGGCCGCCTGTTCGTCACCTACCGCGACCTGGACGACCCGGCATCGCGAGTGCGCGAGGTGGCCGCGATCCTGGCAGCGGATGAGTCGATCGAGCACGCCGAGTGGAAGACTCGCACGCACGATCGCACTCCCGGCCTCGCCGATGCGCTGACCGCCGCGGGGTTCCTCGCTGAGGAGTCCGAGTCCGTGATGCTGGGCGAGGCGTCGTCTCTCGTCGACGCCGCGATGCCGCCCGGGGTGACGGTGCGATTGCTCACGACGCCCGAGGAGATCCGCTCGGCGCTCGATATGCAGGACGCGGTGTTCGGCGGAACTCCGAGGGCGGACAGCGCGCTCCCTGAACTCCTGTCACGACAGGGCGAGGAGAGCTCCGTCGAGGTCTGGGGTGCGGAGGTCGACGGCCGCATCGTCAGCGCGGGCCGCATCGAGATCGTGCCCGGTACGCGGTTCGCCGGGATCTGGGGCGGAGCGACGCTTCCTGAATATCGAGGGCGAGGCATCTATCGCGCGCTCACGGCGGCGCGGGCACGCTCGGCGATGGCGCGGGGTGTGCGCTGGGTCCACTCGGACTCCACGGAGTTCTCGCGACCGATCTTGGAGCGCGCCGGGCTCGTGAAGGTGAGCGAGACTGTGCCCTGGATCTGGGAGCGCACCGCCTAGGGCCGATCCGGCAAGCTTGTTGCCTGCCAGGAAACTACGTGTTAGTTTCTTTTCAGGAAACAAACATCGGGGGAATGATGGACAGCGATGAAGCAGCGGCCCGCCTCGCGGCCGTGCAGCAAACGAAGAGGTCGTCGGTGCGCAACGGGGCGTGGGTCGCCTCGCTCGTGGCGTCGGCGGGAGCGCTGGCGATCGGGGCGATGCTCGACATGGACATGATGTACCTCTCGGCCTTCGTCGTGCTGGGCATCGTCGGTCTCTTCTCGATGCTGTCCATCCGACTGCGGCTCAACTGGTCCGACCGCCTCGGTGCGTGGCTGGTCTGGGGTGGTGCGCTGCTCGCGCTCGCGGCATTCGCGGCCGTGCAGTTCCCCGTGCGTGCGGCGGGATGGATCCTTCCGAACCTGATCGGAGCCGTAGCCGCCGTCGTCGTGATCCTCCTCGTCTGCCGACCGGGTCTGCAGCGCCTTGCGAGCGCACCCCACGCGGCGGCATCCGGGAAGCGAGATGAGTGATCCGCACGAAGGGGATGCGGTCGCGCCCCGACTCGATCCGCTGCTGCACGAACCGGTGCGTTTGAGCGTGCTTTCCGCCCTGGCTCCCGCGGACTACGTGGAGTTCTCGACGTTGCTCCGCCTGGTCGGGGTGAGCAAGTCGGCACTGTCGAAGCATGTGTCCGCTCTGACCGATGCGGGAGTCGTCGTCGTCACGAACAGTCCCACCGATCAGCGGGCCCGTCGCATCGCCCTGACCGAGGCGGGGCGAGAATCCTTCGACGCCTATCTCCGGCGTCTCGAGGAGATCGTCCGCGCTGCCCGCGGCCAGGGGCGCTGATCCGATGACCGAGAACCCCACCACTGACGCGCCCGTGCGCGAGTCCCTCACTCGGAAGCTCGTGCGCAACCCGCTCCTCTGGGGTGCGGTGCTCCTGCTCACCGCGATCGGCTTCACGGTCGCCGGCGACGATCTCAGCTTCTTTCCCTTCCTGCTGATGCTCGTCGGGGGCTGGTGCTTCGGCTTCGCGTTCGTGAATGCGACGTTCGGCATGGTGCCCGCGCGCAACGGGGCCATCCTGCATCTCGGCGTCGCCATCGTGCTCGGTGCGCTCGTCGCGTTCGTGGCGGAGTTCGGGGGAGCACTGCTCGACCCACTTCCCGCCGCCGTTCGCGGCGTCGCCGTGGTCCTGCAGATGGCGGCGATCCCGGCTACCGGGTGGATCTGGTTGGGGCTGCTCAGTCGCGTCACCGACCTGATCACGCGCCGGGATGCGAAGAAGCGGCCGCCGCCCGTGACCCCGGAGTGGGAACGCGAGGAGAGCGGCGACGGTTCGGTC
The DNA here is from genome assembly GCA_029239165.1 of Microbacterium sp. Classification (GTDB taxonomy): domain Bacteria; phylum Actinomycetota; class Actinomycetes; order Actinomycetales; family Microbacteriaceae; genus Microbacterium. The sequence goes on along the minus strand of JAQZBG010000075.1, from coordinate 7,709 downwards.
GTGCGGTTCCCCGGCATCGAGCTCCGGATGCGCACTCTCACCCAGGCGATCGTGGCGATCGTCGTCGTCTTCGGGCTCCTCGGTGTGGCCGCGCTGATCGCGCTCGACGACATCGTGCTGCGCATGGGCCCGCGCATCGCCATCCTCCTCCTGGGAGTCGTGATCGCACTCCCCGTGTACCTGGCTTTTGCCGCGATCCTGCGCCGCCGCACGCAGCAGTGCACGGTCGCCTTCGGCAACGACGAACTCCGGATCCGCGTGGGTGAGGTCCGCCACACGATCCCGTTCCGGGATCTCGATCTGCTCCGTTGGCGCTGCCGCAGCGAGTACGCACGCCTCGAGGTCCGTGGCGGGTCCGGAGTCGACCTCTCCGTGGTCACGGGGATCGCGAAGCCGCCGCGCGGGTTCTCCGCCGAGCTGCCGCCGCTGCCGAGACGGGTGTATCGGCGCCTCGAGCTCGCCGGTCTGACGCTCGAGAAGTCGCGTCGGGACGAGGTCCTCACCTTCCGTCGGTGACCCGATCCCGCAGAGCGTCGGTGGCTCATGCCATCATGCGGACATGGACTCCCTCAGGCTCCGGCTCAGGCTCTGGTCCGAGAACGACCTCGAACTGCTGCACGCCGCCAACACCCCGGCGATGACGGCGCATCTGAACGGTCCCGAGAGTGAGGAGCAGATCGTCGAACGCCAGGCCCGCTACCTGCGGCTCGTGGCATCCGGCGAGGCGAGGATGTTCGTGATCGAAGACGACGCGGGGTCGTCGCTGGGTTCGATCGGCTACTGGCAGATGCTCTGGCGCGACGAGCCCGCGCTCGAGACGGGCTGGTTCGTCCGTCCGGAGGCGCAAGGGCGAGGGGTGGCATCCAACGGCCTCGCCCTGCTGATCGACGATGCCCGTGCGCACCGAGGGGATCGGCGTTTTCTGACGGCGTTCCCCGGCGTCGACAACCCGGCATCGAACGGTGTCTGCCGGCGGAACGGCTTCGCCCTGGTCGGCACCCTGACCGAGGAGTTCCGCGGTGCAGACCTCACCGTGAACGAGTGGGCGCTCGACCTCACCGCGGCGTCGGATACTCCTGTGCCTTGAGCAGTCGCGCGAGATGAGCGGCATTGCGTGCGGCCGTCCCGATCGAGGAGGCGACCTTCTCGGGCGTCTCCTCGAGGTCTTTGTAGTCGGTGGTGTGCATCGCCTCGCCGTTCCAGTACACCGAGCCCTGGGCCGGAATGGTGAAGCCGACGTCTCCGAGCGCCTGGAAGACGATCGCGGCGATGTGATGGGCACCGTCCTCGTTGCCGACGACGCCGGAGATCGCCACCTTGTCGAAGAGTGTGGGGCGTCCTCGTGCATCGGTCTCGCCGAGCTCCGCGTCGAGGCGTTCGAGCACGCGCTGCGCGACGCTCGAATGCTGACCGAGCCAGGTCGGTGTCACGAACACGAGGATGTCGGCGTCGAGGATCCGTCGTCGCACGCTCGGCCACTCGTCGCCGTCGCCCATGTCCTTCTGCACTCCGGGGCTGATCGACAAGTCGACGGCGCGGACGAGTTCTCCCGTGACGCCGTGCCCGGCGAGTGCGTCCAGCAGTTGCGTCGCGAGAAGGTCGGAACTGGAGGAGGCGGGCGACGGCTTCAGCGTGCAGGAGACGGCGACCGCGGTCAATGGTGTCTTCATGTTCCGAGGACACCAGGCCGCGAATCTCCTGCACAGGGGGTTTCCGCGTCGGGGCTATCCTGGTAGATGGCACCGACGACAGGAGATCCCGTGATCCTCAGCTTCCTCTTCTTCATGATCCTCTTCATCGGAGGCATCTGGACGATGGGCATCTCGTTCGGGTTGCCCGACTACAACGCCCTCGCGTTCTGCGGTGGCCTCCTGCTGGTCACGCTCGCGCTCGCGTTCGTGCTCCGCCAGCGCGGCTCGGCCACGCGCCGGTCGGACAACTGGTCGGGCAACGCCACCGAGTGATCCCCCGCGGTCGGCACCGCCGTCCGCTCAACGTCGTTTCGCGAGCCTCGCCTCCAGGTTGGCGCGCACGGCCGGCCACTCCGGTTCGATGATCGAGTACTCCACGCTGTCGCGGAGGGCGCCGTTGCGGTAGCGACTCATGGCCCGCATCACACCGTCCTGCTTGGCGCCGAGTCGTTCGATGGCCGTTCTTGACTGGAAGTTGACCCACTGCGTGGTCAGACCGACGCGGAACACTCCGAGCGTCTCGAACGCGTGGCGGAGGAGGAGGAGCTTGGACTCCGCGTTCGTGCCGGTGCCGTGCGCGGACGGTCGGTTCCAGGTGTAGCCGATGTGCAGTCGCGGGACGTCGGCGACGATGTCGTAGTACGAGGTGAGCCCGAGAATGCGTCCGTCGGCACCGAAAGCGGTGAAGGGCACCATCTCGCCCTTCTCGATCAGCGAGATGCGTCGGTCGACTTCCGCAGTCACGCCCTCCGGGGCCGGTACCGAGGTATACCAGGCGGTCTTCCAGAGGTCGCCTTCCTGCACCGCGTCGATCAGCCCGTCGACGTGCGAGCGGTCGAGCGGTCGGAGTTCGACGAGTTCTCCGGTGAGGGTGACGGGGGCGGGGGTCACGAGGAAGGCCATGACGATATTCAACCAGCGACCGGGACGGCCCCTTGACGCAGCAGCTGCTGGTAGGCGGTCACCAGTTCGATCGTGACGCCCAGCTCGAAGGCCAGGCTGGCGAGATGCGGTCCGCGCAGTTCCTCGGCCTCGGCATAGGCGTGCGGCGTGATCAACCGGCATGCCGCCCACTCGTCGGCCTGGCGCTCCTGCTGCGCACGGAGCACGGGGGCTCGGGCGGGCATGTGGCCGAACTGGGCGTGCCCGAGCTCATGCGCCAGCACGCTGCGCATCGTGCGCGCACTCATGCCGGGACTGAGGCGGATGGTCCGTGTCGTCGGATCGAAGCCCCCGGGTGTGCGGCCGGGGCGCTCGACGATGCGCAGCTTCTGTTCCTCGGCGAGGTGCAGAAGGTCGTCCATCGCTCGCCTCCTCACCGTGCCGGGGCGGGAATCCTGCGGGCCGCCTAGTCGTAGAGGTCGTCGGTGTCCGAGTCGTGCTGCGTGCGGGACTCGAAAGCGACCTCGCGGGTATCTTCTCGTGGACCGGCGACATCGGGGGTGGGGCGGATCGGGGTGATGCGGGCGGTCGGCTCGCCGTCTGCCCGAAGACGCTCTTCCGCGCGAGCGAACAGCACATGGGGCTCGAGGCCGAGAGCGGCGCACACCGAGTACACGACGGGAACGGGGATGGCACGCTTGCCGGTGACGTAGTTGTCCAGAGCGCTGCGCGCGATGCCGATGTTCCGCGCCATCGCCGCGATGCTGCTCCTGGCTGCGGCGATCTCCCCGCGGATCTGGCGCCCCACGGCGTCGTTGAACTCCTCGGCAGGTGTCTTCACCCGGCTCACGATAGCAGCGACCCGACTCCAGAATGCTGCCATGTTGCTCCAATCGGCGGGTCGTCGTGTCCGTGTGGGGTACTAGCGTAGGCGTATGGGGACAGACTTGCGTCATATGTTGGCATCGAACGTGGATGGTGCACGCATACACGCCGGACTGTCGTTCTCCCGGCTGTCCGCGCTTTCCGGCATCGCTCCGGACGCCCTCGCGGAGCTGTTGGAGGCGCAGACGGATTTCACGGTCGTCGACCTGGCAGGCATCGCCGCCGCGCTCGACATCCCGATCACGAGACTGCTCCCGGCATCCGCTGCCGACGACTGCTGACGTCGGCGGCGCACAGTAGCGTGGTCCGCATGAAGACAGTGCCGTTCGGATCATCCACCGCTGCCGCCGTCGTCGCCGGCATGATGCGCATCGACGACAAGGACGACGCGCACATCCGCGCCCTCTACGACGCAGCGCGGGAGTCCGGCACCGACTTCTTCGACCACGCCGACATCTACGGCGGCAGCATGCACCATTGCGAGTCTCGGTTCGCCGGCGCCCTGCAGCTGAGTGCGTCTGAGCGCGACGAGATCGTGCTGCAGACCAAGTGCGGGATCGTGCCGGCGCAGGGGATGTTCGACTTCTCCGCCGAGCACATCGTGACCCAGGTCGAAGGCTCGCTCGCGGCATTGCGGACAGATCGCCTCGACGTGCTGCTGCTCCACCGCCCCGACATCCTCGTCGAGCCCGAGGAGGTCGCCCGTGCGTTCGACGACCTCGAGGCCGCGGGCAAGGTCCGGGCCTTCGGTGTCTCGAACCACACCCCGCGGCAGATCGACGTGCTCCGCACGGCCGTCCGCCAGCCGCTGATCGCCAACCAGCTGCAGCTGTCGATCACCCATGCGCCGATCCTCGCGCAGCCCGTCGCGGCGAACATCGCCGGCCACGAGCAGAGCGTCGTGCGCGACGGCGGCGGCATCGTGGAGTACTGCCGCCTCAACGGCATCACGATCCAGGCCTGGTCGCCGTTCCAGGACGGCCGCGGTCACGGGGTGTTCCTCGGCCATCCGGAGTATCCGGAGCTGAACGCGGTGATCGATCGCCTGGCGGCGTCGTACGGTGTGAGTGCGCTCGCCATCGCGACCGCCTGGATCACCCGTCACCCCGCCGGCATGCAGGTGGTTCTCGGCACGACCACACCCGAGCGGGTGCGGGAGGCCGCGTCCGGCGCCGATCTGGTCCTCACCCGAGCCGAATGGTACGAGCTGTTCCGCGCCGGCGGGCACCTGTTGCCGTAGCGTCGCAGCGGTTCACGCCGTCGTCTACCCTGAACTCATGCCGTTCCTGTTCTCGCTCCTCGTCATCGCCCTGATGATCGGCGCACTGATCGACATCATCACCCGCGACAGCGCCCTGGTGAAGCACCTGCCGAAGATGGTGTGGATCATCATCGTGATCCTGCTGCCGCTCATCGGCAGCGTGCTGTGGTTCGCCATCGGCCGCGAGTACGGAGAGGGCGGCATCGCGATCCCGCGGATGCGGAGGGCGGAGCGGCCCACCGCGACCCGCACCGATGTGCGCCCCTCGCCGCCGGCGGACACGCGCACGACCGAGCAGCAGATCGCCGATCTCGACCGCGAGATCGAGGAATGGCGCCTTCGCGAAGAACTCGAGAAGCGCCGCCGCGAGGGGGACGCCTCCACCGGTTCCGCCGGCGCAGCCTCCTAGGCCGCCGCGACACCGCGGTCGAAGGAGTCGCGGATCGCCTCCTCCAGCTGCGGGTGACGGAACTCGAAGCCTGCAGCCGTGAGCTTCTCCGGGAGCACCCACCGGCTCTTCAGCACGAGCTCGGTCTCGGTGCGGATGCCGATGGCCCCGAGCTCCAGCATCCAACGAGGCAACGGTGGGCCGACGCGGGCGCCCAGCACGCGCCGGACCGTCGCCATGAACTCGACGTTGTCGACCGGGTTCGGGGACGCGACGTTGACGGGTCCCTCGAGTGAGGGCGTCTGCTCGATGAAGTCGATGATGCGGGCGACGTCGTCGATGTGCACCCAGCTGAATCGTTGACTCCCGCGGCGCGCACGGAAGTGGTGAACGGTCCCGGCCCGGCGCCGCGCCGTGCTCGCCGGCCACCGCCCGTCGTGCTGCGGGCCGCCGAGCCCGAGCCTGGCAAGGTTCTTCAACGGTGCGAGTACCCCGCCGTCGCCCAGCACGATCGCGCTGCGGAGAGCCACACGGCGCGTGGCGGGCAGATCGTCCGCGAACAGCGCCTTCTCCCACGCCTTCGCGACCTCGACCGAGAAGCCGGTGCCGATCTCGCCCGTCGACTCGGTCATCGGACGGTCTTCGGCGTGCCGGTAGATGGTGGCCGTCGACGAGTTCGCCCACAGGGCCGGTGGCGCTGAGGCGCGGGCGATCGCCGTGCTCAGCGAGCTGGTGGTGTCGAGCCGCGACCGGAAGATCTCCGCGCGGTTCTCCGGGGTGTATCGGCAGTTGACGCTCTTGCCGGCGAGTCCGATGACCAGGGATGCGCCGTCGACGGCGCGGTCGATCGCGACCTGGTCGCCCCAGCGGATGTCGGCACCGGAGCGAGAGATCGTGATGACCTCGCGGCCCTCGGCGCGAAGTCGGGAGACGAGGTGGTTCCCCATGAATCCCGTCGATCCGCCGACAACGACGCGGCCTGCGTTCATGCGGGCTTCTCCTTCTCTGCGATGCGCGGAACCTCAGCGATGTGCGGGATGCTGTATTCGAAGTCGCCCCGATATTCATACACGCGCCCGACGAGGGGCGCATCGATCGTGAGCGCTACGTGCTGCCGGTCGGAGGCGTCGTCGAAGCGCTCGGTGAGGCGCACGACCGGGGCGATCAGGCGGGGGAGCCGCAGCCGGAGTCGACCGAGTCGTATGCCGACGGCCCGGCTGGTCAGGCGGAGTGCGCCGTCGTGCACATCGACGTCGAAGCAGGCGGCGATCAGGCCCGGCTCGCCGAGTTCGTCGAGCACGCGTCCGTGGCGCGTGAGCGCGACCGCGTCGCGCATGACCCACGAGCCCCGCGCGAAGTGGAAGGTGCGCTCGCCGATGGCCCGGGAGGCGATCGTGCGGTTCTCGACCCGGAACGGCACATCACGCTCCCAGACCGCTGCGACGACGCCGCGACGTTCGAGAACCCGGAGCAGCGGCCAGAGCCACCGCCGCGGTGTACCCACGACCTGGAACATGCCCTCGCCGATGCCGACGGCGCCGTCGGGGACCGCCAGGAAGTACTTCCGCAGGCGAGGATGCAGGTCGTCGATGCGTTCGCCGAGTGCCCGGGCGTAGGGGGATTGGGGCACGGGCGTCACACTTCGAGCCTAGCTCGACGGCGGGTGCTCGCGGCCGGTCCCCGCGTGCTCAAGAGGTGGGGCGCAGCAGCCTGTCGAGAAGCGCGAGTGCCTCATGCTGGGGTGCGGTCTCATCGAGCAGCCACTGCGTCTGAAGGCCGTCCGACGCCGCGACGACGAGAGCGGCGACGGCATCCGCGTCGACGTCCTGCCGGATGCGCCCGTCTTCCTGCTGCTGTCGCACGGTATCGGCGAGGCGATCGCGCAGACGTGCGAATCGACCGGTGGCGAACGTCCGCGCCGCCGGGTGGCCCTCCTCGAGAGCCGCGGCCACGAGCGTCGAGTAGAGCTGCACGAGCCCCGGGATCGCGCGGTTGTACCGGGCGGACTCGATCATCATCTCGACCGGTGTCGCATCGGGCGACGAAGGCCCCGGCTGCCGTCCCGGCGCGTTGCTCTCCTCGTAGACGGCGACGAGCAGCTCTTCGAGAGAGCCGAAGTAGTGCGTGAGCGCGGCATGCGTGACGCCGACCGCGCGCGCGATCGCCCGCAGACTCGTGCGGTCGGATCCGCGTTCGGCGAACACCTCGATGGCGCGATCGAGGATCTCCTGTCGGCGAGCGATCCCCTTGGCGTAAGTGCCGCGGGGGCGGGGCTGCTCGGCAGGTTCGGGGGCGTCGGCGGACATGAGGGGAGTCTAGCGAACCAAAACTTCCGTGTGGAGGTATTTGGTGATAGCGTGCCTGCACGGGGCAGTGACCCCCGCACGTCACCGAAGACCGAAGGAGCACGACCGATGACGATTCAGACCTCCCTCCAGCTGTTCACGATCAAGGACGAGCTGGAGGCCGACCTCGAGGGCACCCTCTCGGCGGTCGCCGCCCGCGGCTTCGCCGCGGTGGAACCCTACGACTTCGTCCGCCGCGCCGAACCGCTCGCCGCCGCACTCTCCGCCGCCGGTCTCACCGCCCCGTCCGGGCACGC
>JAQZBG010000481.1 GCA_029239165.1 Microbacterium sp. | reverse complement strand
CGCCCGCAGGAGGCCGCGCTCATCGCGATCACCGCGGTGTGGGGCGGCACATTCCTGCTGGTGCACTGGGCGATGGAGCATTCGGGGCCGTGGTTCTTCGTCGGCATCCGGTTCCTGATCGCCGGGCTGATCAGCGTCGTGATCTTCCGGCGCGTGCTGCGCGGCATCCGCTGGCGCGACGTCGGCGCCGGCATCGCGATCGGCGTCATGATCTACCTCGGCTACGGTCTGCAGACGCTCGGGCTGCAGACCATCGACAGCAGCACCTCGGCCTTCATCACCGCGATGTACGTGCCGCTGGTGCCGCTCGCGCAGTGGGCAGTGTTCCGCAAACGCCCTCCGGCCATGGCGTTCGTGGGCGCCGGGTTGGCGTTCGTGGGGCTGCTGTTCATCGCGGGCCCGGACGCCTTCTCGCTGACCCTCGGCACGGGCGAGATCGCGACCATGATCAGCACCCTTCCCATCGCGGCCGAGATCATCCTGATCAGCCTCTTCGCGGGGAAGATCGACCTCGGCCGCATCACCGTCATCCAGCTGTTGACCGCCGGCGTGCTGGGGCTGCTGACGATGCCGGTCGTGGGGGAAGGTGTGCCGGAGTTCTCCTGGATCTGGGTCGGCTGCGCGGTGGGGCTGGGCGCGGCGAGCTGCCTGATCCAGCTGACCATGAACTGGGCGCAGAAGTCGCGGCGGCGGCGAGCCGAGAGCGGCGGCTCGCCGCCCACCGACGCCGTCAGACCGTGAGCAGCACCTTGGTGGCGCGGCGCTCGTCCATGGCGCGATAGCCCTCGGCGGCGTCCTCGAGTGGGAGGGTGAGGTCGAACACCTTGCCCGGGTCGATCTTCCGGTCCCAGATGAGCTGGATCAGCTCGGGCAGGAAGCGCCGCACCGGCGCGGGGCCGCCGTGCAGATGCACCCCGGAGAAGAAGAGCTCCTCGCCCGGCAGCGCCACGTCGTGCGCGACGCCCACGTAGCCGACGTGTCCGCCGGGACGGGTCGAGCGGATCGCCTGCATCATCGACTCCTGGGTGCCGACCGCCTCGATCACCGAGTGGGCGCCGAGCCCGTTCGTGAGTTCCTTGATGCGCGCGACCCCCGCATCCCCGCGCTCTTCGACGATGTCGGTCGCGCCGAACTCGCGCGCCAGTGCCTGCCGGTCGGCATGCCTGCTCATCGCGATGATGCGCTCGGCGCCGAGCTCGCGGGCGGCGAGGATGCCGAGCAGCCCCACTGCTCCGTCACCGACCACGGCGACCGTCTTGCCGGGTCCGGCCTCCGCGGCCACCGCGGCGAACCATCCCGTGCCGAGGACATCGGATGCCGCCAGCAACGAGGGGATCAGGTCGGCGTCGGGCTGCCCCGGCGTGACGACGAGTGTGCCGTCGGCGTGCGGGACGAGCGAGTACTCGGCCTGCGTTCCGAACCTGCCCATCGGGACGACGTGCACGCAACGGGACTGGTAGCCCGCCCGGCAGATCTCGCAGGTGTTGTCCGAGGCCATGAACGAGCCGACCACGAAGTCGCCGACCTTCAGAGTCCGCACCTCGTCGCCGATCTCCTCGACCACGCCGACATACTCGTGTCCCATCGGCGTGTGGTCGACGCTGTCGTCACCGCGGTACGGCCACAGATCCGATCCGCAGATGCAGGTCGCGGCGAGCCGGATGACGGCATCCGTCGGCCGGGTGATGGTCGGCTTCTCGCGCTCCTCGACCCGGACGTCGCCGGGGGCGTACATGACTACTCCACGCATTCGTGCTGCTCCTTCTGTCGTGTGGAATCCAGTCAACGCCGATCACGTGGCGCGTGGGAGGTTCTGTCACGGCACCCCTCGATTTGCGGCGACAGGGAATAGTTCGAAGGACCGGGCGTTGCACCCGGCATGATTGAAACTTCAACCGTCGCTCCGGTCGCCACGGAACGCACCCGCGTCCGCGTGCCGCTGCGCTTCGGCGACGGCTTCTCCACGACCGCCGACGTCGTCACCTTCGACGGCCTGATCGACGGCCGCGAACACCTGCTGCTCGGCCTCGGCGACTGGCGGGCAGCACTCGAGCGCGCGGCCGACGGTGGTGCCGCACCACTCGTGCGCCCGCACAGCGAGTGCCTCACGGGCGACGTGTTCGGATCGGAACGCTGCGACTGCGGCCCCCAGCTGCGCGAAGCCGTCGAGCGCATCGCCGACGAGGGCGGGTTCCTGCTCTACCTGCGCCAGGAGGGTCGCGGCATCGGCCTCTACGCCAAGCTCGACGCCTACGCGCTGCAGGACGCGGGACTCGACACGTACGAGGCGAACGTCGCCCTGGGTCACGGCGAGGACGAGCGGGACTACACCGTCGCCGCGCAGATGCTGAACGCCGTCGGCGTCGACGGCATCCGTCTGCTGAGCAACAACCCCGACAAGGCCGTGCAGCTCGAGGCGCTCGGCATCCGCGTCACCGAGCGGGTCCGCACCGAGGTGCACCTGTCGGAGGCGAACACCCGCTACCTGCAGGCCAAGCGGGACCACACCGCCCACACGCTCGATCTGTCGGCGGCATGACACGGACGTGACACTCGAGGAGGGCAGCATGACGGTGGGGGAACAGCATCCGCGTCGGCTCGACGACGCCGAGATGGAGACGTGGCTGCCCGTCATCCGGTTCGTTCAGCTGCTGCCGCAGGTGCTCGACCGCACGCTGAAGGAGGAGGTCGGGCTCAACCACGCCCGGTACGCCATCCTGGTGACGCTGGCCGGTCAGGGCGAAGGCACCGTGACGATGACGGAGCTCGCCCGCATCGCCGGACTCAGCCGCTCACGGTTGAGCCATGCGCTGGACTCGCTCGAGGAGCGCGGCTGGGTGGAACGAACCTCGTGCAGCTCCGACAAGCGCACGCTCTCCGCCACGCTGACCACCGAGGGGCGCGAGATGCTGCGC
>JAQZBG010000074.1 GCA_029239165.1 Microbacterium sp. | reverse complement strand
GCGGCCTTCGCCTCCCTGGTCTTCGTGCTGGGATGCGCGATGGGGGTGGGCAAGGCGGCCGTGTACAAGCACATCCCCGACTACTTCCCCGCCGATGTCGGCTCGGTCGGCGGGCTCGTGGGGATGCTCGGGGGTCTGGGCGGCTTCATCCTTCCCCCGGTCTTCGCCTACACGCTGGTACTCACGGGGCTTCCGACGAGCACCTTCGCGATCCTGTTCGTCCTGACCGCGGCGTGCGCCGTGTGGATGCATCTGACCGTGTGGCGGATGCTGCACACGAGCTCCCCGCAGCTCGCGGGGCGGCTCGAGTCCGGGGAGCTCGCCTGACCAGGCGGCGTACTCTCGGAAGACGACCAGTCCATCCAGGAAGGGAGGGGTCATGAGCGCGATCCCGGTGCAGATCGGCCGTCGCGTTCCCGTCGCGCCCGAGATGCGCGCGGACGGCCCTCTGGTCGACACGCACGGCCGCGTCCACCGCGACCTGCGGATCTCGCTCACGGATCGCTGTTCACTGCGCTGCACGTACTGCATGCCGGAGCAGGGGAACGAGTGGCTCGCACGGGAGTCGATCCTCTCGGTCGACGAGATCGTGCAGGTGGCTCGCGTCGCGGCCGCTGCCGGAATCACGACGTTCCGACTCACCGGCGGGGAGCCGTTGCTCCGACGCGACATCGTCGAGGTGGTGCGACGCCTCAGCGCGATCGAATCCGCCGACGGCCCGGTGCAGGTGGCGATGACGACGAACGGCATCCGCCTCGACGAGACGTTGGACGAGTTGATCGCGGCCGGGCTGCAGCGCCTCAACATCTCGATCGACACCGTGCGCCCCGAGCGGTTCGCGGCCCTGACCCGCCGGGACCGGTTCGATGATGTGCGTCGAGGCATCGAAGCGGCAGCCGCCTCGGGCCTGCGTCCGCTCAAGCTGAACGCGGTGGCCATGCGCGGTGTGAACGACGACGAGCTCTGCGACCTGGTCGACTTCGCGATCGCACACGGTGCAGAGCTGCGCTTCATCGAGCAGATGCCGCTCGACGCGGGACACGAGTGGAATCGCGACACGATGGTGACGCGAGAGGAGATCCTCGCCTCGCTCTCGCAGCGATGGCAGCTCTCCGAGGTGCCGGGCCGAGGAGGCGCGCCGGCCGAGCGGTGGCTGCTGGACGGTGCGCACACGGTCGGGGTGATCGCCTCGGTGACCGCCCCGTTCTGCGGGGACTGCGACCGCCTGCGGCTCACGGCCGATGGCCAGCTCCGCAACTGCCTGTTCTCGGCCGACGAGTTCGATCTCCTCCCGGTCCTGCGTGCGGATCCGCTCGCGGCCGGCGGCTCCGATGCGGCCATCGATGCCGTACTCCGCGGATGCGTGTGGGCGAAGCTGCCGGGGCATGCGATCAACGATCCGGCGTTCCTGCAGCCTGCGCGCGGGATGAACGCGATCGGCGGCTGATCGCCTGCGGGTGAGAGGCGGTCGGGCGCGGCGCGTCCGAGGGGATCAGCGGGCCGAGTCGGCGACGGCGGCGGCGAACGGGGTCGACGGAGAGGCCAGTACCTCGGCGACGGCGGCGTCCTGGACGATGCGTCCGGCCTGCACGATCACCAGCCGCTCCGCGAGCGCCTGAGCGTCCAGGATGCCGTGCGAGACGAGGATCGTGGTCGTGGCTCCGCGCTGTTCGCGCACGACCTCGCGCAGCTGCGCCGCTGCCTCGACGTCGAGCGAGGTGAACGGCTCATCGAGCAGCAGCAGTCGCGGCGAGGCCGCGAGGGCGCGCGCGAGTGCGATGCGTTGACGCTGTCCGCCGGAGAGTTCGTCCGGTCGTCGATCGCCGAATCCGCCGAGGCCGATGCGGTCCAGCCACTCGGTCGCGCGGCGGGCTGATTCCTCCCGGCTGCCACCCCCGGCCCGCGCGGCGAAGGCGATGTTCTGAGCTGCGGTCAGGTGCGGGAACAGCAGGGCGTCCTGTCCGAGCAGGCCGATCGAGCGGCGCGACGGGGGTGTGTGCTGACGGGGTCCGGAGAAGCGCGCCCCATCGAGGTCGACGTGACCCTCGTCGAGGCGCACCAGCCCCGCGATCGCCTCCAGCAGGGACGTCTTGCCGGCGCCGCTCGGGCCCATGATCGCGACGAACTCGCCCGCCGCGACGCGGAGCCGGGCGTCGAGCCCCGCATGCCGCACGACGACGTGAGCGTCGAGGGAGCCCGCGCCGACCTGACCGATGTTGAGGGGACCGGCCGCGAGGGGAGCGTCGTCGAGCGCGTCGGTCATCGGAGCGCTCCCGGACGCCATGCCCGAACGAGCAACAGCACGACCACGGCCGTCCCCAGCAGCAGGATCGAGAGGGCCACCGCCGTCTCGCGACCCGCGCCGGCGCCGTTGAAGGCGGTGTAGATCGCGAGCGGCATGGTCTGCGTCACTCCGGGTGCGTTGCCGGCGAACAGTGCCGTGGCCCCGAACTCGCCGATCGCGCGGGCGAAGCACAGGATCACCCCGACCACGATGCCGGGTGCGGCGAGGGGCAGCGTGACCCGCCACAGCACGGTGCTCGGCGAGGCGCCCAGCGTGGCCGCCGTGCGCTCGTACCGACTGCCCGTGCTGCGGATGGTCCCCTCGACGGCGAGCACCAGGAACGGCAGCGCCACGAATGCCTGCGCGAGGACCACGGCTGCCGGGGTGAACGGGATGCCCGTGCCGAACCAGGCGGCGATCAGGCTGCCGAGGGGGCTGGAGCGGCCGAGGAGGAACAGCAGCGCGACCCCTCCCACCATCGGCGGGAGCACGAGCGGCACCGCGACGAGAGCCCGTAGCAGAGCCGAGGTCCGCGGGCTTGACCGGGCGATGAGAAGGGCGAGCGGTATGCCGAGCATGATGCACAGTGCGGTCGCGGCGAGCCCGGTGGTGAGCGAGAGACGGAGGGCATCCAGGGCCGCCGCGGAGGTGATGTCGGTCCAAAACGTGGACCACGAGGCACGCAGGACCAGGGCGATCAGCGGGAGGGCGAGGAGAAGGACGCCGAGCACGGCGGGCGCGACCAGGAGGAACGGCGGTGCCGCTCCGGTGTCGACCTGTCGCAGCCTCGTCATGCTCCGCCTCCCAGGGCGCACCCCGGTCACGGTGCGCCGAATCCGTGATCGGCGAGGATCTGTCGGGCGACCGGACCGTGCACGAACTCGACGAATGCCCGGCCGGCCTCCGTCGATCCGTCGAGGGCGACGATCGGATAGCTGTTCACGACCTCGTCGCTGCCGTCGGGAACGACGCTCTCGACGTCTTCTCCCGCCACATCGGTCGCGTAGACCAGACCGGCATCCGCTTCGCCCGCGACGATCTTCTGCAGGACGGCCGAGACGTTCTGCTCGAGGCTGGCCGGCGTGATCGAGACGCCGGCGCGGTCGAGGAGCTCTTTCGACGCCGCACCACAGGGCACCTCAGGGGCGCACACCACGGTGGTCGCCCCTGCGAGGTCGGCGAGCGAGGTGACGCCGGCGGGATTCCCGGCCGGTGTCGCGATCACGAGGGTGTTCGTCGCGAACGGCTCCGAGTGGGCGGCCAGGCCGGTGTCGACGAGAGTCTGCATCGTGCGCTCGTCGGCGGTGGCGAGCACGTCCGCATGCGCGCCCTCGGCGAGCTGCGTCACGAGCACACTCGACCCGTCGTAGACGATCGGGGCGACCTCGACCGCCGGATGCTCTTCGGTGAAGGCCTCCGCGATCTCGTCGAAGACCGGGCTCAACGAGGCTGCGGCGAAGACCGTGACCTCGCCGGTGAGTTCTCCGTCGGCGGCGGAGGGTGAGGAGTCCGCGGATGGAGTGGCAGAGCATCCGCCGAGCAGCAGGGCGAGGGCGATCGCGGCCGTGCCGGCGAGGCGCCGGTCGATCACCGCGGCGTCTCCACGATCACGGTGGTCGCCTTGATCACGGCGACCGCGAGCGACCCCGGCTGCAGATCCAGTTCTCGCACGGCCTCGGCGGAGAGCAGCGACACGAATCGATGGGGACCAGCCTGGATGTCGACCTGCGCCATGACGCCGTCGATCTGCACGCGGGTGACGAGACCCGTGAAACGGTTTCGGGCACTGGAGAGCACGTCCCCCGGGGCGGGCGGGGCTGCAGCGAGGGCGACCGCGTGCTGGGCGAGCGCTTCGCCGGGGATGCGCGCGGGACTGTCGGCCGTGACCGGCAGCGCGTCCTGGTCGATCCAGCGACGGACCGTGTCGTCGCTCACGCCGAGCAGTCGGGCGGCTTCGGCGATGCGATACGTGGTCACAGCCCGAGCCTAGAGGGGAGGGTTCCGCAGATCCATCGTGTTCGTCGTGAATATTCCGCATCCACGGATATCCGATGCGCGATCACGCCTTTTTCGCGGGACATATCTCCGGCGCTCCCGGGGTCCGACGTCACGCGCCTCGGGGTAGCCTGAGCGCATGCCGCTGCCTCCGCTCGTCGAGCCCGTCGCAGCGCTCAGCGCTGCCGAAGCGGGGCGGACCGCGCGGCACCTCGTGCTCGCCGACCTGGGGGAACTCGGCCAACGGCGACTGCGCGCGGCTCATGTCGCGGTCGTCGGCGCGGGAGGGCTCGGTTCTCCGGTCGTGCTCGCGCTCGCTGCCGCCGGCGTCGGCACCCTCACGGTCATCGACGACGACGTGGTCGAGCTGTCGAACCTGCAACGGCAGGTGCTGCATCGGCTGGCCGATGTCGATGCGCCCAAGGTCGACAGTGCGGTGCGGGTCGCCGCCGACCTCGCGCCGGAGACGACCGTGGTGCCCGTGCGCGAACGGCTGGCCGCGGACAATGCCGAGCTGCTGCTGTCCGGTGCCGACCTGGTGATCGACGGCTCCGACTCGTTCGAGACCCGCACGCTCGTGGCGGCGGCGTGCGAGCGGCTCGGGGTGCCGCTGGTGTGGGGCGTCGTGCAGGAGTTCGCCGCGCAGGTCACCGTGTTCTGGTCGGCCCCACCCGCGGGAGTGGCGCCGGTCGTGTTGAGCGACCTGTATCCGCCCGACCGGGTCGGCGAACTCCCGAGCTGCGCGACCGTGGGAGTGCTCGGGGCGCTCTGCCTGCAGGTCGGATCGGTGCTCGCGATGGAGGCCATCAAGCTCATCGCCGGCATCGGTGAGCCGCTGTTCGGGCGTGTGCTCCTGATCGACGCACTGCGCGGGCGGATGAGCGAGGTTCCGCTGCGGGGACGGGTGCACGCGAGCGGCGTGGTGACCTCGGCTCCCGCGCCGGCCGCCGTGCCCCACGTCGCCGTGGATGCGTTCGACGACGAACTCGCCGCCGGAGCGATCGTGCTCGATGTGCGTGAATCCGACGAGGTCGCCGCCGGTGTGATCCCGGGCTCACGGCACGCGCCGCTGGCGGAAGTGCTCGGTCGTCCCGAGGCGTTCGCCGCAGACGGCCGGGTCGTGGTCGTGTGTCAGCGGGGACTACGGGCGGTGCGCGCGGCAGCCGCACTGCGCAGTGCCGGGGCCGATGCCGTCGTGCTGACCGGCGGCATGGACGCCTGGAGCGTGCGATGAGCGGCATGCGCACGGTCGAAGAGCAGCTCGCCGTCGTGCTCGCCGCGGTGCGAACCCGCTCGACCGTCACGCGGACCCTGGATGAGACGATCGGCTTCACGCTGGCGGAGCCGGCTCGTGCGCACAACCCCGTCCCCGTGTTCGACAACTCGGCGATGGATGGCTTTGCCGTGCGCTTCGCCGACGTCGCCACGGCATCCGAGGAGCATCCGGCGGTGCTTCGCGTCGTGGCGGATGTGCCGGCGGGCAGCGCGGAGGATCCGCCGCTCGCGCGGAACACGGCCGCCCGCATCATGACCGGCGCTCCGGTGCCCGCCGCGGCCGACACGGTCGTGCCTTTCGAAGACACCGCGGGTGGCCTCGCCGACTCCCTGGGCGAGATCCGGGTCGTTCGCGCACCGCGGGGGGAGGGTGCGCACGTGCGCCGGACGGGCGAGGATGCCGTGGTCGGCGTCGTGGTGCTCGAACCCGGGACGCTGCTCGGCGCACGGCAGCTGGCTGCCCTGGCATCCGTCGGCATCGCTCAGGTCCTCGTCGCACCGCGGCCGCGCGTGGCGATCGTCTCGACCGGCGCCGAGCTCGTTCCTCCGGGAGAGCCGCTGCTCCGAGGACAGATTCCGGAGTCGAACGGTCTGCTGCTCGCCGGGCTCGTGGCGGAGGCCGGGGGCGAGGTCGTGTTCCGAGAGGTCGTGGGTGACGATGCCGCAGGCCCCGCGGAGGCCGTGGCCCGTGCGACCGCGCTCGGACTCGATGCGGTGATCTTCTCCGGGGGCGTGAGCGCCGGAGCGTACGAGCCGGTGCGGCAGGGGCTGAGCGACGCGATGGAGTTCGTGAAGGTGGCGATGCAGCCGGGCAAACCCCAGGGGTTCGGGGCGACGGCCGAGGGCATGCTGCTGTTCGGGCTCCCGGGTAACCCCGTGAGCGTGGCCGTCTCGTTCGAGGTGCTGGTGCGTCCCGCCCTGCTGCGTATGCAGGGCCGACACGACATCCATCGCCCGCGCCGTCGTCTTGTCGCCGGTACCGGGTGGCGCACCCCTCCCGGTCGTCGTCAGTATCTTCCCGCCGTGATCGACGCCGACGGCCGGGTGCATCCCGCGACCCGTGGCGGGTCTGGTTCTCACCTCGCGGTCGGCCTCGGGGCTGCCACCGCCTATGCCATCGTCGCCGCCGAGACCGAACAGGTCGAGGTCGGCGACCTCATCGACGTGCTGGAGCTGTCATGACCTTCACCCATCTGGATTCCGCCGGCCACGCACGCATGGTCGACGTGACCGAGAAGCAGCCGACCGTGCGGGCCGCGACTGCTGCGGGCTTCGTGCGCTGCGCACCGGAGACTGTGGGTCTGCTCCGAGACGGCACGGTGCCCAAGGGCGACGTGCTCGCCGTGGCGCGGATCGCCGGCATCCAGGCGGCCAAGCGCACGCCCGAGCTTCTGCCGCTCGCGCATGTCATCGGCGTGCACGGCGCCGTCGTCGACCTCGACATCGAAGACGCGGGGATCCGGATCAGCGCCACCGTCCGCACGGCCGATCGCACCGGGGTCGAGATGGAGGCACTCACCGCCGTCTCGGTCGCCGCGCTCGCCGTCGTGGACATGATCAAAGGTGTGGACCGTGCCGTGACGATCGAGAACGTCCGCATCGTCGCCAAGGAGGGTGGGCGCAGCGGTTCCTGGCGGAGGCCGGGGGAATGACCGCGTCGTCGCCCGCCGGAGTCGGCGCCGTGCTGCTCGTCGGTGGCGAGGGGCGTCGGATGGGCGGGATCGCGAAGCCGCTTCTCACGCTGGAGGGGCGGTCGCTGCTGGCCCGCACCGTGGAGGCGTTGGTCGAGGCGGGGGTGGGACCGATCGTCGCGGTCGGTCCGATGCTCGAGGAGAAGGACGACGTGGTCTGGACGACGGAGGAGCCGCCGCTGGGCGGTCCGGTCTCGGGGATCGCGGCCGGACTCGCGCGGATGCCGGCCGACCGGGTGCTGATCCTCGCCGGTGATCTCGCCCGACCGGACGCGGTCGTGCAGGGATTGCTCTCGCACCGCTCCGCCGACGTCGACGCCGCAGCCCCGGCATCCGTCGACGGGGTCGTGTTCTCCGCGGACGGGCACCCGCAGTGGCTGGCGGGCCTGTACCGCACGGCGTCGGTGCGTCACGCGCTCGACGCCTTGGAGACCGACCGGAACGCCTCGGTCCGCGCGCTCCTCGGTGGCCTCGCCATCGAGTGGATCGTCGACCAGGAGGGGATCACCACCGACATCGACACGCCCGCCGACCTGGCTCGCGCACGAGAGGAAACCGAGGAGACATCATGACCGAGAACAGTCGCACGCTCCCGCCCGAGGCCCTCGACGCCTGGGCGGCCGAGCTGCGCGAACGATTCGACCTGGGCGCGGACGATGTGCCGGTCGCGCTGATCCTCGACCTCGCCCGAGACGTCGCGAACGGGGTCGCGCGCCCGGCCGCGCCGTTCAGCGCCTTCGTCGCCGGCCTGGTCGCCGGTCGCGCCGGCGGCTCTCCCGACGACGTGCGGGCCGCGGTGGCCGCGATCGTCGAGCTCGCGAACGCGCACGCGGCGCAGGGGCAGAGCTGATGGCGACGGTGCGGTACTTCGCGGCCGCGGAAGATGCGGCGGGGCGGGCGAACGAGCCCACGGATGCGGCGACTCTCGGCGCGCTGCGGGCCGAACTCGTGGACGCGCACCCGGCGCTCGGGGCGATCCTCGACCGCTGTGCGCTGCTCGTCGACGGACTCCGCGTGGACGACGACTTCGCCTTGACGGGGGCGGTGACCGTCGACGTGCTGCCTCCGTTCGCCGGGGGCTGACACGTCAGCTGAGACTCAGCCGCCGATGCCCTTCCAGGCGGTGGTGCCGTCGGCCTCCACCTGACGCTTCCATACCGGGAGCTCCCGCTTGATGGCCTCGATCATCTCGCGGCACACCACGAAGGCCTCGTCGCGGTGGGCGGCGGCGACCGCGACGATCACAGCGGCCGACCCCACGGGAAGACGGCCGATGCGGTGGCTCACGGCGATGATCGCCTCTCCGCTCACACCCGCGGCGACAGCCTTCTCGGCGAGTTCGCGAAGGATGCGCTCGGCGTCAGGGTGGGAGGAGTACTCGAGGGCGACGACCTCGCCGGCGGCATCCGGATCGTGATCGCGGACGCGACCGAGGAACGTCGTGACCGCGCCCGCACGGTCGTCGTCCACGGCGGCGAGGTGCGCGTCGAGGGACAGGGGCGAGTCGCTGATCGCAGCCAGGGTGACAGTCATCGGTGATCTTCTCCATCGAGCTGGGCGATCACATGCGCGGCGATCGACAGGATGATCGGCATGCCATCGGCGACACCGCCGGGGGAGCCGGGCAGGTTCACGATGAGCGCACCGTGGGCGGTGCCGGCGAGGCCGCGGCTCAGTAGTGCGGCGGGGAACTTCGCGGCCCCCTGCCGCCGGAGCTCCTCCGAGATTCCGGGAAGCTGGCGCGCGAGCACGCGGGCTGTGCCTTCGGGGGTCTCGTCGCGTGCCGCGATGCCGGTGCCGCCCGTGGTCACGATGAGCCGCAGGCCGCGGGCGAGGAGGTCGCGTAGCGCCTGCTCGACGGCATCCGCTCCGTCGGGGATGATCACAGGATCGGCGCAGTCGAACCCCGCATCGCGGAGCGCCGTGACGGCGAGTGGTCCGGCCGTGTCGGCGCGGGTGCCGGCGGCTCCGCGGTCGGACACGGTGAGCACGGCGGCGGAGGTCATAGGCCGAGAGTAGCGTCGGGCGTTCCGGACAAGAGCGGTCAGACGCTCATGTCGACGGGCGGTTCCATCACGATGCCCTGCGCTTCGAAAGCGCGGCGGCGCTCCTCGATGCGGCGGTGCAGCTCGACCTGCGCGTCGTCGACGAACTGCGGGTCGAGGTCGACGGTCGGCGGATGCGGGTCGCCGTGGTTCGCGGCGATGTATGCGTCGAGTTCGGGGCCGCTCGTCCACGACGTGATGAGGGCGTAGCGGGGCGCGGTGCCGCGGTGCCACACCGCGTGCCAGAAGCGCTGCGTGTCCACGATGATCCGCGAGCCCGCACGCAGCGGCAGGCGGATCTCGGTGGCCGGATCGAAGCGGTCGGCGCGCAGGATCAGCATCGACTCGGTGTCGTCCGAGAGGTTGAAGAACCCGCGGACCACCCAGCCCGTGCCCTCTTCGTTGAGGCGGTTGTTGTCGTCCTGGTGCAGGTTGTAGACGGCGTCGGCGTACTCGTTGGGCTGCAGCTCGATCACGCGGCAGCGGCCGATGCCGGCACCGGGCTCCAAAGCTCGACGCTGGAGGGTGGGGGCGATCGCGACCTGCGAGTCGATCCAGACGCCGTCCTTGTCGGTGCGCGGCGGCGTGTGGTTCCAGAAGCCGTTGCAGTCGACGTCGCCTGCGTAGCTGGTGAGCGGAGCGAAGCGGGTGATGCCGGAGGAGCGCCAGCGAACGTACTCGAGGTCGAGCCATTCGGCCGGATCGGTGGGCGAAGTGTGGTCGTCGAGGACGACGTAGCCCGTCTCGGCCAGTGCCTCGGACGTGATGAAGCCCATGATGAGTACCCTTCCCGTCATC
>JAQZBG010000480.1 GCA_029239165.1 Microbacterium sp. | reverse complement strand
GCGTCGTCCCCGGGTCAGCGCCCGAAGGGCTGACCGCTGAGCGCCGAGAAGAACAGCGTCGCCCACAACATGAAGAACACCACGAAGACCACGGTCAACACCGATCCGATCACGAGAGCCCAGCGGGCAAGCCCTGCACCCGACTCCGTGTTCCCCGGGGCTCGCAGCTGACGCAGCGCGTACGCCCCGAGGATGATGCCCGCGACAGGGACGACGAACGCGGCGATGAAGCCGATGAGCGCGACCGTGTTCGTGCGCGGCGCAATGGTGGACGAGGTCATGAGAGCCTTCTGGTCGTCGACGTCACCAGAGCGCTGGTGACTCATGGCGAGGAGAGCTCCACGACGTCGCCGTCCGGCATCCTGAGCGATATTGTGGCGCGCCCCAGGGGCCGGCTGCAACACGACACGGCGCGATCGGGTCCAGCGAACGGAATCCGCAGCCGAAGAGGGACCGGTCGTCCCTGTCGGCGGATCGAGCAGCATCAGACCTCGACGACTTGCCCGGCCTCCACCCGCCAGTGCCGGTCGGTCTGCACCGTGGCGAGCATCCGCCTGTCGTGTGTCACGAGAAGCAGCGTGCCCTCGTAGGACTCGAGCGCCTGCTCCAGCTGTTCGATCGCGGGCAGGTCGAGGTGGTTGGTCGGCTCGTCGAGGACGAGCAGGTTGATACCGCGCGCCTGCAGCAGAGCGAGTCCGGCGCGCGTGCGCTCCCCCGGCGAGAGCTCATCGACCGCGCGCGTCACGTGATCGGCCTTGAGCCCGAACTTCGCGAGGAGCGTCCGGATCTCACCGGATGCCATCTCGGGGACGATTCCTTCGAACGCGACTGCCAGCGGCTGCGTCCCGACGAGCTGGGCACGGGCCTGGTCGATCTCGCCGATCTGCACGCTCGCGCCGAGGCTCGCCGTCCCCTCATCGGGGAGCTGCCGCCCCAACAGTCCGCGCAGCAGCGTCGACTTCCCCGCACCGTTGGGTCCGGTGATACCGATCCGCTCCCCCGCGTTCACCTGCAGCGACACCGGCCCGAGCTGGAAGGTCCCCTGCCGGAAGACGGCCGAGCTCAGCGTCGACACGACCGAGCTGGAGCGCGGTGCCGAGCCGATCGTGAACTCGAGCTGCCACTCCTTGCGCGGCTCCTCGACCTCTTCGAGTCGTGCGATCCTGCTCTCCATCTGACGCACCTTCTGCGCCTGCTTCTCGCTGGACTCCGCCGAGGCCTTGCGCTTGATCTTGTCGTTGTCCGGAGCCTTCTTCATGGCGTTGCGCACGCCCTGGCTCGACCACTCCCGCTGTGTGCGTGCTCGCGCGACGAGGTCGGCCTTCTTGTCGGCGAACTCGTCGTACTTCTCTCGCTGGTGCCGACGAACCGTCGCCCGCTCTTCCAGATACGCGTCGTACCCGCCGCCGAACACCCGATTGCTGTTCTGCGCGAGGTCGAGTTCCAGCACCCTGGTCACGCAGCGAGCGAGGAACTCGCGGTCATGACTGACCACCACGACACCGCCACGGAGTCCCCGCACGAAGGTCTCGAGCCGCTCGATGCCGTCCAGGTCGAGGTCGTTGGTCGGCTCGTCGAGCAGCGCGATGTCGAAGCGCGAGAGCAGCAGCGCGGCGAGACCGACGCGGGCGGCCTGGCCACCCGACAGCGACGTCATGAGTGCGTCGGCCGGATCGTCCCCCAGGTCGAGACCGAGATCGGCGAGCACCGCGGGGAGCCTCTCGTCGAGGTCTGCGGCACCGCTGGCCAGCCACCGGTCCAGTGCGGTCGAGTACGTGTCGGCAGGGTCGGTGCCGGGAGCCGCAAGAGACGGATCTCCGAGTGCTGCAGCAGCGGCATCCATGTCTTTCGTCGCCGCCGCGCATCCGGTCCGGCGGGCGATGTAGTCGGCCACACTCTCGCCGACGACGCGCTCATGTTCCTGCGGGAGCCAGCCGACGAACTCATCCGACGGCGCCAACCTGATCGTGCCGGCCTGCGGCTCGTCGACTCCGGCGAGCAGCTTCAGGAGCGTGGACTTCCCGGCGCCGTTGGCCCCGACGAGTCCGACGACGTCGCCCGCTGTGACCGTCAGGTCGAGGGAATCGAACAGCGTGCGGTGGCCGTACCCACGCGACGACTCCGAAGGAGATGTCGATGAGCTGCCAACCGATCGGGAGACCGCGGATGGCTCCGGCGATCAGCGCCAGCGGGACGATACCCGCGCACATGATGAGACCCCAGATCGTGACCCAGACGTTGCGCACCGGATCGATGAGCGGACCGACGAAGGCGACCGCGATGGCCAGATGCGCGAACGCGAGCCAATCCGTGCCATAGGCCAGGAACGGGTAGTCGGTCCCTGTCACCTCGAGCCCCTCGGCAACGCGCTCCACCCAGAATGCGAGGTCGGGGAACGTTCCGCTGAGGCCCGTGTTGTTCAGGATGTCGCGGCCGAGGGTCACCTCTTCGCGCAGGGGGAAAGCCGTGACCCCGCTCACCACGAGGCCGACGATGACGATGATCAGGCAGATCCGGATGACGGAAGCGTCTCGTCGCGCGCGAGACGTCCGAGCCGGGCCCCGCGAATCCTCACCCATCGACGGCTCCTGACACTCAGTTGTTGAAGCGGAACTCCACCACGTCGCCGTCCTGCATGACGTAGTCCTTGCCTTCGAGGCGCGCCTTGCCCTTGGCGCGGGCCTCGACGACCGAACCCGTCTCGACCAGGTCCTCGAACGAGACGATCTCCGCCTTGATGAAGCCCTTCTCGAAGTCGGTGTGGATGACACCGGCCGCCTGAGGCGCCTTCGATCCCTGGGGGATCGTCCAGGCACGAGCTTCCTTCGGACCGGCCGTCAGGTAGGTCTGAAGCCCGAGGGTGTCGAAGCCGATGCGGGCGAGCTGGTCGAGACCCGACTCGTCCTGCCCGGTCGAAGCCAGCAGCTCAGCCGCGTCCTCCGGGTCGAGGTCGATGAGCTCGGACTCGATCTTCGCGTCGAGGAAGATGGCCTTCGCCGGAGCAACGAGAGCGGCGAGCTCTTCCTTGCGTGCGGCGTCGGTCAGCACGCCCTCATCGACGTTGAAGACGAAGATGACGGGCTTCGCGGTGAGGAGGCCCAGTTCACGGATCGGCGTCAGGTCGAGGCCTGCGACGGACAAGAGCACGCCGCGCTCCAGAGCATCCTTCGCGGCCTTCGCGGTCTCGAGCACGACGGGCTCGATCTTCTTGCCGCGGACTTCCTTCTCGTACCGGGTGATCGCCTTGTCGACGGTCTCGAGATCGGCGAGCATGAGCTCGGCGTTGATCGTCTCCATGTCGGATGCGGGGTTGACCGTACCGTCGACGTGGACGACGTCGTCGTCCGAGAAGCCGCGGACGACCTGCGCGATGGCGTCGGCCTCGCGGATGTTCGCGAGGAACTTGTTGCCCAGCCCTTCACCTTCGCTCGCGCCGCGCACGATGCCGGCGATGTCGACGAAGGACACCGCGGCGGGGAGGATCCGCTCGCTGCCGAAGATCTCCGCGAGCTTGTCGAGGCGCGGGTCGGGCAGGTTCACCACGCCGACGTTGGGCTCGATCGTCGCGAACGGATAGTTCGCCGCGAGCACGTCGTTCTTGGTGAGTGCGTTGAAGAGGGTGGACTTGCCGACGTTGGGCAGGCCGACGATGCCGATAGTGAGAGCCACGGGGCACGAGTCTACCTGGC
>JAQZBG010000073.1 GCA_029239165.1 Microbacterium sp. | reverse complement strand
GTCAAGATGAACGGGCCAACACAAGCGCCGCGACGAGGAAGGCCCTAGCTTTAGGACTCGTCGCGGCAGCTAAGAAGAAGCAGACCGCCGAAAGGCATGTGGTCATGCTAGCAGGGATGGCACGGCGGTTTCGACGTGCGTGAGACGATCCGGCGGCGCGTGACACTTCCCGGTATGAGCACAACGCAGCGTCGCCTGATCCTCGCCGTGGCATCCGTCGTCGGAGTCCTCGTGTTGAGCGCGTGCACGACCGGCCCCGGCAGCTCCGCGATCCCGACGAGCACGACCGTCCCGTCGGATCAGCGCCTCGAGAACGCCCATCCCGAGCCACCGGAGGGGCGCGTCATCGGGGTGGGCACCGTGCTGGACGACTCGGATGATGTGGCGTTGTGCATGGGCGCGATCATGGAATCGTACCCGCCGCAGTGCAACGGAGTGCCGCTGGACGACTGGACCTGGGAGGGCGTCGACGGCAGCGAGAGCAGCGGGGATATCACCTGGGGCGCCTATGCCGTGTACGCCACGTACGATGGCGAACGGCTCACCCGGACGGACCCGCCGATCATGCTCGCACTGTTCGACACGGTGGCTCCCGAGGATCCGACGGGTGGCGTCGAGGGCTCGACGCCGGACGACGAGCTGACCCGGGTCCGAGATGACATCTCCGCACGTCTCGGTGCGGATGCGCTGTCCGTCGGTACGGAACGAGGGTACGTCTGGGTGCAGGTCGTGTGGGATGACGGCACGCTGCAGGATGCGGTGGACGCCGAGTACGGCGAGGACGTGGCGTTCGTGACCTCCGCCCTCCGCGAGATCGACTGACCTACACGGGTCGGACGAGCTTCCCGGTCGCCGTCACCCCGCCGTACCGGTCACCACTCAGACGAGGCAGCGGAGATTGGTCACCGTGCCGGAGACGTTGCCCCAGCTCCCCGCGACGACGGTCTTCAAGATGGTCGAGACGTTGCGCACCTGCACGAAACCGACGCTCCGGGCGTTGGCGACGGACTTGACCGCGAAGCTGGACGGGATCGTGTGTACGCCGCATGTGCCGAATGTCAGAGCCCCTCCCCCGAGAGACGTGTGGTTATAGGCGCAGATCCTGCCGGTCGTGCAGCTGCCCACCGACCGCCACGCCGTGCTCGACGTGGCGGGCATCGTGAGCTCCATGTCCAGCTCGGGCCACACCGCATGACGCCCATCGATCAGGATTCCGCCCGGCACCTCGTCGAGCACCGCCGCGACCAGCGGGTCGACATCGCGGTCATCTTCGGCGACGGCGATGGCGGGGGCCGCCCCCAGCGTCATGACCAGCCCGAGCACGGCCGCGACCAGAACGCCGGTGCGCTTCATCCCACGGTCTCCTCATCGAGGTCCCACATCTGATAGGAGATGATCGCGCCTGCAGGGAACACGTCGTCGGCCTTCAAGACCGTGCGCTCCACGCCCACGATCCTTCCGGTGTCCTGCGACACCAGGATGACGTCACTCACGGCGCCGTCCGGGGACAGGACTCGCATACCCGTCACGGCGCGTCCCAGTCGATCGGTCGTGACGCCCAGGGCCTCAGCGCCACCGGCCTCCTCAAGCAGAAGCAGCAGCTCCTGGTGCTGCGTGTCGGTCAGCGTCCACTGGTCGAGAACTGAGGTGAGCGCCATCCCGACGTCGTACGCCGTGGGATCTGCGGGCATGCCGAACGCCTCGAGCATCGCCACCATGTCGTCATGCGTCTCGCCCGGAACGGTCGTCCAGGGGGTGTCGAAATCCCCCGGCTCCATCACCAGATCGGTGACGACCTCACCACTGCTCGAGACTTCCGCAGCGTTGCTCGCCACGGCGTCGGAAGGATCGTAGGGCACACCCGCGATGATGGTCATCCGGCCGGAGCCGTCCGGTTCCCACACGAGCGTGGAGAGCTGCGGTACGACCGTCGTGGTCTTCGTGTCGACATCGACCTGGAAGCCCCAGGATGCCGCCCTGACGGTGCGCGTCGGCACCGTGGGCCCGGGGGTTGCGGCAAGGGTCGTCGCCGCATCGTCGACGAGCTGCGCGACCGTGATGGCCCCGCTGAAGTCCAGCGGTGCGGGCGTGCCGGCGATGGCCGCTCCCTGCGGCGAGAGGATCCCGAACACAAGTGCGGTGGAGGCCGCGACGGCAGTGATCCCTCCTGCCCAACCGAGAGCCAGGACCCGACGGCGTTTCGGTGCTGCGTCGCTTCTGAGGATGCGGTCGCGAACCACGAGAGCACGAGCATCGGGTGGCGCATCACGCGGCGTCGGCGCGGGGTCGGCCTCGATCAGCATCCGTTCGAGCACGGCGTTCTCAGTCATCGCCCGCCACCAGCCCCTCCAGCCCCAACTCGTCGCGCAGACGAACCTGCGCGACGCCCAGTGTCTTGCGTACCCGGGATTCCGAAGCGCGCAGCAATTCCGCGATCTCCCCCACCGCGAGCCCGTCCCAGTACGTGAGCATGATGATACGCCGTTGAACCGGAGTGAGGACACCCAAAGCACGAACGACTTCCGCGCGACCTGTCCGCCCCGGCTGCTCGTCGGCACCGGAGACCCCCGTGTGCACGGCGTCGAGGGCACACGGCGGCGTCGACGACCGACGGGAGCGGGCGCGTAGACGCCGATCAGCGGCGCGGAGCAGCCAGACGCGACCAGGCGGTCGTGCCGGTCGCAAGCGCGACCAGGCATGGAGGAACACCTCGGACACGATCTCGGTGACTTCCTCCTCGTCGCCGACGACGCCCTCGATGTGATGCCGAATCGCTGCCCAGTGAGCGTCGAAGACTCGTGTGAAGACCTCGTTCCGCAGCGGGTTCGGGTCGTCGCTGCGGAAGTTCATGTTTCCGGGGTCGGCGGCCTTCCCGCCGCCATCGACGTGTGACCTGGCCTCATCTCAGAAGCCGAGTCTGCCGAGCTGCTTCGGATCGCGCTGCCACTCCTTGGCCACCTTGACGTGGAGCCCCAGGAACACACGGGTGCCGAGCAGTTTCTCGATCCCCACCCGCGCGCGTGCGCCGACTTCGCTCAGCCGCTTCCCCTTGTGCCCGATGATGATGGCTTTCTGGCTGTCCCGTTCGACGACGATCGAGGCATGTACGTCCGTGAGGTCGGTGCCCTCGCGCGGCGCGATGTCGTCGATCACGACGGCGATCGAGTGCGGAAGCTCGTCGCGCACCCCCTCGAGGGCAGCTTCGCGGATCATCTCGGCGATGCGATCCTCTTGCGACTCGTCGGTCGTGATGCCCTCCGGATACAGTGCCGGGCCCTTCGGCATCAGCAGCAGGATCTCGTCGGACAGCACCTCGAGCTGGTCCCTCGTCAGCGCGGAGAGCGGGATGACGGCGGACCAGTCTTCCCGCAGGGCATCGACCTCCAGCAGGCGCTCGGTGATCTCGTCGCGTGCAGCGGCATCGGTCTTCGTCACGATCGCGATCTTCTTGGCACGCGGATACCCGTCGAGCGATGCGGCGATGCGCCGATCTCCCGGGCCGACCTTCTCGTTCGCGGGTACGCAGAAGCCGATGACGTCGACGTCGCCGAGCACCTGCTCCACCAGGTCGTTCAGACGCTCCCCGAGCAGGGTCCGCGGCTTGTGGATCCCGGGGGTGTCCACGATCACCAGCTGCCCCTCCGGGCGGTTCACGATGCCGCGGATGGCTCGACGCGTGGTCTGCGGCTTCTCGCTGGTGATGGCGATCTTCTCGCCGACGAGCGCGTTCGTCAGCGTGGACTTGCCGACGTTGGGGCGGCCGACGAAGGTCACGAACCCGCTTCGGGTGTCGTCAGTCATCGTGTCGATCTCCTTCATCCTGCGAAGCGTCAGGGTCTCCTGCCGCACGTTCCGCGAACACCGTCGCGATTCCACGACCGCGGCCGCGAGAGGCCCCTCCGGTGAGGACCAGGCCCTCTACCGTCGCCGTCGCTCCGGGTTGCGGAACCTGACCCAGCGCCTTGCCGAGCAGACCGCCGATCGAGTCGACGTCCTCGTCCTCGAGTTCGAGACCGAAGAGGTCACCCACGTCCTCCAGGGAGAGCCGGGCGCTCACTCGGTAACGTCCGTCACCGAGATCGACGAATTCTGCGGATACCTGATCGTACTCGTCAGAGATCTCGCCGACGAGCTCCTCGATCAGATCCTCCAGGGTCACGAGCCCGGAAATACCGCCGTGCTCGTCGATCACCAGGCACACGTGCACGGCATCGCGCTTCATCTGCTGCAGGAGCGTCTCCGCGCGCATCGACTCTGGGACGAAGGTCGCCGGCCGCGCGATCGGCCGGATGGATGCGGCGCGCCAGGCGCTGTCGTCGCGATACGCGAACTGCACGAGATCCTTGAGATACAGCACGCCCACGACGTCGTCCGCGTCGTCGTCCACGACGGGCATCCGGGAGACGCCGCGGTTCAGGAACAGCGACATCGCCTCGTCCGTCGTCGCGGTGGCATCGACGGTCACCATCTCCGTGCGCGGCACCATGACCGCACGGACGAACTGGTCGGTGAAGTCGAACACCGAGTGGATGAGGTCGCGGTCGTCCTCCTCGATCAGATCGTTGGATGCAGCCTCATCGACCATGCTGAGCAGCTGATCCTCACTGGCGAAGGAGCTCCGGCCCGTACCCGGCGTGACTCGGTTGCCCAGCACGACGAGTCCCTGAGCCAACGGTCCCAGGAAGATGCGGAGCCCGCGGACGATCGAGGCGGTGCCGCGGATCATGCCCTCGGCATGCTGGCGTCCGAAAGAACGCGGACTCGCGCCGACGAGCACGAAGGTGATCGCCGTCATCAGAAGCGCGGCAGCGAGCATCGCCCACCAGTTGTTGTCGATGAGCATCGTGAAAGCGACCGTCACCAGGACCGCGGCCGTCACCTCGGCGAGCACGCGGATGAACGCGACGGCGTTGACGTGCGCATCCAGATCGGCAGCGATCCGCCCCAGAGCCTTGGCCCTGCGCCCCTCCGTCGCCATGTCGGCGAGATTGGCACGGGAGGCGACGCCGTAAGCGGCATCGATCGCGGCCATGAGACCGCCGAACGCCACCAGCAGCACCGCGGCGATGAGAAGGAGGGCGGCCGTCATCGGCGACGTTCAGCCGCGGCGAAGCCCTGGATCAGTTCCTTCTGCAGTCCGAACATCTCACGCTCCTCGTCGGGCTCGGCGTGATCGAATCCGAGGAGGTGGAGCAGGCCATGAGTGGTGAGCAGGATCAGCTCGTCCATCAGCGTGTGATGCGCGGCCTGGGCCTGCGCCTCCGCCACCTGCGGGCACAGCACGATGTCACCGAGGAGCCCCGGAGCCGTGGGCCGATCCTCCGTGCCGGGACGCAACTCGTCCATCGGGAAGCTCAGCACGTCGGTGGGGCCTGGCTCGTCCATCCACTGCACATGCAGAGCCTCCATGGCGCCCTCGTCGACGAGGACGATCGCCACCTCGGCATCGGGGCTGACATGCAGCTGCGCCAGGTTGTAGTCCGTGAGCCGCTGGAGCACGGTCTCGTCGACGTCGATGGCCGACTCGTTGTTGATCTCGATCATGAGAGTCCTCGCTTGGGCATGCGGTCACGTGGTCCGGGGCGCTGCGCGCCCCTGCGGTCGGCGCGGTTGGCGAACTCCGCCGCCTGTTCGCGCTCGAAGCGCTGCGCCGTGCGCTTCTCGTCGTACTCGCTGTACGCGTCGACGATGCGTCCGACGAGGGAGTGTCGCACGACGTCATCGCTGGTGAGGCGCGAGAAGTGGATGTCATCGATGCCGTCGAGCACCCGTGTCACCAGACGGAGCCCGGAGGCGCCTTGCGGGAGGTCGACCTGCGTGATGTCCCCCGTCACGACCATGCGCGTGCCGAAACCGAGTCGCGTGAGGAACATCTTCATCTGCTCTGGGGTGGTGTTCTGCGCCTCGTCGAGCACCACGAAGGAGTCGTTGAGCGTGCGCCCGCGCATGTACGCGAGGGGTGCGACCTCGATGGTGCCGGTCGCCATGAGGCGCGGCACGATCTCGGGGTCCATCATCTCGTTGAGCGCGTCGTACAGCGGTCGGAGATACGGATCGATCTTGTCGGTCAACGTACCGGGAAGAAACCCGAGGCGCTCCCCCGCTTCGACGGCGGGACGAGTGAGGATGATGCGGGTGACTTCCTTGCGCTGCAGGGCCTGGACGGCCTTCGCCATCGCGAGATAGGTCTTTCCGGTGCCGGCGGGACCGATGCCGAAGACGATCGTGTTCTCCTCGATCGCGTCGACGTACTCCTTCTGACCGAGCGTCTTGGGACGGATCACCTTGCCGCGCGTGGTCAGGATCGCCTCGCCCAGCACTTCGCTCGGCCGCGGACCACCCTCCTGGCGCAGCATGCGGGCGGAACTCGACACGTCGCTCGGGGCCAGGTCGTGGCCGGCTCTGGTCATGGCGAGCAGCTCCTCGACCAAGGCCTTCGCCTTCGCGACCGCATCGGCGTCGCCGCCGAGGGTGATCTCGTTGCCGCGCACGAGCACCTGGACGTCAGAGTGCTCCTTCTCGAGCATCCGCAGCAAACGGTCCTGGGGACCGAGCAGCTGCACCATCGCGACGCCGTCAGCGTAGATCTTCTCCACCGCCTCGGGCGGTCGACCGCCCAGGCTGCGTTCCTGCGGTTCGTTGTTCTCAGGCACCGACGCTCTTCTCGGTCAATCCCCCGGCCAGCACATGCGCATGGACGTGGAAAACGGTCTGTCCGGCGTTCGCGCCGGTGTTGAAGACGAGGCGGAAGTCGCCGTCCTCGGTGTGCTCAGTCGCCAGCTTCCCGGCGAAAGCGACCATCTCGGCCAGCAGCGAGGGATCGCCTGCGGCGAGCTCGGTGACGTCGCGGTAGTCCGCGGTCTTCGGGACGACGAGGAGGTGCACCGGTGCCTGCGGCGCGATGTCACGCAAGGCGAACACGCGATCGGTCTCGCCGAGGATCTCGGCAGGGATCTCCCCGTTCAGAATGCGCGTGAAGATCGAGGGTTCCGTCATGGTCTCAAGTCTACTGACCACCGCGTCCGCGGTGCCCTGGGGCTCGCGACGCGCGAACAGGGTTCACCAGCGGCCGAGTGCCACCGACAGCACCGCGATCGCGGCAGGGCCGGCGGTCGATGTCCGCAGCACCGTGTCGCCCAGGAGTACGCGTTCTGCACCCACGGCCGTCAGCCTGTCGAGCTCCTCGTCGGTGATGCCGCCCTCCGGGCCCACGACCAGCACCAGATCACGACCATCGTCCGCGATCTCGGAGAGCCGCACAGGGGCGGTCGGATCGAGAAGCAGCACACGCTGAGAAGACGCCCGCTCGGCGAGCTGCTTCGTCGAGACCGGTGCTGTGACTTCGGGCACCCAGGGCCTGTGCGCCTGCTTCGCGGCCTCGCGCACGATCGTCGCCCACCGTTCGCGACCCTTCACCGCCTTGGGCCCTTCCCACCGCGACACGCTGCGGCCCGCCTGCCACGGCACGATCTCGTCGACCCCGAGCTCGCACGCCGCCTGCACGGCCAACTCATCACGGTCGCCCTTCGCGAGCGCCTGGACCAGGACGATCCGCGGGCTCGGAGCGGGATGCTCGGCGCGGCCGGAGATCCGCACCTCGACCCGCGTCGGGGACACCTCCTCGGCCGCGCCGGTCAGCCAAACGCCGGCGCCGTCGCCCACCGTGACCGCCTCGCCGACGCGCAACCTGCGCACGACGGCCGCATGCTTCGCCTCGGCGCCCGTCAGCGAGACGAGGTCGCCGACACCGGCATCCGTCGACGCCTCCACGAGGAAGTGCAGTGCCACGATCAGTGGCTACGGAAGCGGTCGCGGAGCTTGGAGAAGAGTCCCGGCTGGAACTGCGCGAGCTGCGGATCCGGCGCCTTGGTCTTCTTCGCGAAGTCCTCGATGAGCGCCCGCTGCGCGGAATCCAGGCGGGTGGGCGTCAGCACCTGCACGCCGACGCGCAGGTCGCCACGCTGAGTGCCTCGGAGCGGGGTGATGCCTCGACCCTTGATGGTGAGCACGTCTCCCGACTGCACTCCGGCGCGGATCTCGAGGTCGACCTCCCCATCCAGCCCCTGGATCGTGGTCTCGGTGCCGAGGATCGCATCGGTCATCGACACCTCGAGCGTCGCCAGCAGGTCGTCCCCCTCGCGGCTGAAAGCGGGGTGGGCGTTGACCGTGACCTCCACGTACAGGTCTCCGTTCGGGCCGCCGGCCTTGCCGACCTCGCCCGAGCCGGGCAGCTGCAGGCGCAGGCCGGTCTCGACGCCGGCGGGGATGTCGAGCGAGACCGTGCGACGCGAACGCACGCGTCCCTGGCCGCCGCAGGTGCCGCACGGGTACGGGATTGTGGTGCCGTAGCCCTCACAGGTGCCGCAGGGCTGAGAGGTGACGACGTTGCCGAGAAGGCTGCGCACCTGACGCTGCACGTGACCGGAACCGCCGCAGATATCGCAGGTGACCGGCGAGGTGCCCTCCTGGCAGCAGGAGCCCTGACAGGTCTCGCACAGCACCGCGGTGTCGACGTCGATGTCGCGGTGCGCACCGAACACGACGTCACCGAGGTCGAGCGTGACGCGGACGAGAGCGTCCTGTCCGCGCTCCCTGCGCGAACGGGGTCGCGCCCCGCGGCCGCCGCCCTGCGAGGCGCCGAAGAATGTCTCGAAGATGTCGCCGAAGCCGCCGAAGCCCCCGAAGTTGCCCGCAGCGCCATCTCCTCCGCCCATGTCGTAGCGGCGCCGCGACTCATCGTCGCTCAGCACGTCATACGCATGCGTGACG
Organism: Microbacterium sp.; assembly: GCA_029239165.1. Lineage (GTDB taxonomy): Bacteria > Actinomycetota > Actinomycetes > Actinomycetales > Microbacteriaceae > Microbacterium. The sequence continues at coordinate 1,393 of JAQZBG010000073.1, read as the reverse complement.
AGCTTGAACTTCTCCGCCGCATCCTCACCGGGATTCACATCCGGGTGCAGCTGTCGCGCGAGGCGTCGATACGCCTTCTTGATCTCGTCGGTGGAAGCGTCTCGGGACACCCCGAGAACCTCATAGTGGTCCGCCACAATCGCCTTTCTGCGTGTGTCTTCCGGTCGCGGCCGCGTCAGCGGCCGGCCTCGTCTTCGTCGAGCATCCGCGACAGGTAGCGGGCGACCGCCCGCGCCGCCGCGAGATTGCTCGGGTAGTCCATCCGCGTCGGTCCCATCACGCCGACTCGCGCGGTGCCGCTGGGCGCGGCGTAGTTGCTGGCGACGATCGATGCCTCGCCGAGGCCGAACGGCGCGTTCTCGGTGCCGATGCTGGCCGCGAGTCCGTGCTCATCGGTCACCATCTCGCTCATCAGCCGCAGGAGCGTCACCTGCTCCTCGATCGCCTCGAGGAGCGGATGGATGCTGCCGCGGAAGTCCTGCTCACGGCGAGCCAGAGTGGCTGCCCCCGCCATCACCAGGCGCTCCTGTCGAAAACCACTGAGCTCGTCCATGACGACGCTGGCGATCGCGCGGAGCACGAGATCCTTCGGCGCGTCCTCCGCGACCAGCAGTGTCTGGAGCCGGTCGGAGGCCTCGCCGATGCCCTGACCGGTGATCAAGGCCGCCATACGTGCGCGCAGGACTGCCATCTCCGCCTCGTCGATCGCCTCTGGCAGCAGCGCCACGCGTTGCGACACACCACCGGCATCCGTCACCAGCACGATCAGGAGTCGATTCGGCGCCAACGCGACCAGCTCGACGTGCGTGACGTGAGCACGCGCGAACGAGGGGTACTGCGCGAGCGCGACCTGACCGGTCAGCTGGGTCAGCACGCGCACCGTGCGCACCATCAGGTCGTCGAGGTCTGCGGGTTCGCCGAGGAACGACTCGATCGCCGAGCGCTGCGCCGAGGAGAGCGGCCGCAGCTGCGCCAGATGGTTCACGAAGACGCGGTAACCCTTGTCTGTCGGTACGCGACCGGACGAAGTGTGCGGCGCCGTGATCAGCTCCTCGTCCTCGAGCAGCGCCATGTCGTTGCGGATCGTCGCCGCCGAGACGCCGAAGGAGTGCCGGTCGACGATCGATCGACTGCCGACAGGTTCGTGGGTCTCGACGTAGTCCTGCACGATCGCGCGGAGAACCTGGAGTCCTCGCTCTGTGACCATCGCCCTTCCCTTCCGCTGGCACTCGGACGTTCAGAGTGCCAATCCTACCCCGTGCAGCGTCCGATTCTCCGTACCCCGGATGCGCGACCCTAGGATGACGCTCATGACGTCCTCGCCCCTGGCCACCCTCTCCAGCGGCATCGTCCGCGGCTCCGCGGAGGACGGAATCGTCCGTTTCCTCGGCAT
>JAQZBG010000479.1 GCA_029239165.1 Microbacterium sp. | reverse complement strand
TCGCCGGGCGGCGGCCGCCGCAGACGATCCGGGATCCGAGAGTTCGGCGCCGAGGAGGAGCTCGGCGAGCTCGATCGCGCAGCGAAGCACCTCATCGCCGCCGGCGGCGGTGAGTTCGCGCTCGCGTTCGCTCAGGGACCGGGCCGCGGCGTGCAGGGCGGAGACCGCGGACTCCACCTCGCGTGCGGCGGCATCGTCGCGGGCGGCCTGCTGCGCCGCGGCGATGCTCTGCGCAGCCTCGGCCTCGGCGACCGCGCCGTCCGCGCGTCCGTCGAGACGCGGGAACAGCACCGGCGAGAACGCGTCAGTAGACATATTCGTCCTCGTCGGTGCGCTGGACCGTGATGTCGCCCGCCGCTTCGAGGGCACGGATCGTGCGCACGATCTCGGCCCTCGCCTCCTCGACCTGCGAGATGCGCACCGGTCCGAGCGTCCGCGCCTCTTCGTCCAGGTTCTCCCGGTTGCGTTCGGAGACGTTGCGGCGGATGAGGTCGGCGATCCCCTGGTTGGCGCCCTTCAGAGCGAGAGCCAGCGAGCGGATGTCCATGCCGCGCAGCACCCGCTGCGTGTCGCGGTCGTCGAGCTTGACGATGTCGGCGAAGGTGAACATGCGCGACCGGATGTCCTCCGCCAGGGCGCTGTCGCGGTCTTCGATGCTCGCCAGCAGCGCCTTCTCGACGGTCGCTCCGGAGCGGGCGATGATCTCGACGAGCGGTTCGACCCCGCCGAGGGTCTCCGGAGCGTCACGACTCGCGAAGCTCCCGGTGCGCGTCTTGAGCGCGTCGGCCACGATCGCGATCGCTTCCTGCGACGCGGTTCCCATGGTCGCGATCGCATGTGCGACATCGGTGCGGGTCGGATCGGGGAGCGCTGCCAGCACGGCCGCCGCGCGGTCGGTGGGCAGATGCGCGAGCACGAGGGCGACGGTCTGCGGAAGCTCGCCGTCGAGCAGCGTCGCCAGCTGCGCCGGGTCGGCGGAGCCGAGGAACTCGAACGAGGAGTTCATCGATGCCGAGCCGACCCTCCCGAGCACGGCCGCGGCACGCTCCGCGCCGAACGACGCCTCCAACAGGCCGGCCGCGAGGTCACGTCCACCGCGGGCAGGCGGCAGATGTCCGGTCGCGATCCGGTGGAACTGCCCGAGAGCCTGAGCGGTGGTGGCGGCATCCAGGTCCTGCAGCTCGATGATCTCGGCGGCGACGGCCTCGGCTTCCGACTCCGAGAGGTGCTTCATCACCTCGATCGCCTGCGCGCGGTCGAGGTTCATCAGCACGACGGCCGCCGTCTGCCGGTCGGTCAGCCCGCTCATACGTGCTGCCTGTCGTCGATGAGGGTGCGCAGCAGCTCGGCCGTGCGCTTCGGGTCCTGCCGTGTCAGGGAGTCGATCTCGGCGCGGCGGCGCTCGAGGCTCACCTGTGCGGGCTCGGGGTCCGGTTCCGGCTCGGGATCGGGCGTCGTCTCGAGGAAGGCCAGCGGCGTCGTCGGCGCCTGATCGAGCATGGCGGTGGGTGCTCCGGCACCGAGCGCGGCCGACAGCGGAGCCGGCCGGTCGCCGAACAGCTGATCGAACTCGGTCGCGGCGTTGGCGCGACGGCGCATCCGCACGAGGGCGGCGATGACCGCGAGCAGCAGCGGCAGTGCGATGGCCGCGGCGATGATCGCGGTGTTCAGGAGGACGGCCTGACGTTCGGCCGCCTCGGCGTCCTTGGCAGCCTGGAGCGCGGCCTGCGCGGCTTCGGAGTCCGTCTGGCTGAAGGACACGAGTTCGACCGCGATGGTGTCGCCGCGGGTGGTGTCGATCCCCGCAGCCGTCTCGACGAGTTCGGTCAGCTGGGCGGTGCTCAGGTCCCCGCCCGCACCCGCGTCGACCGCCACCGAGACCGACTGGCGCAGCACGTTGCCGGCCGGGGTCGAGGTGCTCTGGGTGCTCTTGTTGACGGCGTTGGTCTTGGAGGTCTCGGTGGATTCGGACGTGCCGTCCGCGCCCGCCGACGGCACCGCGATGTTGTCGGGTCCGAGCACGCCGGCGTTGGAGCTCGAACCGTTCTGCGTATCCGTTCGCGACTGCTCGGTCAGCGGGGGCGCGCCCTCCGCCGGGGTGTACGTCTCTTCCACGCGCTCGTTGACGGAGCGGTCGATCTCGGCGACGACGGTCACGGTCGCATTGCCCGGTCCGACGACGGTGTCGAGCATCTGCTGCACGCTCGCCGTCACCCGTGCCTCGTAGTCGCCGGCCTGCTGATCGATGCCGCCGGTCGCTCCGACGCCCGCAGCCGAGAGCGTCTGACCGCTCTGGTCCACGACGGCGACGTTCTCGGGCTTCATGCCGCTCACCGCGGCCGAGGTCAGGTGCACGATCGCCTCGACCTGCTTCGGCGTGAGCGTCGCACTGCCCGACGTCTCCACGAAGACCGATGCGGTGGAATCGACGGTCTCCGAGACGAAGACGCTCTCCTCCGGGATGGCGAGCTGCACCGACGCCGCCGTCACGCCCTCGATGGACGAGATGGT
>JAQZBG010000072.1 GCA_029239165.1 Microbacterium sp. | reverse complement strand
GCCGATCTGCGCCTCGAGCGCGTTCCGGCCGTCGAAGAACACCACGTCGTCTCCGCGTTCCTCCATCAGGCCGTGCAGCTCCTCGGGAGTCAGGCGCGTGCCGCCGCCGACGACGCCGTGCTCGTCGACCCGCAGCTCACCCGGGGCTCCGAACGACACGATCTCGTCGCGCACCTTGACGCTGAGCTTCGGGAAGTCGAGGCTGCGGCCCTCGGCATCCAGCCCTGTCCCCTCGCTCCATTTGATATCGGCGTCGGCGAACGGCGCGTACGAGCGGAACGAGCGGAGCCACCTCTTCAGGGCCGTGATGTCGCCGCCGAGCGTTCCGTTGATCCCGTCCTTCGAGATGAGCAGCCGCCCGCGCAGCCCGAGCGCCTCGCCGATGTCGCGCTGCCAGACGCGCACGGCATCGGGGTCAGCGAGAGGCGTGAAGGCGTAGAAGAGGACGATCTTGGGGGTTGCCACCCAGGAATCCTACGTCGGGTGCGGGTGGTGGGCGGAACCCGCTCAGAGCCGGTCCCTTCGACGCAGGGCGAGCAGTGCCGCAGCGCCGAGCACGAGCAGCCACGCGGACGCGGTCACGGCTGACGCCGCGCCACCGAGCCCCTCGGGCGCGAGACCTGCCGAGGACAGGAACGTCTGCATCGGCAGCACATCGGCCAGGGCGGGTGCGACATCGGCGAGGAGCGCAGCGGGCATGAGAGTCGCCGGAACCACGAACAGCACGAGTATCGGACTGCGGATGAGCACGCCGACGAGGTGCCCCCACAGTCCCGCGGCCGCCATCGCCGCCAGTGTCCGCATCGCCGTCGCCGTGGGGAGCAGCACGTGGCCGTAGGCGACCGCGAAAGCCGTCTCGAGGGCGACGATGCCGACCGCGCCGAACAGCAGGCTCGTGAGCACCGATGACGATGCACGTGCGCAGAAGACGCCGGCTGCGGTGCCGAAGAGCTCCTCTCTGGCCAGTACGCCCGCCTTGTCGGCGAGCGTCACCCCCAGTGCACCGAGGACGGCGACGACGAGGAGGAGGAGGCTGAACACCGATGCGCTCAGCTCTGCGGCGAGCGCCACGATGACTGACGTCGGCGCGATACGCAGGTCGGAAGGGAGCGATGCGAGCAGAGAGACCAAGAGCACGGGGATCACGGGCAGGAACGCCCACGGCAGCGGATCGCCTCGCACCCGTCTGGACTCTGAGGCGATCGTGCGGGCGATCGGGCCGGGACCGACCGTCGGCACGGCGGGTGCCGACGTCATCGCTCACGCCTTTGCACGACGACCACGGCCAGCGCGGTGACGGCCGCAGCCCACCCGAGCAGCACGGCACAGCTCGCTCCCACCGACAGGAGACCCTCGATCGGGGCGCCCGTGACCCCGGCGAACGCGCCGACCGGGAAGAACCTCTCGACGGCGGGCACCGTGAACAGCAGCGGCAGCTCGATCATCGTCGGCAGCAACAGCACCACCGCGGAGACGACGTAGTAGTTCCGGAAGATCCACCCGAGTGAAGCACCGATCACCGCTCCCGCGGCGGCCACGAAGATCGAGCCCGCCACGATGCCCCAGAACGCGCCGTCGAGCCGCAGGTGCCGACCGTACGCGGCGAGCGCCAAGCTCGTGACACCGGCCCAGAGAGCCACGCCGACCACGCAGAGGCCGATGCTCGTTGTCATGCTCGACAGGAGCTTCGCGAGGAAGACCCGACGTAGCGAACCGATCACGATCGTGCGCGGCATCGACCGGTAGTAGAACTCCCTCGAGACGGAGTAGCTCCCGAGGTACATGGCGGTGATACCGATGGAGGCGATGAGGCCGAAGACCATCCTGGTCGCCATGCCGTCGTCGAGTTCGCGCACTCCGTCGAGCGGTGGGCCCATCGTGAGCATCAGCGCCGGGATGAGGATCACGAAGGAACTGACACCGAGCATCGCGAGTCCGCTGATGCTGCGGAGGAGTTCGCTCTTGAGGACATCAGACATCGCGGTGTCCCCCCGTCGCGTCGTCGATCAGCTCGAAGTACCCCTCCTCGAGGGAGGAGGCCCCTCCCTGCGTCAACGAATCCAGCGGACCCCGGAACAGCGCGGTGCGACGCATCACCACCACCTCGTCGACACTCTGCTCGAGCTCGGCCAGTTGGTGACTGGACACGAGGATGCTGCCTCCGCGCGCCGCGAAGCTCCGGAGGAATCCGCGGAGCCAGCGGATCCCGCCGGGATCGAGGCCGTTCGCAGGCTCATCGAGAACCAGCAGTTCCGGCTCGCCCAGGAGGGCCGTCGCCAGCCCCAGTCGCTGGCGCATCCCGGTCGAGAACTTCTTCACCCGTTTGCCGGCGTGCGCCGTGAGGTCCACCAGCTCCAGCACCTCGCCGACCCTCGAACGAGGCGCACCCACAGCGAGCCGATAGACGTCGAGGTGCCGCGCGGCGGTGATGCCTGTCTCGAAGCCCAACCCGTCCATGTGCACACCGACCCGTCGCGCGGGATTGGGCAGTGCGGCGAAGGGCTCCCCGAACACCCGCGCAGACCCTGCAGTGGGGTGGAGCAGCCCGACCAGTCCTCTCATCGCGGTGCTCTTGCCGGCGCCGTTCGGGCCGAGCAGTCCGACCACGGACCCGGACTCCACAGTGAAGCTCAGGTCTTCGACGACGGCATCGCCGCCGTAGGACTTGGTGAAACCGTCGAAGGTCACGACTGCGGTCATGGGTTCACTCCTAGCGTGAGAGGGCGGGAGACGGGAGCGCGACCGATCAGGCGATCGGCGTGCCGGTGGATCGGGGCGATCAGCTCGGGATGGGCACCCGCGTCCGCGCGAGTGAGGAGCTTGGTGAGGGCGTAGAGCTGGGCGACGACGCCGTCGTCGGTCTCGAGGTCGGCGCGGAACCGCCGAGCGATCTCCTCGGCGACGGCGGGCACTCCGAGCGAATGGGCAAGGAGGAACGCCGCGTCGTAGCCCCTCGGCGCTAGCCCCCACGCCTCCCAGTCCACGATCGCCAGCGGGCTGGTGTGGATGTTGTTCCAGTGGAGATCGCCGTGACACGACACCCAGCGCCCCGGGTCGGTGTCGATCTCGTGCCCGAAGAAGACCGCGATGCGCCGGCGGATGCCGACGGGGTCAAGGGACATGCGCGTCGTCGGAGTGGCGGCGACTGCGGCCAGTGCCTGCTCCAGATCAGACCACCACCCCGCATCCACAGCCGGGTCGTCGCGCAGTTCCGGCGTCGCCGCAGACGGCGTGCCCGGCACCACAGTCATCAGCTCCGCCCGAAGCACGAGCGCTCCTTCGGTCTGCTCTCGCACATCCAGGAACACAGGTTTGACGCCGATGTGGATCGCTCCGGCGTCCTGGTTCCCTGTCCACCACGGTCCTCGAGCCCACTCGGCGCGCGCCCACACGATGCGGAGCCAGAGCACATCGCCTCCGCGTTCCACCGCCGAGCCGATCGAACGGTCATGCCAACCGTGGACGGGTTCACCGATCGCCCGCACCTCCAGCTCGGTCGCCATGCGCGCCAGCGCCCGGCGCAGCATCCGCCGCACATCATTCTCCGGCGCGCTCGGCGGGATACCGGCATTCATCGGTGCTCCGATCCGAGCGCGGCCGCCGGTCGGGCCAGGAAGGTCTGCCAGAGCCAGGCGGCGATGTTCGTCGCACAGGAGTCAGAGAACGTCGCCCTCCCGTACGGCGGCAGAGTCTCCGCCGTTTCGACGTCTGCCAAGCCCGTCGTCCAGGCGGGCGTGGTCAGGCCGGAGGCGCTCACGGGCGCGAGTGCCGCGAGGTCGACTCCGTCGTCATGCTCGGCGGATCCGCCGCCGACGGTCGCGCTGCCCAGTGGATGGCGGAGGACGACGCCGTTGCTCTCCAACGTCACCGCCGTGCCCGCCGCCGGCAGTTCCGCTGAGGTACCCGCCACCAGACGGACGTCCTCGCCATCGACCGCGAACCCGACCTGATGAGCGGGCTGGATCGGGACGAGGAACAGGATCGCTCCTGCCACCGCGATGATCGCCCCGAGGGACACGGCTGTCCGCCGTGCATCCGGCCGACGGCCGTGGAGCGCACGGGCACCCCGGATGAGCGCGGCGGCGGCCACGGCGATCACCAGTGCCACGGTGAGCAGATAGGCGATGGCGGGCACGACCCCGAGGCCGGCGACCATCGCCGAGGAGCGGTAGAGCACCAGTCCGACCAGCACGACAGGGAAGAGCCGACAGGTGACGCCGTACGCGACCAGCCAGCCTCGCCGCGTCGAACCCGACCCGCCGACAGCCGATGTCCGGTCAGCCTTGATCGTCCCGAACAGCATCGCGCAGAGCATCTCTCCCGCCGCGTGCATGGCGTGGCGCCGCAGATGCGGATGGTCCAGCGCGGACATCAGCGCCAGATAGCCGTCGAGCTGAACGAAAGGCAGCAGGTTGAGCACGGTGATCACGAGGCACGAGAGCCCGTACAGCACGAGCGCAGCGTGCAGCATCGGATCGGTGAAGAAGCGCGCGAGGACGATGCTCGCCGCTGCGCAGAGCAGGTGCACCGCGGGGCCGGCGAGCGCGACAGCCACACGCCGTTCGCGCCGACCCAACCGCCAGCCGTCGGTGACGTCGCAGAAGAAGGCGGGGGCGAGGTAGAACAGCATGGCTCCGATGCGCCGGGGCGACCCGCCGAAATGGCTGAGGACGGCACCGTGCCCGACCTCGTGCACGACCGTGGTGAGGACGATGGCCACGCTCAGTCCGATCACGACGGGCAGCGGCACGGGATGCTCGAGAACCTCGACGATGTCGTCGGCGCTCAGGAGACCGACGACGAACCCTGCGAGCACGATGGCCAGGAAGACGACCAGGCCTGGAGCCCCCACGGCGACGCGGGTGATCGGCCGGAACGCGGCGAAGAGACGGGTCGGGTCGCCGATGTTGAACTGCACGGTGAGTGGCGGCCGGAACCGCCAACGGGAACCTCGGTCGAGCGGTCGGTCCTGCTCTTCCCGCTGCGCGTCTGTGCGCAGAAGACCGGCATCGGCGAGGCGACGCGCAACTGCGCCGACATCGTCCGGGGTCCACGGTTCGCCGAGCTGATGAGCGATCTCCGACACCGTCCGTTCCCCGGTGAAGTGCCGTGCGACGGTGGCGACCGACTCAGAGATCCGCGCCCGGGGAACCTGATCGCGCGCGATGATCCAGGCGCCCTCCGCGTCTGCCGGCGCATCGACCGAGACGCGCGTCCCGAGTTCCGGTCGAGCCGAAGCCGGGAACACCGCCATCGGAAGCTTGCTCGTCATCGGACGCACTCGAGCATGGTCAGGCTCTGCGACCCGTCTGCGAGACGGACCGGGAAGGCATCGCGCACGTGCAACCCTGCGGTGCTCAGCTCTGCACGCAGCTGCGTCTCGTCGAGAAGGTTCACCCGCGAGGCGAACGCTTCCGTCGTGCGCACTCCCGCCTGCCGACGCAGGTGCAGCACGCTCACGTCTCGGTGGCCGGCCGTCGAGTCGACCTGTTCATCCAGGATCACGACCTCGGCAGGGTCCGCGTTCAGCGGAACGAGCCGGGACTCGGCTCCGCCCGTATAGGTGCCGGTCGAGTGGACAGAGACGAGGAAGACACCATCGGGCGCCAGATGGGCGCGCACAGCACCGAGCATGGTCCGACGTCGGTGCGGATGCAGCAGAGTGATCGAGGTCGCCGCAAGCACGATGAGTCCGAACGATCCATCGACCTCGAACGCGCTCATGTCGCCGAGCACGGGAAGAACCGTCACACCCGCGCGCTGCGCGCGTCCCTCGAGCAGCTCGAGCATGCGCGGAGAATTGTCGAGTGCGACCGTCTCACGTCGCAGGCGACCGAGCGCGACTGTGAGGCGACCGCTGCCGCACGCGAGTTCGAGAATCCTCCCCTCGGTGCGCCTGCCGACACGCAGGATCTCTCGCACCTCGCTGTCGTCGCCACGGGTCATCGCGTCGTACACCTCCGACCCTCGCTCGCTGTAGAGGTCGGTGACGACAGCGTGCGGTTCGAGGACGGCGAGCAGCCGCGCCATCGACGAGGTCAGGCGAGAATCGGTCATGCGGACTCCTTGTCTGGGCGGGCGGGCACGGGGCGTAGCTGATGGGGGTATGGATGCCGAACGGCGAACCGGCTACGCCCCGCACGATCAGGTGATGGCGACCGCCGCGCCGATGATGATGATGATGTCGCCGACGATGATGTACCAGGGCTCGGGGGCGTCCATCGCCTCGATCTCCTCGAAACTCAGATCCATGTGCTCACCTCCTTCGGGCGAGGTCTGCTGCGATCGATCGCGGATCACGTCGCGATGCCGATGATGGCGATGACGGCGCCGATCTTCACCGCGGCGTACCAGGTCCAGAAGTCGGGGGTGTCCATCGACTCCAGTTCTTCAAAGCGCAGATCTTTTGAAATCTCCATGTGTTCTCACCTCCTCTGTCGTACCGTTCCGGGCATCCGCCACTCAGGTGAGAGCGGCGATGATGACGACGATCCCCATACCCGTGCCGATCCCATTGACGAAGTCCGTCCATTCGGATGGGGCGTCCATCGTCGGCAGCTCCTCGATCTGCAGGTCCAGTGCAGTGGTCATTTCTGTGTCACCTCCTCTCGTCGCTTCGTGGTCGGATCCGCGCCCGCCGGAAACGACGCGGCGAAGATCTGATCGATGGCTTCCGGGGCGATGCGTCCGAGCGCCGGCAGGGATCCGCCCCAAGAGGCGCGCACCCGCTCGGAGGCCTGCATGCGCATCGATGCGCTCGGCGCATCGACAGCGCGCAGCCCCCAGCGCTGGAACAGCGCCGCGAGGCCATCGCGGATATCGAGGGGAAGCTCGGGAATGAGGGCGCGAACCCAGGACCAGGCCAACGCGAGTCTCTCTGCCGAGCCCCAGCGCCGGTCGCCGTCGGCGATGGCACCCCAGATGGTCGGCAGGATCGACAGGGTCGCCGGGATCTTGCGGGCTCCGGTCACCCAGGCCAGTTCGTTCGCCAGGTACCAGTGCTTCGCCGCATAGCTCTCCCGCCCGACGAGGGCCCAGCTGCGATGACTCGCTGCGCTGAGTTGCCCGGCGAACAGACGTTCCTCAGGCGTCAGGGACCTGCGCCTGAGCAATTCGCCCATCCGCGCTGCGCCGCTCACGATCGATTGGGCATCATGATCGGCGGCGAGATCGCCCCTGCTCCCGATCACGGGGCCGAGCACGCGGAGGATCACCTCGATCAGTCCCTCCATCTGCAGCAGTCGAGGCAGGGTGGCGGTGTGCGCGGGGTCGAGGACCGCATGATCGGGAAGCAGCTCAGGGCTGAAGAGGAGGCGCCGCCCCCACGGCGTCACGAGACAAGCGACGCTGCTGACCTCGGAGCCGGTACCGATGGTGGTGGGGACGGCGATGAGAGGCAGCCTGACGTCACGGTCGGCATTCGCTTCGGGCAGGCGGACGAAGCCGCTTCGTGCCGTCAACGTACGCAACGGCAGCGCTAGTCGCGGTGTCGTGATCAGTAGCCGTGCGATCTTCGCGGCGTCGAGGATGGAGCCTCCGCCGAGCGCCACGACGGCGGTGGAACGTTGCCCGGCGGAGACGATTTCGGCAATCGTGCCCAGGCCGGCAGCCTGTGCATCGATGCGGAGTTCGGTGGTTCCCGGGGGCAACGGCATACTCGTCCAGTCGACGGCCCCATCGCGCACGACGAGGGGCCGCTCACCCAGCGAGAGCCGGGAGAGGACGGCCGAGGTCGCTCCGGCTCCTGCCGTCACCCGTACCGAATTGCGAGCCTCCCTCAGTGAGTTCACGCGGCGCGCTCGTGGTCGTCGATGCCGTGCAGGATCGCGGTCTCGAGTTCGTCGAGCTCCGCCCTGCCGTAGAGGTACGCGGGGATCACCTGGATGCAGCCCGGCCCCGGCTGCACGATCGCCCCTGCTTTCCGCACCGCGGCCACGATTCCCGCGATCTCCCCGCCGTCGAAGAGCCGTCCGTCCCGCGCGAGGACCACGGACCGGAAGCAGCCGATCCCGCCGGTGCCGACCACGTTCGGATGCGCGGCGATCCGCGCGATCGTCCCGTCCAGCGCCGCGCCCAGCCCCTGCGAGAGACGGAGCGCATCCATTCGGTCGAACTCCGACGCGGCAGCCAGGATGGCTGCGCAGGAGGCAGGGGTACCGGCTTGCGTCTCCGCATGCACGAACATCGCGTCACGGCTGTCGAAGACGTCGCAGAGTTCCGCGGAGACGAGCACTGCGGACGCCGCCGCTGCGCCGTTCGTCAGCGCCTTCGACAGCAGGAGCACGTCCGGGGTGACGGGCCAGCGCTCCGAGGCGAAGAGCAGGCCGGTGCGTCCGAACCCCGTCGCGACCTCGTCGGCGACCAGCACGACGTCGAACGACGCCCGGATCTCGGCGACGGTCGCGAGGAACTCATCGTCGAGGGCGATCGCCCCCGATCCCTGCACGGGCTCGAGCACGAGAGCGGCGATCCGATCTCCTTCCCTGGCGAACAACGTCCGCAGCTGTGCCCCGCCATCCAGCGCGGAGACGTGCCTCACCGCCCGCCGATCGACGCCGTACACGGACTGGCCCAGTGCCTCGCCGGTAAGGGCGAAGGCACCGTAACTGAGCCCGTGATATCCGCCCCGTGTGCCAACGACGAGGTTCTTGTGCGGTGCGCCCTTCAGCGCAGCTGCCTGACGCACGAGCTTCATCGTCAGATCGTTCGCCGCCGCTCCGGAGGTCGCGAAGATGACCCGCGCGTAGTCACCGCCTGCCCGCGCCAGGAGCATCTCCGCCGCCTCCTGGGCGTAGGAGTGCGAGGACCGGAAGAGGGAGAGGTAGGAGGCGGACCTCAGCGCCGCCCCCACGGCATCGGCCACGGCCTCGTTCCCGTAGCCGAGCGGAACGTTCCAGAGGCCGCTCGTCGCACAGAGTCGCGTGATGCCGTCGGCTGTGCGGACCCGCACGCCCGCGGCCGCGACCGCGTGCTCCTGCGGGCGGCCCCACATGCTGGGCGGTGTGAGGCTCTCCCAGAGTGCAGGCCGTGACGCGGTGCCCTCGCGCATCACTCGCCCCTCCGCCCGTGGGAGACGAGATCGAGACCCGCCTGCGCGAACCTCCCGCGGACGCCCCGCAGGACCTCGGCTGCTTCCCCCGTGTGTCGTCCGAGTTCGGTGGCAAGCATCACCGAGGCCGCTGCCTCATCTCCTGTCGCCATCAGGCACTCGGCTGCGCGCGCAGCGTCGACCCCGAGTCGGAAGCGCCTGAGGCTCACGGGATCGACCAAGATGAAGTCCTCGCCGTCACCCGTCACCAGGAAGGGTGCCTCAGAGGCGACGGCCGCGGCGGTGCCCTCGTCGAGTGCTCGGACAAGATGTCCGCCGAAACCCGAGATGGCGGGCCGCGTCAGTGCACCGTCCCACTGCCGTAGCAGGTCGAGAGCGGCGACGTACCTCGCGAGCCAGGGCCTGTCGTCGAGATCCGCCTCGAGCACGCGGGGGTCGACGATCCGCGCGAACGCCCGGCCGCGACCGGTCCCCTCGGCGGCCGTCGCCTCGACGTCGGCCCGCTCATCACCCACGCTGCCGAGGAGGAGCCCGTCGGGCCCGTCTCGATACTCGCCGGACGCGGTGACGTGCACGCGGACCAGGTCTGCCTCGTCCGCGTGGACGAACGAGGTGCGCGAGTCCAGGAGAACCAACCCGCTGAGGAGCTGATCCACGAAGAATCCCGACTCTCGCGCGGTGTCGGCGTCGCTGAGGAAGGCCGCAAGTCCCGAGGCCGACCCCTGGCGGACGATGGTGAGTCCGACGATGGAGAGGAACGGGGCGGCGAGGTAGTCCTGCAGTTCGAAGGCATGGCGTCCATCGAGGGTGATCTCGTCGCCGGGCTCGCGGAAGGAGCCGTCATATCCGATGGTCCGAGGATCGGCATGTCGCCCGGGGGCGATCACGATGTCGCCGGGCTCCGCCGCGCGTAACACCTCCTCGATGTGGTCTCCGGATTCGAGAAAGAACACGGCACCCTCGACGATTCCCCGCCTTCCGCTGACGTATTGCTCGAAAGCGGTGGCCGTGCGATGGCTCGGCCGTGATGCCATGGTCCCGGTGCCCTGCATGTTTTCCCCCAGAAGACGTGGACCTCGATCGAACACGATCTGTCCTCATCTGAGGCTATAGAGCTGACGTGTGACATGCAATATTCTGGCCACAGCGCGTCGGGGTCTCCGCGG
>JAQZBG010000478.1 GCA_029239165.1 Microbacterium sp. | reverse complement strand
ACTCGCGATCGTGTGGATCGAAGCGCGCTATCACCGGCGCCGCCAACAACGCAGACTCGGGAAGTTGAGCCCCATCGACTTCGAGGCCATCATGAAGGACGCCGTCGCACTGGCGGCGTAAGGAAACGAGTCAACCAAAGGCTCAGCATTCCCGAGCGAGTGGGGGAGACGTGCAGTCCTCCACGCTTGAGCGGATTCTTCGCCCGTCCCGCTGTTTGGGGAGAGGGCACCATTTCTAGCTCGAACTCGGAGACGAGCGTAGCCAGATCGCATGAGCGGCAAGGCGGTCGGATTCACATCTGTGACTTGATCCGCGCACGTTTATTCAACACTTTTGACTCGAGATCGCCCGAGACCGGTCGAACTGAATGCGTAGAGTTGAAGGACTGACAGCAACCGCCGGGCAAGGAATAACTGATGATCCCAAGATCGGTCGAGATCGCCGTTGACAGGGCGAGACGAAGGATCCGGGTCGAGTAGATCCATCGGTCACGGGTTCAAGTCCCGTCCGCCCTACGGTGAAATCGGTCTGATCAGGGTTTCTTGCCTTCATTGAAAGGCGGAGACTTGATGAGCTCTCCACGTATTCACTCGCATATTCCTGCGGTGTCGCATCCCGCGCCCCCTTCATGAGGAGGTGCACGTCCTGACTCGACGTTCCACGACGGGTTTGAATTCTGCTGTCGAACGATCTCCGCACGCTGCTCGGCTTCGCGGTGCGTCGGGGCGTCATCGCGGCGAATCCGGTCAAGGATATCGCTCGCATGAAGCGACCCAAGCGCATTCGGAAGGCGCTGACCGAACGCCGACGCGCCCGTCAGTCAATGGCAGCTGGTGGCCGGGTCCCCGTCGATGTCGCCGAGGAAGCTGCCGAACTCGCCGACGTGGGCGTCTTCGCCCAGGATTTCTCGGGTGACGTTCCCGAGTCCGAGGCGTGGCTCCTCCTGGGACGATGCGTGCTCGCCGATGTCGTGGTGGGCTATCGCTCGCTGCTGGGTCACCACGCCCAGGCAGTTGGCGGAGTCGGGCGAGTCTGCCGCGACCGGTCCGGCGGTTCCGAGTACGAGGAGTGACGCCGCCACCGCTGTCGCCAGTGTCCTGTTCATGCTGTCTCCTGATTTGTCGTCTGGGCTCGAAGGAGTGTCCTCGAACCGGCGCTCAACTAATATCCAGCGCTGCCGAGCGCCGCAATCATTTCGGGCCCAGCTGAAACCTGGCGGCCGTCGTTGACATGATCCGGCCTCGCGGGCCGACAATGAATTCATGCTGCGTCTTCACTTCGGGGTCGACGACCTTGCCCGGACGACGTTCGAGATGCCGTCGGTGATCGACGACATCGCCGGCAGCGCGCAGTCCGTGCAGCAACCTCACAGCCGGGTGCGAAGGCAATTCCAGGGTGCCAGGATGCCGCTGCCCCCCGCGGCCCGGCCGCTGCTGGAGCTGGCCGCTGCCCACGGTGATGTGCCCGGCTTCCTCATCCCGGAGGCCACCGGCACGGTCGAGGAGCTGTTGGACCTGGTGATGGCCACCCCTCCAGCGCAGCTTCGCGCCGACTTGGAAGCCGCGACGGCCACGTCGCCGCGAGCAGCCTGGGCGAGCGAACTCGCCACCGGGAGAGGGCGCGCGATGGATCTGCTTGGCGCGTCGATGGACGCCTTCCACCGGGAAGTAGTGGCACCGATGCGGCCCGGGTTCCGCAGGATCGTAACCGCCGAGCTCGGCCGCCTGGCCTGGCAGGCCGCCACACTAGGGATGGAGTCGGTCCTGAACAGCATGCATCCCGCGATCAAGTGGCGCGAAGGGCGGCTCGATGTCGATCTCCCGGTCGACGCCGACGTTCATCTGGAAGGGCGTGGCCTGATCATCAGCCCGTCCGCCGCCTGGTCCCGTCCGGGGTTCACTTTCCACTGGCGCGACCAGCTGGGCCTGATCTACCCGGTCCAGGCCGACTGGGCAGCACCGGCTGCGGTCGCCGACGACCCGAATCTCCGACTGGGCACCGTGCTCGGGGCGACCCGGGCGAAGGTGCTCACTGCTCTCGCCGAGGGGCCGGCCGAGGGGCACACCACCAGCAGCCTGGCGACCAGCCTCGGCATCAGCCTGGCATCGGCCTCCTCCCATGCGGCGGCACTGCGCGGCGCGGGCCTCGTCACTACCAGGCGCGCCGGGCGGGGCCGGGCGGGCCGTGCGGCACACCCTCTCAGACCTGGGCCGCAGGATGGTCACCGCCGAGCCGAGCGCCGAACCCGGCAATGCCGACCTGCGCCTGCTCGTGCCGTGACCGCCAAGTCGTGACAGCGGGGGAGGCCCTGCGCCGCACGCCCTGTGCTGTGCGGAGGCTCCACCCCATGGACGTCGGTGTTCCAGTGGTGGGCGGCGAGATAATGGTGGTCGTGGATCGGGACTGGGCGACGCTCCCGGGGCGGCATTCAGTACTCAGTCACCATCGGCACCAGGCGAGATATCGCCAGCCTCTGCGGCGGTCGGTTCTCTCTCCTCTGACATCGCTGCAGTTGAGGTGACGAGCCCATCGCCGGCGCGAAGGTTCGCCGCCTCGAGCGCACGTTCGATGGCGAGGTCGGTCTCTGATGCGCTCGAACCGTCGCGTCCGTCGGTGGTCATGGTGCCTCCATTTCGCTCGGCCTACTCATCTCACCCTAGAGGCGGTCAGCGTGCGGCGTCATGTCCAGCGCCCGACCTCGATGCGGGGCTCGATCGCCCGCGAGGTATCTCCGTCGTCGCCGCCTACCGATCCCGCTGCCGGCGATGCCCGGGTACTCCGGCAAGTAGCGCAGGACGGGAAGGGGCGCGCCCCACGACCCGCTGACATCCGAGCGGACCGCCGGCTGCACTGAGGGTCGGCGTCGAGGACGCGTTCGGCTGGCGCCTCTTCAGGGGGCCGTTCGATGACTTGATACGCGCACGTTTATCCAACATTTCTGACCCGAGGTGCGCCGAGCGCGGTCGAGGTCAACGGGCACGATCGAAAGCCGATAGTGAGAGTCGCTGCAACGAATTCCTGATCGCGTCTAGATTCTTCGAGGTATCCCGGCTCACGCCGACATCGACAGCTTGCCCTGGCTTCCAGCAGGGCGCCGTCGGAGCACAACCTGACGTATCCGCTCAAACGGGTGACCGTGCGCTCTACAATCGGCCTCAGGCAAAGAACGGGGAATCACATGTCCACCACTGCGCCCGATGGAGTCGCCTCGACGACCCGGACCACGTTCAGCCGCTCCACCCGCATCGCCCGGCACATCGACGCCGACGCCGCCACGGTGTGGCGACTGCTGACCGCTGCAGCAGAATGGCCGAGGTGGAACTCGACGGTCGTCTCGCTGGATGGCGAGATCGCTCTCGGCTCGAAGATCAAGCTCGTCTCGACACTCGTCCCGAGCCGCACGTTTTCGTTGAAGGTCAAGGAGTTCGAGCCGAACGCGCGCCTGACGTTCGGCGATGCGATGTCCACTCGCACGTACTCCCTCAGCGGCGACGCCGACGGCACGCGAGTGGAGGTCGTCGAGCGCATCGGCGGTCCGTTCTTCCCATTCTTCGCCCGGCTGATCCCGCCGTTCGACGAGAACTTCGAGCAGTTCACCGCCGACCTGAAGAAGGCAGCGGAAGC
>JAQZBG010000477.1 GCA_029239165.1 Microbacterium sp. | reverse complement strand
TCGGCGATGGCGCGGATGACCGAGGGGAAGTCCACCTCATAGGCGCCGAGGGTCATCGAGGCGAGTCCTGCCCCGATGATGACGACGACGAGCACGATGCTCACGACGACGGCGCGCACGGGGATGAGCCCGGCGATGCGCGTGGTCTCGATCCGGATCAGACGACGCCCGTGGTCGACCGGCGCGAACGCGGCGTGCGGGGCCGGTCTGTTCGGTGCGGTGACCGGCTTCTGGTCGATGCTCACAGTCCGCTCACCCGCTTCCGGCGCACGAGGATGATCAGGATCGGTGCCCCGAGGAGCGCGGTCACGATGCCGACGCGCATCTCCCCGTTCGGGAGCACGATACGGCCGAGGATGTCGGCGAACAGCAGGAACGCGGGGCCGATGATCATGGAGTAGGTCAGCACCCACCGCTGATCGGGTCCGGTGAACCAGCGCACGACGTGCGGGATCATGAGCCCGACGAAGGCGATCGGGCCGGCGGCGGCGACGCTGGTTCCGGCCAGCAGGGTGACGGCGATGATGACGAGGATCCGCGTCACGCGCACGCGTGCGCCGAGTGCCTGCGCCAGGTCGTCGCCGAGTGCCAGTGCGTTCAGCGACCGGGCGCACAGCAGGCCGATCAGCAGGCCGATCGCGATCAGAGGAGCCGCCCAGGCGAGCTGGTCGAGTGTGCGTCCGCCGATCGAGCCCACACCCCAGAACCGCATGACCTGGAGGGTGCCGAGGTCGCGCAGCACGATGGCGGTGGTGAATCCGGTGAAGGCCGCGCCCAGGGCGACGCCGGCGAGGGTGAGCTTCATGGGGGTCGCGCCTGACGCTCCGAACGAGCCGAGCACGTACACGAGCACGGTGAGGACGAAGGCTCCGCCGAGGGCGAAGGGCACGTAGGCGCCGGGGGCCGTCAGCCCGAGGACACCGACCGCGAATGTGACGGCGAACGAGGCGCCGGCGTTCACTCCGAGGATGCCGGGGTCGGCCAGCGGATTGCGGGTGAAGGCCTGGATGAGGCCGCCGCACACGGCGAGGGCGGCGCCCACGACGATGCCGAGCAGCGTGCGGGGTACCCGCAGCTCCATGACCATGAGGTGGAGGGGGTTCTCGTCGTCGTAGGAGAAGAGGGACTGCAGCACGGTGCCGGGGTCGATCGCGCGACTGCCCACCGCGAGCGAGGCGATGACGGCGATGACGAGCACCGCAGCCGAGACGATGAGTCCCAGAATCAGCGTCCCGTTGCGGTGCGGGGAGTCGTCGTTGCGACTCCCCGCACCCGTGTTCGAGACGTCCGTGTCGTCGTGCGTCGCCAGGGACATCTCCGAGGTCACTCGCCGGAGATCGTCGGCTCGCCCTTCAGCGCGCCGGCGAGGTCGTCGACGTACTTCGGGAGGATGTACTTCAGCGAGAGCACGGTCGGCGCGCTGATGGCCGATGCCTCCGCCGCGTCGGCGTAGATCACGTACGACTCCTCGGCGATGGGGTTCCACCGGGACACGACCTTGTTCTCGACCGTGTACTTCCCCTCATCCGCGCTGCCGCCCCACGCCGCGAACAGGTCGGCCTCCACGTCGTAGAGGTTCTCCAGGCTGACGCCGGTGTACCAGTTGTCGCCCTCGGCTGTCTCGAGGAAGCTGTCCATCGCGGAGGTGGAGGTGAAGCCCAGCGCCTCCGTGATCCGCACCCGGGGGTCGTACTCGAGGTAGACGCCGAGGTCGGTGCCGCCCTCGTTGAGGGTCAGTCCCCAGACGAAGGTCTTGTCCTCGAACTCGGGGTGCTCGCCGGCGAGGGTCGTGATCTGCTCCTCGGTCTCGGCGATCAACTCGTCGGCCTTGTCCTCCTCCGACAGGGCCTTTCCGACGGTGCGGGTCATGTCCTCCCAGGTGCCGGGATTCCAGGGGCCTTCGATGTACGGGACGGTCGGGGCGATCTCGGTCAGGCGCTCGTACTCGATGTCGGAGATGCCCGAGTAGAGGCTCAGGATCAGGTCGGGCTTGAGTTCCTTGATGGCCTCGTAGTTGGGGCCGTCCTCGAGGAAGGGAATGATCTCGGGGGTCTCGCCGTACTCCTCGGTGACGTAGTCCTCGAACCACGGCTGGTAGCCGCTCTCGCCGGCACCCCAGACCTCTTCCATTCCGACGGGGTTGGTGCCGAGGGCGGCGACGATGTCCGCCGTCATCCAGCCGAGGGTGACGATGCGCGCGGCGACGGCCGCGGCGATGAGGGCCGAGCCTCGGCGGATCTTCGGGCGCGCAGAAGCGTGCGACATGGTTCTCCTTCGGGAAGGGGGGAGGGGTGTGCCGCGTCGACGCGGCGAGAAGTTAGGTAAGCATGCCCTAACACAACGATGCTAGAACGCCGATGCAGCGCTCAGTGTTGCGGGAGCGACGACTTGTGTCGCTGATCCGACAATGGTGGTCGGATTCGCCGCTGCGCGGTCACCGCCAGTAGAGCTGGTGCGCGCTGTCGGACTGCACGCGCGCCACGTGCTGCCGGGGAGTGAGTCCGAAGCGCTCCTTGAACGCGGCGGAGAACGCGCTCGTCGTGGCGTAGCCGCAGCGGTGCGCGGCCGCACCGATGGGGGTGCCGTCGACGATCAGGCGCGCCCCCAGGGTCATGCGCACTCCCGTGCGCCAGCGTCCGAAGCTCATCCCGACGTCGTTCTGGAAGATGCGGAGCACGGTCCGCTCGTGGAGACCGTGCGCGAGGAACAGCTCGTTCGCGCTGCGAGGATCGCCCGGGTCGGCGAGCACGGCCTGGACGAGCGGGGCGACCCGCTCGTCCGCAGGGATCGGGACTTCGCCCCATTCGCTCGCGGACTCCGGCAGCGGCTGCTGCAGCATTTCGATGAGCGTCGACTGGATCCGCACACGCAGATCGGTGGGCATGTCGTTGATCCCGAGGTGCAACAGCATCTCCTGCACCGCGCGCGGGACGAGCACCCGCGTGACTTCGTCCACCGGAGCGAGCAACGCGGCGTCGGGGATGTACGTGTAGCAGCCCGTCGATCCGGGTTCGTGGTGGGCCGTGTGCGGGGTGTCGGCGGGGATCCACACGCCCTGGCCGGGGGCGAGGCGCCACCGCGCATCCTGCAGATGCACCCAGACCGTGCCCCGATAGCACCAGGCGAGCATCGGATCGGCATGACTGTGCGGCGGGGAGAGCGGGCGGGTGCCGGTGTCCTCGGCCGTCACGACGCCGGTGCCCATCAGGTACGGCTCGTTCACGGTCGACGGATGCGAGGGGCTCGTCGCCCAGTCGTCCTGCCGGAATGAGTTCATCGTGCTCCGCGTGAGGGCCGCGTGCGCGGCCGTGGAGTGGATGCTGCGCGGCTCGCCGTACCCCGCAATGCTAGCCGGGGTGCGGTGCCGAGGCCCGGGAGGCCGGATGATGGAGGTATGCCTTCCGCCCATCGCCCCGGTCTCCGGGTCTCGTCGAGTCTGACGATCCCCGAGGCCGAGCTGTCGTGGCGCTTCTCGCGCTCGTCGGGTCCCGGAGGGCAGGGCGTGAACACGGCCGACTCCCGCGCGGAGCTGGTGTGGGATGTGGCGAACTCCGCGGTGCTGACGCCGCATCAGCGCGAGCGGCTGCTCG
>JAQZBG010000071.1 GCA_029239165.1 Microbacterium sp. | reverse complement strand
CAGGTCGACGACCTCGATCTCGTCTGCCGCACGCACCACGGCATCCGGGATCGTCTCCTGCTGCGCGATGCCGGTGATCTTCTCGACCACGGCGTTGAGGGACTCGATGTGCTGCACGTTGACGGTGGTGACGACGTCGATCCCGGCCGCCAGCAGATCGTCGACGTCCTGCCACCGCTTCGGATGCCGGGAGCCGGGCGTGTTCGTGTGAGCGAGCTCGTCGACGAGGGCGATCTCGGGAGCGCGGGCGAGAACGGCGTCGAGGTCGAGTTCGGTCAGCGTGACGCCGCGATGGTCTTCGACGCGGCGGGGCACCTCCGGCAGCCCGACGGTCTGCGCCAGCGTGGCCGCGCGCTCGTGGGTCTCGACGATGGCGATGACGACGTCGTGGCCCTCCTCGCGGAGTCGACGTCCCTCGGCGAGCATCTCGAACGTCTTGCCGACACCGGGAGCGGCACCCAGCAGCACGCGCAGGCGGCCGCGCCGGGAAGGTTCCGAGGTCGGGCGCTGCGTCCGATCTGCGCTCATTCGCCCTCCCGGTCGTCCAGCGCGAGGTTGAGTTCCGCGACGTTGATGCGCTCCTCGCCGAGGAATCCCAGATCCCGCCCTTGAATCCTAGACTCCACGAGGTCGCGCACCTCCTGTTCGGGAACGCCCCGTGCTTCGGCCACCCGGGGCACCTGCAGCAGGGCGTAGGCGACGCTGATGTGGGGGTCGAGCCCCGAGCCGGAGGCGGTGACCGCGTCGGCCGGCACCTCGGAGGCATCCACGCCCTCCCGTTCCGCGATCGCGGCCTGGCGTTCGGCGATGGCTGTGACCAGGTCGGGGTTCTCCGGGCCGAGGTTGCTGCCGCTCGAGCCCGCCCCGTCGTAGCCGTCGCCGGCCGCGGAAGGGCGGGACTGGAAGTACTCCGGCAGCGCCTCGCCGTCGGCGTCCGTGAACGGCTGGCCGATCAGCGCGCTGCCCTTGTCGTCGGGAAGGGGCGAGCCGTTCGCCTGCCAGGGGAGAGCGAGCTGACCGATGCCGGTGACCAGGAGCGTGTAGCCGACGCCGAGCACGAGGGTGAGGACGAGCATCGCGCGGATGGCGACCCCGGTGGTGCGGGCCGCGGTGCGAGTGGAGGACATGAGCATTTCCTTTTCAGAGGTGACCGTCGTTGAGCGAGCGAGCGAGCGGGCGAGCGAGACGAAACGCGGGCCGGGTCAGAAGCCGGGGATGAGGCTGACGACGAGGTCGATGAGCTTGATGCCGATGAACGGGGCGATCACGCCGCCGAGTCCGTAGATCAGCAGGTTGCGCTGCAGGATCTGCGAGGCGCTCGCCGGGCGGTACTTCACTCCGCGCAGGGCCAGGGGGATCAGGAACACGATCACGATCGCGTTGAAGATGATCGCGCTGGTCACGGCGGATGCCGGCGAGTGCAGCTGCATGATGTTGAGCGCCGCGAGTCCGGGGAAGACCCCCATGAACATCGCCGGGATGATGGCGAAGTACTTCGCCACGTCGTTCGCGAGCGAGAACGTGGTGAGAGCGCCGCGGGTGATGAGCAGCTGTTTGCCGATGCGGACGATGTCGATCAGCTTCGTCGGGTCCGAGTCGAGGTCGACCATGTTGCCGGCCTCCTTCGCGGCCGAGGTGCCGGTGTTCATGGCCACGCCGACATCGGCCTGCGCGAGGGCGGGGGCGTCGTTCGTGCCGTCGCCGGTCATCGCGACCAGACGCCCGCCCTCCTGCTCACGGCGGATGAGGGCCAGCTTGTCCTCGGGCGTCGCCTCGGCGAGGAAGTCGTCGACCCCGGCTTCCGCGGCGATCGCCTTCGCGGTCAGCGGGTTGTCGCCCGTGATCATGACGGTGCGGATGCCCATGCTGCGCAGTTCGTCGAACCGCTCGCGCAGGCCGTCCTTGACGATGTCCTTGAGGTGCACGACGCCGAGGACCCGACCTTCCCCGGCCGCGGTCCGCACCGCCACCACGAGCGGGGTCCCACCGCTTTCGGCGACGGCATCCGTGCGGGCGGTGAGTTCCGCATCCTCGGAGTCGAGTCCGAGCCACGCCCGCACCGCGGAGCCGGCGCCCTTGCGGATCTGCGTGCCGTCGGCGAGGTCGAGTCCCGACATGCGGGTCTGCGCGGTGAACGGCACGACCACGGCATCCTCGGGAGCGGTGACGCGGATGCCGCCGGCTGCGGCGAGCTCGACGATCGAGGCACCTTCGGGCGTGGGGTCCGCGAGCGAGGAGAGCGCCGCGACGCGCAGCAGCTCGTCCGCGTCGATGCCCGGCAGCGGGAGGACCTCGTGCGCGCGGCGGTTGCCGTAGGTGATGGTGCCGGTCTTGTCGAGCAGCAGGGTCGTGACGTCGCCGGCGGCCTCGACCGCGCGCCCCGACATGGCGAGCACGTTGCGCTGCACGAGGCGGTCCATCCCGGCGATGCCGATGGCGGAGAGCAGGGCCCCGATGGTCGTCGGGATCAGGCAGACGAGGAGCGCGATGAGCACCGGGATGCTGACGGGCGATGCGGCGTACGAGGCGATCGGGTTGAGGGCGAGCACCACGATCACGAAGATGATCGACAGGCTCGCGAGCAGGATGTTCAGGGCGATCTCGTTGGGGGTGCGCTGGCGGCTGGCGCCCTCGACCAGGGCGATCATCCGGTCGACGAACGTCTCGCCCGGCTTCGAGGTGATGCGCACCACGATCCGGTCGGACAGCACGCGGGTTCCGCCGGTGACGGCGCTGCGGTCGCCGCCCGATTCGCGGATCACCGGGGCGCTCTCCCCCGTGATGGCCGATTCGTCGACCGTGGCGATGCCGGCGATGATGTCGCCGTCGCCGGGGATCAGCTCGCCCGCAGTGACGATCACGATGTCGTCGCGCTGCAGCTCGGCGGAGGAGACGTCGAGTGTCTCGGCGCGCTCTGCGGCAGCATCCGCCGCCGCGTCGTAGCCGGTCACCCGGCGAGCCATCGTGCTGCTGCGGGTCTTGCGCAGGCTCGCTGCCTGGGCCTTGCCGCGGCCCTCGGCGACGGACTCGGCGACGTTCGCGAACAGCACTGTCAGCCACAGCCAGATCGCGATGCCCCAGGTGAACGGTGCCGGAACAGGGGTGCCGCCCGAGTCGGCGGGTCCCCCGAGGAACGGCTCGGCGATCGCGAGCACGGTCGCGAACGCGGCGCCGACCCAGACGAGCAGCATGACGGGGTTGCGCACGAGCGCCGTGGGGTTGAGCTTGCGCAGCGCACCGGGCAGCGCCTGGACGAGCTGCGACCAGCCGAAGGAGCGCGTCGGCTGCGTGGGGGCGGATGCCGGAGCATCCTGCTGTTCGGAGGGAGATTCGGAAGGGGTGGTGATGAGAGTCATGGTCAGACGAGTCCTTCGGCGAGGGGCCCCAGTGCGAGCACCGGGAAGTAGGTGAGGGCGGTCACGACGACCGTCACGGTGAGGAGGAGGCCGACGAACTGCGGCCGGTGCGTGGGCAGGGTGCCCGAGGTGGCCGGCACGCGCTCCTGCGCCGCGAACGAGCCGGCGAGGGCCAGCACGAGCACGATGGGGAGGAAGCGCCCGAGCAGCATCGCGACGCCGAGCGCCGTGTTGAACCACGGGGTGTTCGCGGTGAGTCCGGCGAAGGCGGAGCCGTTGTTGTTCGACGCCGAGGTGAAGGCGTAGAGCACCTCGCTCATGCCGTGCACCCCCGGGTTCAGGATGCTGGTGGACTCCACGTCTTCCCGGATGCCGGGGATAGCGAAGCTCAGGGCCGTGCCGCCGAGGACCAGTGCCGGGACTACGAGGATGTACAGGCTCGCGAGCTTGATCTCCCGCGGACCGATCCGCTTGCCGAGGTACTCGGGGGTGCGGCCGACGAGCAGTCCGCCGACGAACACGGCGATGATCGCGAGCACGAGCATGCCGTAGAGGCCCGAGCCGACGCCGCCGGGGGCGACCTCGCCGAGCATCATGTTCAGCATCGGCATCATGCCGCCGAGTGCCGTGTACGAGTCGTGCATGGAGTTGACGGCACCGGTCGAGGTGAGCGTGCTGGCGCTGCCGAACAGCGTCGAGCCGAGGATGCCGAAGCGCACCTCTTTGCCCTCCATCGCGGCGCCCGCGAGTTCGGGGGCGGAGCCGCGGCCGGCCAGTTCGAGCGCTGAGAGCGCGAAGGTCGAGACCAGGAAGATCGTGCCCATGACGGCGGCGATCGCGTAGCCCTGGCGGTGGTCGCCCACCATGCGCCCGAACGTGCGGGGGAGGGAGAACGGGATCACGAGGATCAGCAGCACCTCCAGCAGGTTCGTGAATCCGGTCGGGTTCTCGAACGGGTGCGCGGAGTTGGCGTTGAAGAAGCCTCCGCCGTTGGTGCCGAGGAGCTTGATCGCCTCCTGCGAGGCGACCGGTCCGCCCGGGATACTCTGCGTGGCGCCCGACACGGTGGTCACGTCGGTGAAGCCCGCGAAGTTCTGGATCACACCGCCGGCGAGCAGGGCGATCGCGCCCAGCAGGGCGATCGGCAACAGGATGCGGCCGAGGCCGCGGATCAGGTCGACCCAGAAGTTGCCGATCGTCGCCGAGCCCCGCCGGGCGAGGCCGCGGATCAGGGCGATCGCGATGGCGAGGCCGACCGCGGCCGACACGAAGTTCTGCACCGTGAGCCCGGCGAGCTGCACGGTGTAGCCCATGGTCTGCTCGGGCGAGTACGACTGCCAGTTGGTGTTCGCGACGAAGGAGGCCGCCGTGTTGAAGGCGAGCCCTTCGGGCACGGCGGGCAGACCGAGCGACTGCGGCAGGAACGCCTGCAGGCGCTGAAGTCCGTAGACGAGCAACAGCCCGACGACGGAGAACGCGAGCACGCTGCGGGCATAGGCGCGCCAGGTCTGCTCGGAGGACGAGTCCACGCCGATCAGCCGGAAGACGCCGCGTTCGACGCGCAGGTCCTTCGCCGAGGTGTACACCCGGGCGATGTAGTCGCCGAGCGGGCGGTAGACGAGCACCAGCACGACCACGAGGGCCGTGAGCTGCAGGATGCCGAACCAGATCGCCGCGCCCATCATCTCGAAGACGATCATGCGCGGTCCACCGCCTTGGCGACCAGGGACACGAGGGCGAACAGCGCGAGAGTCAGCGCGATGTAGATGATGTCGAGCACGGATCCGATACAACTACCGCGCTCGGGCGGATCCGTCGATCCTCACGGTTCCCCTACGCCGCCCGTGCGGATGCATGCGGGTTGCTCACACCCGCCGCTTTCGAATCGCGCAGATGGTTGCGAAGCGGGCCCGGATGGAACCGATTGCGCGATTCGAAACCGGAGCTAGTCGGTCGCGAGCGAATCCAAGAACGCGCGGGTCTGAGCGGCCAGTTCGGGCGACTGCGTGTGGTGGAGGTAGTGGCCGCCGTCGATCCCGACGACCTCGCCGCGGTCGACACTCGCGGCCTGTGCCTCGTGCAGCTCCCGCCAGCCGGAGACCTCGGCATCCTCATCCACGATGAACAGCAGCACGGGAAGGTCGGCCGGGAACGTCATGCCGCTCACCGCGGCGAAGTTCGAGGAGGCGCGGTCCATCTCGTCGAGCAGGGTCGGCGCGGCGGCGTTGCGGGCACTGAGCACGCGCATCCGATCCTTCGTCTCGTCGTCGTACGGCAGTCCCTCGTAGGGATCGGGGGCGACCGCGCTGAGTGCCCGCGTGATGCCGAGCCCGGACAGGATCGCGATGGTTGACGTCGGGATCGGGTCGTCCCACCCGGGCTGGTCGGGCACGCTGCTGTCGATGCCGATGAATGCCGTGACCTCGTCGGAGTAGGCGGCGGTGTAGGTGAGGGCGTAGATGCCCGAGATCGAGTGCCCCATCAGCGTGTACCGGTCGATGCCGAGCTCTTGCAGCACCTCGTGCACCTCGCGGGCGATGTTCTCGCCGGTGCGCGGGACATCGGTCTGGTCGCTGAGCCCGGTGCCGAAGGGCTCCACCGCGACCACCCGGTAGTCCTCCTGCAGCTCGGCGATCAGCGGTTCGAAGTCGAGCGCTGGCGCGGCCGTGCCGAGTCCGGGCAGCAGCACGATGGTCTCGTCGCCCTCCCCTGTCACGAAGACGTTCATGGACTTGCCGTCGATCGTCACGGACTCCCCATACGGCGCGAACGCGGATGTCTCGACCTGCGTCGCGACCACGTTGCCGATCGCGGTCGAGGCGATGGCGAGCACCGGCACCGCCACGATGACTCCGAGGGTGGTCAGGACGACTTTCCAGGGCTTGCGCATGGGACTCTTTCTCGATCGGCGGATCGGGTTCCGCGTCTGCACCCAGTCCATCCGACCGCCGGATTCCGCGGAAGTGTCGACCCGTCACGACCGGAGGTGACTAGTGTCACGGCAGCTCGGCGACGGCACGGCCTGGCAGGATGTCGAGCATGAGTGTGATCTACGACTACTTCTCCGCCGCATCCGACGAAGAGGCCGTGAAGGTCCTCGACGTGGAGGGCGGACCGACCGCGGCGGACTCCGGTTTCGACGCCGGCACGCTCGGCGGCATCGATCCCGTCGTGCAGCTCGGCACACTCGAGGCGCTGCTCACGGGCACCCCGTACGACGACGTGACCGAAGACCCGCGCGCCGGCCACAACCTGGCGATGAGCGACGACTACGACCGGATCGTCATCACGGTGACGGATGCTCTGGCGTCCGCGCTCGCCGCGGCCGACGATGCGCGACTGGCCGAGGTGGCCGAGCCGTGGTCGCAGACCGACGAGCTCCAGGGGGCGGACCCGGCCGACTTGGCCGCGTTCGCGCGCGACCTCGCCGCCCTCGCCCGTCGTGCCGCCGCATCCGGCCACCGCGTCTACTGCTGGGCCTGCATCTAGAGACCGATCACGGTCGCTCGCCGGTGACCCGTCGCATCTCCGCCGCGAGTGCGCCGTTCGTCTCGGCGAACCGCGCGGTGATGTGCTCGCGCACCTCGGGCGGCTTGTTCTGGCTGAGCTTGGCGCGGGCGTCGAAACGGGTGACACGCATCCGCAGGCCGACCGTGCCCTTCGCCGCGCGGCGGGTGCCCGCCTCGTCCTCCGACAGATGGCGCCCGTTCTCCTGATGGTCCTCGAAGTGGTCGGTCAACTGTGTGAGCATGGCGTAGTTCTCCTCCTCGCTGAGGATCTCGGGGGTGCCGTAGAGGTGCGCGGTCACGTGGTTCCACGTCGGCACCAGATCGCCCGGCGCGTACAGGCTCGGTGACACGTAGTCGTGCGGCCCTTGGATGATCACGAGAACCTCGCGACGACCGAGCTCGTGGAGCTGATCGTCCGGCCGCCCGAAGTGGCTGGCGATGACGATGTCGTCCTCGTCCTCGATGAGCAGCGCGGGGTAGTGGGAGGCGACGAGCCCGGTGCTCGCGGGGGAGACGAACGTCGCCCACGGATTGCCGCGGATGAGGCGCTTGACCTCGTCGGGGTCGGTCATCAGGTAGCGGGGGGTGTGGCGCATCAGGACTCCTCTTCGCGGGGTGATCGTTCGGTTCGGCGGTGGACTTTCAGGCGGGTGCGCACCGCCAGCGCGGCGCAGACGATGACGGCGAGACCTCCGACGGCGGTGGCCCAGCCGATCGGTTCATGCAGCAGGAGAGCGGCCCAGGCGATGCTCATCACCGGTTGGACGAGCTGGATCTGGCTCACCTGCGCCATGGGCCCGATCGCGAGGCCGCGGTACCAGGCGAAGAATCCGAGGAACATGCTCACCGCGGCGAGGTAGGCGAATGCGAGCCACTGGCCGGGGTTCGCCGCCGGCGGCTGCTGGATCACGGACACCACTGTCAGCACGGACATGAGCGGTGCGGCGACGATCAGCGCCCACGACACCGTCTGCCAGGAGCCGAGCTCGCGCGCGAGCAGGCCGCCCTCCGCATAACCGATCGCCGCGGCGAGGACGGCTCCGAACAGCAGCAGGTCTGCGGGGGTGAGCGAGCCGAGTCCGCCGTTCTGCAGCGCGGCGAACACGACGGCGGCGACCGCGCCGAGGATCGCGAAGACCCAGAACGAGCGGTTCGGGCGCTCGCCGGTGCGGACCACCACGGCCACGGCGGTCGCGGCGGGCAGCAGGCCGATCACGACGGCGCCGTGACTCGCCGGCGTCGTGGTCATCGCGAACGAGGTGAGCAGGGGGAATCCGGCCACGACCCCGCCGGCGACGATGGCCAGCCGCCACCACTGCACTCGCGTGGGGATGCTCTGCCGCGTCGCGGTCAGGGCGAAACCAGCGAGGAGCGCAGCGACGACCGCGCGCCCCGCACCGATGAACAGCGGGGAGAAGCCCTCGACGGCGATCCGCGTGAACGGGAGCGTGAACGAGAAGGCGGTGACGCCGAGAAGCCCCCACCAGAGGCCGGCATGCGTCGATAGCACTGTCGATCGCGGAGCGATAACGCTACTCTCTACTTTCATGAGTCAGGATAGCAGTGAGCGAATCGTCGCCGGAGTCCGTGCCTGGATCGCTTCCGCCGCACCGGGAGCGCAGGTGCCGTCGAACCGTGCGCTCATGGCCGAGTACGGGGCGAGCCCGGTGACCGTGCAGAAGGCCATGCAGCAACTCAGCCGGCTCGGACTGGTGGAGTCGCGCCCCGGCTCGGGAACGTTCGTCCGTGCCATCCGCGCCCCGCGGTCCGCCGACTACGGGTGGCAGACCGCCGCGCTCGGCACAGCACCCGCGGGGCTCGTCGGACTGTCGTCCACGCAGCGCACCGTCGCCCCGGATGCGATCGGCCTGCACTCCGGCTATCCCGCCGTCGAGCTGCTCCCGGAGCGGCTCGTGCGGCAGGCACTGGTGCGTGCGTCACGCACCGACGCGGCGCTGACTCGCTCGCCCGCCGCCGGACTTCCCGAACTGCAGGCGTGGTTCGCGGGGGAACTGGCCTCCTCCGCCCCCGCCGGGGTCACACCCGCATCGGCGCGCGATGCCCTCGTCATCTCGGGCAGCCAGAGCGGGCTGAGCTCGATCTTCCGCGCGGTCGTGGGGCCCGGGCAGCCGCTGCTGGTCGAGTCGCCCACGTACTGGGGCGCGCTGCTCGCCGCCGCGCAGGCGGGTGTCGTGCTGGTGCCGATCCCCTCCGGGCCGCAGGGCCCCGATCCGGAGGACGTGGAGCGCGCGTTCGCGCAGACCGGAGCCCGGGCGTTCTACGCGCAGCCGACGTTCGCGAACCCGACCGGAGCGCAGTGGCCCCCCGCCACCGGGGAGGCCGTGCTCGAGACCGTGCGCCGACACGGCGCGTTCCTGATCGAGGACGACTGGGCCCACGACCTCGGGATCGATGACGAGCCGCGCCCCGTCGCCGCATCCGATGACGACGGTCATGTCGTCTACCTGCGCTCGCTCACCAAGAGCGCCTCTCCCGCGTTGCGCGTCGCGGCCGTGATCGCCCGCGGGCCTGCGAGGGACCGGATCCTCGCGGATCGTGCAGCCGAATCCATGTACGTGAGCGGGCTGCTGCAGGCCGCGGCACTCGACGTGGTCACCCAACCCGCCTGGCGCACGCACCTGCGCGGATTCCGCGAGCATCTGCGTGCGCGCCGCGACCTGCTGATCGCGAGCCTTGCCGAGCATGCCCCCTCCGCACAGGTCGAGGGCGTCCCGGCGGGAGGGCTGAACCTCTGGGTGCGGCTCCCCGAGGGGACGGATGTCGTGCAGGTCGTGCGCGAGTGCGAGGTGCGCGGCGTGATCATCTCCCCGGGGTCCGAGTGGTTCCCCGCCGAGCCCTCCGGCTCCTACGTGCGGCTCAACTACGCGAACGCCGACCCCGCGCGCTTCGCCGAGGCCGCCGGCGTCCTCGGTTCCGTGCTCGACGCGGTCTGAGGAACCCCGCGTCTACTCCTGCGGCGGACCCGCGGGCCGGTGCGCACGGCGTCCGCTCACGACCACCGGCCGCCCGCCGCGTTCCTGGCCCGGCAGCGGGCGAGAGCGCCGCCCGTAGATGAGTTCCGACGAGTCGAGCAGCCAGGGCACGAGCGTGATCGACACCCCATGCACGAGCATCAGCTGGTTGGCGAGGCGGCGAGCGCGGCGGTTGTGCAGGAACGATTCCCACCAGTGCCCCACGATGTACTGCGGCAGGTAGACGGTCACGACGGAGGAGCCGTGCTTCTCGCGGTACTGCTTGATGAACTGGGTGACCGGCTGCGCGAACGAGCGGTACGGCGACTCGACGATCACGAGCGGGATGGGCACGAGATGGTCGGCCCACTCCTGCTGCAGCGTCGCGGCGTCGTCGCTGGCGACGGCCACGTGCACCGCGAGGGTCTTGCCGTGCTTGGCGGCGATCGCGTAGTCGATGGCCTTCACGACGGGCTTCTGCAGCCGGTTCACCAGCACGATCGCGAGGTCGCCGGTCGCGCCGAACTTCGTCGTGTCGTCGATCGCGATCTCGTGTTCCACGTCGCGGTAATACCGCTTCACGCCCATCATGAGGAACGCGAGGATCGGTATCGCGAAGAACACCAGGTAGGCGCCGTGAGTGAACTTCGTGATCGTCACGATGAGCAGCACGAGCACGGTCATCACGGCGCCCGCCGAGTTGATGGCGAGCCCGATCTTCGCCGAGCGGCGGTCGGATGCCGAGGCCCCGTCGATACCGGATCCTGCCGTGCCTTCCACCGGCCCGCGCAGCACGCGCCGCCAGTGCCGGACCATGCCGATCTGCCCGAGCGAGAACGACACGAACACGCCGATGATGTACAGCTGGATCAGCGTGGTGAGCTTCGCCTGGAACACCACGAGCACGGCGATCGCGGCGATGCCGAGCAGGATCATGCCGTTCGAGAACACGAGCCGGTCGCCGCGGGTGTTGAGCGACTTCGGGGCGTAACCGTCGCGGGCGAGCACGGCGCCCAGCAACGGGAAGCCGTTGAAGGCGGTGTTCGCGGCGAGCAGCAGCACGCATGCGGTCGCGGCCTGCACGATGAAGAACGCGATGCTGCCGCCGCCGAACGTCGCCGAGGCGATCTGGGCCATCAGGCTCGGTTGCGGGTTCGTGCAGTCGAAGCCGATCAGGTCGCACGGGTTCTCGGCGTAGTGCACACCGGTGATGAGGGCGAGGGCGGTCAGCCCCGCGAACAGACAGGCGGCGATCGACCCCATCAGCACGAGCGTCGACTGGGCGTTGCGCACCTTCGGAGCCCGGAACGCCGGCACGCCGTTCGAGACGGCCTCGACGCCGGTGAGGGCGGAGCATCCGCTCGAGAACGCGCGAAGGATCAGCAGGATCACGGCCGCCTGGCCGAGACTCTCCGCCTGCACGGAGAACTCCGCGCTCGAGGCGACGGGGGCATCACCGAGGAACGTGCGGATCAGACCGGTGACGATCATGACGCCGACCGAGGCGATGAACACGTAGGTCGGGATGGCGAAGACGAGCGAGGCCTCGCGCACGCCGCGCAGGTTCACGACGATGATCAGGATCACGAAGCCGACCGCGAGTTCCACCCGGAACGGGTCGAGCCCCGGCACCGCCGAGATGATGTTGTCGACGCCGGATGCGACCGACACCGCCACGGTCAGCACGTAGTCGACCAGAAGCGCCGCAGCGACGATCACGCCCGGGATCTCGCCCAGGTTCTTCGACGCGACCTCGTAGTCGCCACCGCCCGAGGGGTAGGCCTTGATGAGCTGCCGGTAGCTGAGCACGACAACGATCAGCAGCACCACGACTGCGACCGCGACGAGCGGCGTGAAGGAGAGGAAGGTGAGCCCGCCGATCAGCAGGATCATCACGAGCTCCTGCGGCGCGTACGCCACCGAGCTCAGTGCGTCCGACGCGAAGATCGGCAGCGCCATGCGCTTGGGGAGCAGCTGGTCGTCCACCTGCTGGCTCGTCAGCGGTTCCCCGATGATGATGCGCTTCGCGCGCGGCGGCGCGTCCGCGTTCTCCCTGTTTTCGACTGACACGTCCGGCGACGCTACGCCCGCAGATGGCATCCTCACGCGATCCTCACGGAATCCCTACGGCCGGATGCGGGACCCTCACGGAATCCTTACGGGCGAAGCTACACTGGCACGCGGTGGAAGATCAGGTGCTGCTCGGATTCCTCGCGATCGCGATAGGAGTGGCTTTCGGCATCCTCCTGTTCGTGCCCTTCGTGGCGATCAGCTACCGCCGACGCGGGCGGCTCGGCCTCGGACGCACGCTGCTCTGGCTGTCGGCGCTGATCTACTTCTGGGCGATCTGGACGTACACGCTGCTTCCGCTGCCCGACCCCGACACGATCCGCTGCGTGGGGGCGATCACCGATCCGATGTCGGTCGTGCGCGACGTGCAGACGGCGTTCGCGGCGCCGGGCAACCCGCTGCGGCAGCCCGCCCTGCTGCAGCTGGTGTTCAACGTGCTGCTGTTCCTGCCGCTCGGCTTCTTCATCCGGGTCCTCGGCGGTCGCGGCATCCTGGTGGCGCTCGCCGCCGGACTCGGGCTGTCGCTGCTCATCGAGACCACGCAGCTGACCGGCGTGTGGGGTGTCTACCCGTGCGCGTATCGCTTCTTCGACGTGGGTGACCTGATGACGAACACCCTCGGTGCGCTCCTCGGCTGCACCGTGGCGCTCGTCGTCCCGAGGTCGCTGCGCGGGGCGAAAGTGCGTCCCGATGCCGACCTGCCCCGACCCGTCACCCGCGGTCGCCGCGCCCTCGCCATGCTGTGCGACTTCCTCGGCTACGGATTCCTCAGCATGGCCGCCGGTGTGACCGTGCAGGTGTGGCTGGAGTTCGTCGTGAAAGATCGTGCGGCGGTGCTCGACGGCGCTCTCTCGTCCGCGGCGGCCACGATCGTCCCGTCTGCCCTGTTCCTGGTGCTGATCCTGATCAGCGGGCGCTCGATCGGCGATGTCTGCGTGCAGCTCCGCTACTCCGGCTCGCGTCTGCCCGCACCGTTCGCGCGCCTCCTGCGCTGGGCGGGCGGCCTCGGCGGGATCAGCGCGCTCCAGCTGCCCGGTGGGATCTTCGGGTTCGCGTCGGCCGTGCTGTTCCTCGTCGCCATCGTGCTCCTGTTCACCACCCGCTCCGGGCGCGGTCTCCCCGGTGTGCTCTCCGGTCAGCAGCTCGTCGATGCGCGGGCCGACGCCCTCGTTTCGGCTTCATAGCGCCGCGCTCCGGGAACGACCTTTCGGGACCTGCATGGAAGTCGTGAGGACACGCACATCCACAGCGGTTTCCGATCACGAACCCGTAACGTCGATGCCATGTCGACCGTTCACGTCACCGAGGACACGATCAACCAGGCCCGCGTGCTGCGTGATGAGCTGCAGCGGTTCCTGCGCGAGTACGAGTTCGGGATGCGCGAGGTCGAGACCAAGATCTCGATCCTCCGCGACGAGTTCACGCACGACCACGCGTACAACCCGATCGAGCATGTGAAGAGCCGGCTGAAGTCTCCGGACAGCATCGTCGAGAAGATCGCCCGCAAGGGCATCGATGAGCCCGACTTCGACCGCATCCGCGCCGAGATCACCGACATCGCCGGCGTGCGGGTGACCTGCAGCTTCGTCGCCGACGTGTACCGCCTGTTCGACCTGCTCACCGCGCAGGACGACGTCACGGTGCGCACCGTCAAGGACTACATCGCGTACCCGAAGGCCAACGGCTACAAGAGCCTGCACGCGATCATCGAGGTGCCGGTGTTCCTGTCGACGGGCGCGCTGTCGGTGCCGGTCGAGGTGCAGTTCCGCACGATAGCGATGGACTTCTGGGCCAGCCTCGAGCACAAGATCTACTACAAGTTCTCCAACCAGGTGCCCTCGCACCTCGTCGACAGCCTGTCGGACGCGGCGGATGCCGCGGCCGAACTCGACAGTCGCATGGAGCGCCTGCACCGCGAGGCGCACGGCGTCCCGCAGCGTCAGCTCGCCCCGCCGCCGCCCCCTGCGCCGTCGGCTCCTTCTGGTTCTGCCGTTCCTCCCGTTCCTCCCGCTCCTCCCGCCGCGCCGCGGGTGGTCGGGGTCTGACGGCAGTTCGTCGCTTCGGAAGACGACACGAACCTCGCAGGAATCGCAAAGATCCCCACGAGGTTCGTGCAGGTGTGCGAAGAGCTCGCCGCTCAGGCCAGGACGCGCGACTCGTCCAGCGCAGGGTAGTCGGCGTAGCCCTCGCGCCCGCCGCCGTACGCCTTCGTCATGTCCGGCGAGGCGAGCTCGGCCCCGGACGCGAGCCGCTCGACCAGGTCGGGGTTCGCGATGAACAGGCGGCCGAACGACACGAGGTCCGCTGTCCCGCCGGTGATCAGGTCGAGCCTCGCGCTGTGGGCTGACAGGTCGGGGCCGACCGGGTTGAGGAGCAGCGCGGAGTGCCACGCGTCGCGGATGCGCGGCGTGAGTTCGGGGGCGCCCGCCTCGACGAGGTGGAGGTAGGCGAGGCCGATCGGGTCGAGTGCTTCCACGAGCTGCGGGTAGACCGCGGCCGCATCCGGTTCGTCGGTGTCTCCGAGGCCGTTGTTCGGCGAGATGCGCAGTCCGGTGCGGTCGGCACCGATGGCTGCGGCCACGGCTGCCACGACGGCGATCGGGAAACGCAGCCGGTTCTCCACGCTGCCTCCCCAGCGGTCGGTGCGGAGGTTGGCGTTCGCCGAAAGGAACTGGTGCAGCAGGTAGCCGTTCGCGCCGTGCACCTCCACCCCGTCGAACCCGGCGGCGATCGCGTTCTCGGCGGCGGCGGCGAAGTCGGCGATCGTCTCGTCGACCTGCCCCTCGGTGAGAGCCGAGGGGGTCACCAGGTCCTGCTGTCCGGTCGGGGTGTGGATCTGTCCGCGGGCGGCGATGGCCGACGGCGCCACCGGAGTCAGCCGGCCGTGGCCCGCGGCCTCGGTGGTGTCGGGGTGCGCCAGGCGGCCCACGTGCATGAGTTGGGCGACGATCGTGCCACCCGCCTCGTGCACGGCCGCGGTGACCTTTGCCCAGGCCTCGACCTGCGCGGCCGAGTGCAGCCCGGGAGTGTCGGGATAGCCCTGACCGATCGGGCTGGGCTGCGTCCCCTCGGTGATGATGAGGCCGGCACCGGCGCGCTGGCGGTAATAGTCGACCATGTCGTCGGTCGCTCGGGTGTCGACTGCGCGACTGCGCGTCATCGGCGCCATCACGATGCGATTGCGCAGTGTCAGACGTCCGGTGGTGAAGGGTGCGAAGGGGGAGGCCTCCAGGGCGATGTCGTTCATGTGCGTGTTCTCCATTCGGCTGAGGTGGCTGAGATGACCACTTAGTTAGCCGAACAAGTAGTTACCCGTTCCGCATTCCCTGTTCGAACAACTATTTTTGTGGAGCGATCAGCGATCAGCGATCAGCGATCAGCGAT
>JAQZBG010000070.1:1641-11929 GCA_029239165.1 Microbacterium sp. | reverse complement strand
CCGCCGAGGATCGTGCCGATCGCCTGCGGGTTCTGCTTCTTGATCTCGGCGATGTCGAGCCCGAGCTGGAACCCGGGACGGCGCCAGGGCACCCAGACGACCTTGTCGCCGAAGATGGTCGCCGTCAGTGCCTCGCCGTCGGCGGCCGTCGCGATCGCGATGCCGGAGTCGGGGTGGAGGTGGTCGACGTGCGCGGCATCCACGAGCCCGTGCATGGCCGTGTCGATCGAGGGCGCCGCTCCACCCTTGCCGTGCAGGCAGTAGTCGAACGCGGCGACCATCTCGTCCTCCCGGTCGATCCCGGGGTACACGTCGACGAGCGCGCGCATGCGGTCCAGGCGCAGCACGGCGAGACCGCCCTCCTTCAGGGTGCCGAGGTCGCCGCCGGAGCCCTTGACCCACATGAGCTCGACCGGCTGCCCCGTCACGGGGTCGGTCTCGGTGCCCTTGGCGGATGTGTTCCCGCCGGCGTAGTTCGTGTTCTTGGGGTCGGCGCCGAGGCGATTCGACCGGGCGATCAGGGCGGCAGCGGTGGGGTTCGTCATGGCAGTGTTCCTTCGATGAGCGGGGGTTCCGCGAGAGTTCGGAGAGGGAGGAGCCGGGTGCGGAGGGTCGTAGTCCTCAGCCCCGGTTCGCGGGCTCAGGCGCCCCAGCCGGCCTGCACACCGCCCACGCGGTCGGCGGCGATCTTCTGCTGGTAGCCGGAGGCGGCGTACGCGGCCATCGGGTCGGCGGCCAGGCCACGCGACTCGCGCCACTCGGCGAGGGCCGGCCGCACGTCGGTGTAGAAGGCGTCCATGAAGACGGCGTTCGCCGCGAGCACGTCGCCCGACTTCTGCGCGGCGGTGAGCGCCTCGTGGTCGACGAGCAGCGCGCGGGCCGTCATCTCCTGCACGTTGAGCACCGAGCGGATCTGGCCGGGGATCTTGTCCTCGACGTTGTGGCACTGGTCGAGCATGAACGCCACGTCGGGGTTGTTGAGGCCGCCCCCGCGGATGACCTCGAACAGGATGCGGAACAGCTGGAACGGGTCGGCCGCGCCGACGATCAGGTCGTCATCGGCGTAGAAGCGCGAGTTGAAGTCGAACGAGCCGAGCTTGCCGAGCCGGAGCAGCTGCATGACGATGAACTCGATGTTCGTCCCGGGGGCGTGGTGGCCGGTGTCGAGGCACACCATCGCCTTGTCGCCCAGCGCGCTGACCTGCGCGTAGGACGTGCCCCAGTCGGGAACATCGGTGTGGTAGAAAGCCGGCTCGAAGAACTTGTACTCGAGCACGAGGCGCTGGTCGTCGCCGAGGCGCGCATAGATCTTCTGCAGTGACTCCTGCAGGCGGTCCTGGCGGCCGCGGAGGTCCGCCTGGCCGGGGTAGTTCGATCCCTCGGCCAGCCAGATCTTGAGATCGCGGCTGCCGGTGGCGTCCATCACGTCGATGCAGGCGAGGTGGTGGTCGATGGCCTTCCGGCGGATGGCCGCGTCTTCGTGGGTCAGGGCGCCGAACTTGTAGTCGTCGTCCTGGAACGTGTTCGAGTTGATGGTGCCGAGCGTGACGCCCAGGTCTTCCGCATGCTTGCGCAGATCGTCGTAGGAGTCGACCAGATCCCAGGGGATGTGCAGCGCGACCGACGGGGCGAGGGCGGTGTACTCGTGCACCTGCGCGGCATCGGCGATCTTCTCGTACGGGTCGCGCGGCGTGCCGGGGGTGCCGAACACCTTGAACCGGGTGCCGGAGTTGCCGAACGCCCAGCTGGGCAGTTCGATGCCCTGCTTCTCCAGGGCTGCGAGGTTGTCGGGAGAGAGGATGCTCACGATGAACTGCTTTCGTTGTCGGTGGCGGGGGTGGGGATCTCGCCGCGGGAGGCGAGCTGGTCTTCGAGGTGGAACACCTCGGTGAGCGGGGTGGCGGCCTGGTCGGGCCGACCGTCGAGGCCGACGAAGTATCGGCTCATCTCCGCCTCCCAGGCGGCGGCGACGGGTGAGGCGGCGAGGTAGGCCTGAGCGGCGGCATCGTCATCCGTCTCGTAGTAGCCGACGAGCATCCCGCCCTCGCCGAGGAACAGGGTGTAGTTGCGGCGGCCCGCGCGGGCGATCTCCGCGAGCATCTCGGCTCTCACCGGGGAATGCCGGGCCAGGTACTCGTCGAGCAGTTCCGGACGGACCTGCAGCCGAAAGCAGACGCGCGTCATGGGGCTCCTCTGCCGGGGTGACGGGAAGTTCTGAATCGTTTCAATCCTTATGCTAAGCGGAGCTCCGGTTGCCCGTCAAGCCGGAGCCCCGGCGATCGATTGCCGTACACTCGCGGACAGCATCCGGAAGCGGCGAGGAGCAGCAGTGGCAGTGAGTGTGCGTGACGTCGCAGCGGCGGCAGGCGTATCGGTCGGCACGGTGTCGAACGTCCTGAACCAGCCGGACAAGGTGGCTGCGACGACGGTCGAGCGGGTGCAGACCGTGATCGCCGAACTCGGCTTCGTGCGCAACGACGCGGCCCGCCAACTGCGCGCCGGTCGTAGTCGGAGCATCGGCTTGGTCGTGCCCGACGCGGGTAACCCGTTCTTCGCCGACGTCGCCCGCGGCGCCGAAGCGCGCGCGGACGAAGACGCCCTCGCCGTGCTGCTCGGCAACAGCGACGAGAACGCCGCACGGGAGGACAACTACCTGGACCTCTTCCGCGAGCAGCGGGTGAACGGGGTCCTCATCACTCCCGCATCCGACGACACCGACAAGCTGCTGCGCGTGCAGGCGTCGGGTATCCCTGTGGTCCTGGTCGACCGTGAGGTGCCGGGATCGACGTTCTGCTCGGTGTCGGTCGACGACGTCGAAGGGGGATTCCTCGCCGCCCGGCATCTGCTCCAGATCGGTCGACGTCGTCTCGCCTTCGTGGGCGGCCCCGAGGGGATCACCCAGGTCGCCCAGCGCCTCGACGGCGCTCGCCGAGCGGTCGCCGAGGTCCCGGGTGCCACGCTCGAGGTGATCCGGATGCCCGCTCTCACCGTTCTGCACGGACGCGCCGCGGGCGAGGAGATCGCTGCCCGTGACGTCGGAGAACGCCCGGATGCGGTCTTCGCCGCGAACGACCTGCTCGCGGTGGGGACGCTGCAGGCGCTGACTCTGATGCGCACGATCCGGGTTCCGGAGGACATCGCGCTGGTCGGCTACGACGACATCGACTTCGCGACGGCCGCCGTCGTACCGCTGACGTCGGTTCGTCAGCCGGCGCAGCTGATCGGGCGCACGGCCGTCGAGCTGCTCCTGCGATCGATCAGCGAGCCTGATGGGGACTACGAACGGCGAGTGCGATTCCGCCCCGAGCTGATCGTTCGGCAGTCGACCGCCGGCTGACCTCAGTCCGCGGCCCCTGTTCGCCCCGACAGCGGCACGGATCGCGTGTGCGCCCCGTGTCCGAGTTCCTCGATGACCCGACCCGGGAGGTCGAGCTCGGCGGTCGCACCGACAGGAATGACGAGGTCGACGTGCAGCTCATCCTGCTCGATCCGCCACGAGATCGATGCCTCGCCGTACGGTGTGCGCTGCGTCGCGGACGCGTGGCTCAACGCGCCGCCGGGCCGGGGCGCGAACCGGATTCGGCGGTAGCCAGGCTCGGCGGGGGCGAGCCCGGCGACAGTGCGGTGAAGCCAGTCGGCGACCGCACCCAGCGCGTAATGGTTGAAGGAGGTCATGCTCCCCGGATTGACGGTGCCGTCCGGCCGCAGGGCATCCCATCGCTCCCACACCGTGGTGGCCCCCTGCACGACCTGATACAGCCAGGACGGGCAGCCCTTCTCGAGCAGCAGGTCGTACGCGGTGTCGGTGCGGCCGGTCAGGGTGAGGGCGTCGCAGACGAGGGGAGTGCCGACGAAGCCCGTCGCGATGCGGTTGCCGTCGGCGCGGACCAGTTCAGCGAGACGAGCACCGGCCTTCTCACGCTGCGCAGGGTCCGGAAGCAGATCGAAAACGATGGCGAGCGCGTAGGCCGTCTGCGCATCCGAGGTCATCGTGCCGTCACGCTTCACGTACGCCGCCCGGAAGGCCGCCGCGACCTCGCCGGCGAGCGCCGTGTAGCGGATGACTTCCGCGGGCCGGTCGAGCACCCGGGCCATGTCGGCGACCGCGCGCGCCGAGCGGGCGAAGTAGGCGGTCGCCACCAGGTAGCGGTCGGTGCGCCCATCGCCGGGATCCTGCGGCGGCGCAGCGGGATCGAGCCAATCGCCCAGCTGGAAACCCTCGTTCCACAGCCGGTCGGGGCCGGCGGCGGACTCCACCTTGTCGACCCATCGGCGGGCGCTCTCGAACTGAGTGGCCAGCACACCGGTGTCGCCGAAGCGCTGATGGAGCGTCCAGGGCAGCAGCGTCGCGACGTCGCCCCAGGCGGCGCCGGGCCGGATGGGGTCCCACACCTTGTGCGTGGGGATCACCGGGACGAACCAGGGGACCGTGCCGTCCGGCAGCTGATCGGCCTCCACGTCGCGCAGCCACCCCGCGAGCATTCCCGACACGTCGAACAGCGTCGACGCGGTCGGTCCGAACACCTGGATGTCGCCGGTCCATCCCACACGCTCGTCGCGTTGCGGGCAGTCGGTCGGGATGTCGACGAAGTTCCCCCGCATGCCCCAGACGACATTGCGGTGCAGCTGCTCGACCAGCGGATCGGAGCAGGCGAACCAGCCGGTGCGTTCGAGGTCGGTGTGCAGCACGCGGGCTGTGAGCGCGCCGGCAGCGGCATCCGCATCGAGGTCTCCCGGCCAGCCGTCGACCTCGACGTAACGGAAGCCGTGGAACGTGAAGCGCGGCTCCCACTCCTCGCCGCCGGGACGCCCGGCCAGTGTGTAGTGATCGGTAGAGCGAGCGCTGCGCAGCGGACGCGTGTAGATCTCGCCCTCCTGCAGCACCTCGGCGGTGCGGAGTGTGACGGTCGAACCCCGCGTTCCCGTGACGCGGATGCGCACCCGTCCGACGAGGTTCTGCCCGAAGTCGAGGATGCGTGCCCCGCTCGGGGCGGTGAGCACGGCGACGGGCGCGACGTCTTCGATCACTCGGACCGGCGGACCGGTCGGGGCCACGAGGGTGCGCGGGTCGCGATCGCGGACGGCGACCGGCGCCCAGCCGCTGTCGTCGAATGCGGCGGTCGACCAGCCAGGCACCTCCGACCGCGCATCGTGGTCTTCACCGTCGTAGACACCGGAACGGAGGATGGGGGAGGGCGCGCCCTTCCAGGTCTCGTCCGTCGTGAGGGTCCGACGTGTTCCGTCGGTGAAGGTGATCTCCAACTGACCGAGGAACGACAGATCCCGGCCGAAGACGTTGCGGTGTCCGCCCCGCCAGCCGAGTCGACCGCGATACCAGCCGTCACCGAGCCAGGCGCCGAGCGCGTTATCGCCGTGACGGAGCATGTCCGTCACGTCGTAGGTGTAGTACCGCAGGCGCTCGCGATAGACCGTCCAGCCCGGTGAGAGGGTGTCGGAGCCGACGCGGATGCCGTTGATCTCGGCTTCGTACAGCCCGTGCGCCGTGGCATACAGTCGCGCGCGGGCGATCTCGCCGTCGATGCGGAATCCCCGCCGCACGAGGGTCGCCCGACGGGCGTCGCTCTCCGGGTTCTCATCGAGCTCCAGACCCACCGGTCTCGCGGACCAGTCCTCAGGGTGCAGCAGACCTGTTTCCAGCCAGGTCTCCGGGCCCGGATCGGACCAGCGGCCGTCGATCCCCTGAACCGCGACGCGCACGGCGACGCGTTCGCGCGATTCCAGCGCGCGGCCCGGCCAGGGCACCAGCACCTGCTCGGCGGAGGTGACCTCGACCGTCTCCTCTCTCTCGGGACATACCATCGTGACCGCGTACGCCTGTTGGCGCCAGCCGCGTGGAGCATCGCTCAGTGTCCAGCTCAGTCGCGGGCGCGATTCCCCGATGCCGAGTGCCTCCCGGTGGTGTTCGATGCGAGGAGCGGAGACGATCGTCATGGTGTTCATCCTCGCGGATCGAGCGGGAGATGAGCGTTGCCGTGCGAGTCTCCTCCGCTCTCCGCCCGTGCACGGGTCAGGTCGTCGTCTCGCTGGTCCGACGCCGCACGTCGTTCGCGTTCGGTACCCCCTTGGAGAACAGAAGGGACAGGAGGCTGATCAGGATCAGCCCGAAGAACGCGACGCGCAGCGATGACAGCTGAGAGTCGCGATAGACGGTCGCCAGGGTGTCGGCATCCGCGTCGCTCAGACCTGCGTTCTCGGCGATGGCCGCGACGTCGGCTGCAGGAACGATCGTGACGCCGTGTTGGGTGGCGGCGGCCACCGTCGTCTTGGTCGCATCGGGCAGATCGCTCGTGGCCACCCCCGAAGCGAACGACGTCGACAGGGCGCCGATCAGGATGGACCCGATGAGCGCGGTGCCGAGCGACGAACCGAGGTTCTGGAACACTCCTTGCAGCCCGCCGACCTCGCTCGTCTCCTTCTCGGTCACACTCGACATGTTGACGTTGCCGAGCTGCGAGGCGAGCAGCCCGAGTGCAGCACCGGCGAGGAACATCCCGGTGGCGAAGAACCCGCTGCGCAGGTCGCTGGTAGCGGAGCCGAGCAGGATGAGCGCGCTGACGACGAGTACCAGCTGGCCGATCCGCACGATCGTGCGGGGAGAGAGCTTCTGCGAGAGCCGGGTGCCGACGATGGAGAACAGCACCAGCGCGATCGAGAGCGGGAAGATCCGGATGCCGGTCTCCAGCGCGTCGAGGCCGAGCGTCATCTGGAGGTAGACCGGGATCATGAAGAAGAGTCCGGCCGTCACCGTGTACTGCGCTCCGAGCACCGAGAGACCGCTGCGGAGTGAAGTGATGGAGAACACCCCCACGTGCACGAGCGGGTCCCTGCCGTCACGTTCGAGGCTTCGCTGACGGGAGAGGAACAGTGCCAGAAGCACCACTCCGAGCACGATGAACCAGGCAGCGGGGGAGATGCCGAGCGGGGCGACGGCGACATCGCCGATGATCGGGGGGTTCAGCGGCAGCACCCATCCCCACGTCTTGCTCTGCAGCATCCCGAAGACCACGGCAACGAGCCCGAGGGAGGAGAGCCCGACGCTGAGGATGTCGATGCGGGTACGCTGCCTCGGCGTCGGATCCGTCACGATCCTCGCGC
Source organism: Microbacterium sp. (assembly GCA_029239165.1). Classification (GTDB taxonomy): domain Bacteria; phylum Actinomycetota; class Actinomycetes; order Actinomycetales; family Microbacteriaceae; genus Microbacterium. The sequence goes on along the minus strand of JAQZBG010000070.1, from coordinate 4,813 downwards.
ACAGCACGACGGCGATCATGATGAGCACCTCCGCGGCGAACACATAGCGCCAGTCGAAGTACGTCGTCACGAATCCGCCGATCAGGGGTCCGGCCGCGACGGCCGCACCGGAGACGGCGCCGATGATCGCGAACGCGGTGATCCGCTCTCGACCGCGGTAATTGTCGGCGACGAGGGCGGCGATCGCCGGGATCACGAGCACGGCGCCGAGGCCCTCGACGATCGACCAGCCGAGGAAGAGGAACTGCACGTTCGGGCTCAGCGCGGTGATCAGCGAGCCCACCCCGTACACGCATGCTCCGATCACGAACGCCCTTCGGCGACCCCACACGTCACCGAGCTTCGCCCCCAGCAGCATGAACGCCGCCATCGTGAGGGTGTAGAAGGTGATGGCTCCCTGCATCGCGGCGACGGTGGTGTCGAGGTCCGAGACGACGGTGGAGATCGAGACGTTCATGACGGTGCCGTCGAGCACCATGACGAACTGCGCGGAACCCAGGACGGCGATGACGCCCCACTTCTTCATCAGGACTCCTTCGTCCGTGCGTCGGGCGCGGCAGTGGCGTTCATCGTCGGGACCCCTCGATGCTTATCGACGGGAGCCGTCCGGAGGCGAGGGATTCGAGGAACGTCGCGTAGTCGCGGTCGTTCTGGTCGGCGTAGGAATCGGCGAAGGCGCAGATCGCGTCCTCGAACGCCCGACCTCGGCCGAGGTAGCCGTCGATCTCGACGCGATCTCCGCTCCTGGCATGCCCGCGGGCGAGGGTCTCTCCGCAGATGCGGGCGTAGAGGGCTGCGCCGCGCGGCGACATCGTGTCCGGATCTATCCCGCCCTTCCCATCGTGGAGCTGGCGAACGTAGAAGTCTCGCGTGATGCCGTCGGCACCGGTCACCTGCTGCCACCCGAGGAAGAGGTCGCTGGCCGCCTGCACGAGTCGTTGCCCGCGCACGACTCGCTCGCCCTCGGTCTCGTGAGCGCCGGGACCGAGGAACCGTTCGAGCACCGAGGGCTGGGCGGTCTTGGCCTGCAGGAGCAGCGGATCGGTGTCATCCCTCCCGCTGAGCAGGATCACCCAGGCCCGCGTGCCGACGCTGCCGATCCCTCCGACGGTCCTGGCCATGTGTCGGTAGCGGTACTCGGAGATCGGATGCCGATCTCCCGGCAGAGTCCCCTGGTAGGCGGAGAGGAGCTCGCGCATGATGCCGACTTCGTCGAGCTGTGCGACGGCGTCGGGCAGGAGATCTTCGACCGGGGTCACGAGGGGCGGCCTCGGGACGATCCGCAGCTGTCCATCTTCAGCGCGCACCAGTTTCGCGAACGATCTCATCCGGTCGCGTCTGCGCGCCTTCTTGACGACGGCGTCCAGCCGCGCGACGGTCTCGTCATCCGCGCGTCGCCGGTCCCGCTCGGCCCGAATCCGACGGCGAGCGGTCTCGGCGTCGAAACGGTCGTACCAGGCGTCGAGGACGTGAGCGGCGGCGGCCCGTCGCATCGCCTTCCGGTAACCGGTGACGGATGCGCGTACGCAGGCGTCGATCTCCTCGGTCGAGAAGCCCCGCTGTCGGCCGGCCACCGCGAAGCTGGTGGCGAGACGCTTCAGATCCCATTCGAACGGGCCGGGGAACGTCTCGTCGAAGTCGTTCATGTCGAAGATCAGGCCGCGTTCCGGGGTGCCGAACAGGCCGAAGTTCGACAGATGCGCATCGCCGCACAGCTGTACCGTGATGTCGGTGTGCGGAGCGGGGGCGAGGTCGGACGCCATGAGCAGGGCGGCGCCGCGGAAGAAGGCGAACGGCGATGCCGACATGCGCTCGTACCTCAGCGGCAGGATGTCGACATCGCGGCTGTCGGCCTGACCTTCGAGCAGCGCGACAGGGTCAGGCCTCTCGGGGGCGGGAAGCCAGGGGCCTTGCCGTGACCGGGGTGCCCGAGCGCGCGCGTCTCGGCCACGGCTGCGTCTGACGACGAACGCCGGTGCCACCGCACCCGGCACAGTGAACTCGTCGCCGTGGTCTGCGCTTTCGTTTCCGGCCAAGTGACACCTCGCACCCGTCTGATGACGGCGCGGGATCCGGAGGACCGGGTGGACCCCGGGGACGGGTACGGGCGGCGTCGCACCACTCATCGTGACAGCGCGCGAGGGAGATCGACCGGCGCGAGTCACCCCTTTCGGGCGAGGGGCCCGCAGAGCCGATGGGGTCGGTCAGGCGTCGGTGGCCGGGTCCGTGGCGGCGGCGCGCTTCGCGCTCGCGCCGCGCATGATCCGGGCGACCGCGGTGATGAGGAAAAGCTGGCCGGTGATCGCCTCCGCGACGGCGACCGCCTGGCCCCCGGCGCCTACCGGGATGAGGTTGCCGTAGCCGGTCGTCGTCAGTGCCGTGAAGGAGAAGAACAGCTGGTTTCCGAGCGAGTCGAGGCTCTCCTCGCCGAACAACGGGTTCGCGGAGACCTGTGACATGAGGTTGTAGACGAAGGCGAAGAACATGCCGACGAGGATGTAGGCGGTGACCGCGGCCAGCAGTGCCTCGAGGTCGAGCCCGCGCCGGGTGACCTGGTGGGCGATGATCGCCCAAGGGGCCACCAGCAGTGCGATCATGGACGCGACCGACAGGGGGATGGCGAGCAGCGGTCCGTCGATGCCGAACAGGGAGGCGACGACGGCGGCTGCTCCGGCGACGGACAGCACCACCCAGGAGACGCGCTGCACCAGATGTCGCGCCCTGGTGACGTAGAAGACCATCGCGACCGTTGCGAGCATCGGAAGGAATGCCCAGGGGCTCGGATCCGTGCTCGGCTGGATCGCACACAGACCGTACGAGACGACGAGCAGACCGAGGACCACCGCGTATCCGAGCGCCCGGCCGTCCCGACGGTGGCCTGGTCCGTCGATGGCCTGCTGCGCGTCCACCGCTTCTGTCGGGGGCATGGCGACTCCACTTCGGTGCGGTGGGCGCCGGCGCCCACGATGTGCGGCCAGTATCCCAGCGCCGAGCCGCATCCGCTCTCAGTGCGGGTGCGCGTCGGCCGGAAGGGAACTGCGGGGCCGGTTCGGGTGCCGGTTCGAGACTGTCCGCCGAACCCGTTATGATGGCTGAGTGCATCCGATCTTCGGGTCGGATCCACGGAGACGTCGCATAGTCCGGCCGAGTGCACCACCCTGCTAAGGTGGAG
>JAQZBG010000070.1:0-1618 GCA_029239165.1 Microbacterium sp. | reverse complement strand
ACCAGGGGTTCAAATCCCCTCGTCTCCGCACTTCTTCTCCATCGGCGCCAGTGCTCCACTGGCGCCGATTCTCTGTCTCAGCAGCAGCTCCCCGCCGACCGGGCGACGCCGATCGGCTCGACCTCGGTCGACTCGTCCGCGATGCCGAACCGGATCAGCGCGCCGGGGTCGAATGGGTGATCGGGCGGTGCGGCCTCCGGCGCCGCGGCGTGGAGCAGGGTGAAGTCGGCCGCAGAGCCCACCACCAGCAGGGCCCCGACCGGGAAGCAGTCGATCACGACCTGGAACTCGTTCTCGCGCTGCTGCACGGTCACCCCGGTGATCGACCAGGCCGTGAATTCGTTCGCCGTCGGCGTGGAGCGCCAGCTCTGCTGCACCACGCCGGTCACCCGCAGCAGCGCGCTGGTGCCGCGGAGGCGTGGCGACTGCCCCAGCTCCAGGAGCACCCCGACGGTTCCGCCGAGCACATCGACGAGGACGCGGGTGATCTGCGCGGCGACGAGAGCATCTGCGCTCAGGAACGGGTTCTCCTCGTCGAGGAGATCAGGAAGCTCGCCGGGGACGCCGATGAGCAGGTCGTTCACCATCATGTCGAATCGTCTCCCCAGTCCCCCGACCCCTCGACGATATGTGACCGTGGTTCACAAACTCTGAGTGCCGCATGTGAACGGGGGCGAGGACGCGCGTGGGGGTGAGTGGAGTCCGACGAGGCGCGGTGCGTTATTCCGGGCCCTCCGGTAGTCTCGCCCGCATGGCCACCGCATCGACGCAGACCCATAAACGCGAGGCTTTCGGCTCGCGGAACGTGTTCATCCTCTCGGCGATCGGATCTGCGGTCGGCCTCGGGAACATCTGGCGCTTCCCTTATGTCGCCTACGAGGGCGGCGGTGGGGCCTTCCTGATTCCCTATCTCTGCGCGCTGCTGACCGCCGGCATCCCGCTACTGTTCTTCGACTACGCGATCGGGCACCGGTTCCGCGGTTCGGCGCCACTGGCGTTCCGCCGCATGCACCGGGCGGCCGAGCCCCTCGGCTGGTGGCAGGTGCTGATCTGCGTCGTGATCGCGGTCTACTACGCGGTGATCATCGCGTGGGCGGCCATGTACACCTGGTTCTCGGCCCAGCTCACGTGGGGGCCGGGCAACGAGAACGACTTCTTCTTCATCGACTTCCTGCGGTCGGCGGACGTCGCGGAGGTCGGCGTCTCGACCGAGTTCGTGCCGCAGGTCGGCATCCCCCTGGTCGTGGTCTGGCTGATCGTGATCGCGATCATGGCGCTGGGCGTGAAGCGCGGCATCGGCCGCGCGAACATGATCCTGATGCCGCTGCTCACCGTGATGTTCGCGATCCTCGTGGTGCAGTCGCTCTTCCTTCCGGGGGCGATGGACGGACTGAACGCCTTCTTCACCCCGAACTGGGAGGCGCTGGCCGACCCGGGGGTCTGGGCATCGGCCTACGGCCACATCTTCTTCTCGCTGTCGGTCGCATTCGGCATCATGGTCACATACTCGTCGTACCTCAAGCGCAAGACCGACCTGACCGGGTCGGGTCTGGTCGTGGCTTTCGCGAACTCCGGCTTCGAGATCCTCGCCGGTATCGGCGTCTTCGCCGCACTCGGG
>JAQZBG010000069.1 GCA_029239165.1 Microbacterium sp. | reverse complement strand
GCCGACACGTTGAGGCTGTTGATGGTCGACTCGAAGCGGTTCTGCAGCGCACCGTAGCCGGCACGTGCGGTCGAGACCGCCTGGATCTGCGTGTCGATGCCCGCGAGCGCCGCACCGTAGGTCGCTGCGTCCGTCATCGTGGCCGCGAGCGTCTTGATGTCGGCACCGAGGGTGTCGAAGTCGGTCAGGGCGACCGAGATCTGGTCCTCGGCGGCGACCGCGCCCGCACCGACCTGGAACGTCAGCGTCGTGCCGCCCGAGAGCAGCTTGATGCCGTTGAAGTTCGTGCTGTCGGCGACACGGGTGAGCTCGTCACCCAGGGTGTTGATCTCCTTCTGGATCGCCTCACGCGACTTCGCGTTGTTCGAGTCGTTTGCACCCTGAGCGGTCAGGTCGCGCACGCGCTGCAGGATCGAGTGGACCTCGGTCAGGGCGCCTTCCGCGGTCTGGATGACCGAGATGCCGTCCTGGGCGTTGCGGGCCGCGACGTTCAGGCCGTTGACCTGCGAGCGCAGGCCCTCGGAGATCGCGAGGCCGGCGGCGTCGTCCGCTGCCCGGTTGATCCGCAGACCGCTCGACAGCTTCTCGAGCGACTTCGACACGTCGTTCTGGGTGTTGGACAGGTTGCGGTAGGCGTTGAGCGCCGACACGTTGGTGTTGATCTGCATACCCATAAGGGTTCTCCTCCGTGAATTTCGTTGTGCGAGAGACCATCCGTGGTCTCCCGCACACATCTATCGGCGGAGGGTGCGTACGCGTTAGCCGGGCGAGTCGACGCCCTCGGCCCGTGTTCCGACAGCACGGGTCATGCGATCACCCGCAGCGCTATCCGGAGATCTTCCTTCGCACGGGCGTAGCGGGATCGTGCCGTCGCCGCGGGAATGCCGACGATGTCCGCGGCCTGGCCGATCGTGAAGCCGTCCCAGTGGACGAGTTGCACGATCTCTGCGAGTTCCGGCTTCAGGCGCTCCAGGGCGTCTCGGACATCTCCGCCCTCATCCGCCGGAGGCGCTGCTGCCGTCGCCGGCATGTGGGCGCGAACCTTGTCGACCAGTGCCGAGCGACGACGCTGCCCCCGCGTGTGGTTCCGCAGCGTGCCGCGGGCCAGTCCGAACAGCCACATCCGCGCCTGGGTGGCGTCCTCGGGCAGGTCCTCGACCCGCCGCCACGCGATGAGGAGCGTCTCGCCGAACAGGTCGGGCGCATCGTCGGACCCGACGCGCCGGTGCAGGTACCGCAGGAGGTCCCCCTTCGATTCGCGCAGGATCGTGGTCAGCAGCCGCTTCTTGCGGGTGATCGAGATCACGGCGTCACGACCTCGCACTGCATCTGCTGGTCGCCACCGAAGCCGAACACGACGCCGGCGTCGTCAGCCCTCTGCCGAACCTCTTCTCCCATCGCGACCCAATGCGCGGTCGCGTAGACGTCGTCCGGGGACGGCTCCGTTCCGGGCGCGGGGTCCTGCCACTGCCCGGTGTCGTCCAAGACCTGGATGATCGCCTGGGGATCGGATCCGATCCGGTCGACCCAACGCTCGACGGCGGTGTCCTCGACGGTGAGATGCCCGACGTCCGTGACGAACGCGTTCCAGTCGCCGGCATCCTCGGTCTGCTCGACGACGACCCGCAGCTCGCAGTCGCGACCGCTCGGCAAGGTGAAGACGTAGGCGGCATCGGGGTCCTGCGCCCATGGCAGCCATTCGAAACCGCCTGCGGCGACCGCGGCGCCGGCGCCACCTGTCAACAGCACGGCCAATCCGATGCCGGCGACCAGGTGAGGTGTTCGCCGGATGGCGCGGGGCTGTTCGGCCGCCACCTGCGCGCGGGCCGCGTACGTCACCTGATCCATCGCGCGCTCGAGTTCGTCGTCGACGCGCAGAGGCGTGGGCGCCGAGCGTTCGAGAAGCAGATCCAGACGGTCTCGGGTATCCATGTCACTCCCATCGTGAAGGGTTGTTACATGGGATATGTCCAGCACCGCGGCCGATGATGACGACTGCCTGAATTCGCTCGGCCGCGGGGCGACAGCCCGTCTCGTCCGCGGTTAGGCGGGCGCCGATTCGCGGAAGACGTCCGCGATACGCGCGCTGGCAGCCTCGGCGATGCGCGTGAAGTACGCGTCCCGCGCTACGGCCGAGACGCGAGTGGTGGTGACGGGAGCCGCACCCTCTGCGAAGTACCGGTCCAGTGCATCGCGGAGAAGGCGGATGGCCTCCGACCGCTGCTGCGACACCGCGGAGTGGGTCACGCCGAGCTCCTCGGCGATCTCCTTGACCGGACGCTCGTCGAAGTAGACGCCCTGCACGATCCGGCGCATGCGCTCGGGGAGCGCGGCCACGGCCTGCTCCAGCACCTCGCGCCGTTCGCCGACGAGTGCCGACTCCTCCGGGAGCGGGATGTCGGCAGCCACATCGCGCGCGGCGGGGTCTTCCAGAGTGGTGACGGTGCGGGCCGCGTCGCCGAGTGCCTCGACGACGACGTCTTTCGCGACGCCCATGGCCGTGGCGACCTCGGCAGCGGTCGCGGTTCTGCCGAGTCCGGCGGTGAGGGTCTCGCGGACGGCGACCGTCTCTTTGATGCGTTTGCGGATGCCACGGGATGCCCAGTCCATGGAACGCATCTCATCGGCGAAGGCGCCGAGGATGCGCCGGCGCGCGTAGGCGCCGAAGGGGACGCCCAGCGCCGGGTCGAAGGCGTCGGCGGCCGTCACGAGCGCGAGCGCTCCGACGGACGCGAGTTCGTCGCGGGGGATATGGGTTGCTCGGGCGTGCGTTTCGGAGGCGAGGTAGCCGACCAGGGGGAGGTTGCTCTCGATGAGGAGATTGCGCTCAGCGCGCGACGACATGGGGGATGATCCACCTCTCTGGATTCACTCCGGAAGCTCCAAGGCTTTGAGTAGATGCACATACCACACTTGTCGCGATCTGTACATGGGGAGAACTACCCATCACCGTTCCACATAGTAACCTTAGGGGCGCGGCAGCCGATAGTGACCTTTGGCCGCGTTAACAGGCGTGGCGATCACTGGGGAAAAGGGGATCATGGGAGCCAACGAACTATCGATACAGCTGTGGCGAGAGCGTGAACTGCTCGAGATGCTGCTCTTCAAACTAGACGAACAGCAGCTGCTGCTCGCTGCCGGGCGATCCCAATGGGTCCAATTCGCTGCGCGCGAGATCGATCAGGTCCTCGACCGCCTGCGCGGTGCAGGGCTGGCTCGCACCGTCGAGGTCGCCGCCGTCGCCGAGGAGTGGGGTGCTCCTGAGGCTGCGACGATCCGCGAACTGGTCGCGCATGCGCCGGAGGGTGCGTGGCAAGAGGTCTTCGCCGACCACATGCGTGCGCTGACGAAGCTCGCCGCCGAGGTCGAGCAGTTGCGCGACGCGAACACGGAGCAGCTCAACGGCGTGCTCCGCGCCACTCAGGAGACGCTCGCCGCGCTGGGGCATGAGACGGGCGAATACACGACGAACGGTGACCGCGCTCGCGACGACGCAGCGCGCATCATCGACACCGAGATGTGACCGGAAGGGGATCATGTCGACCTTCAGCGGATTGAACACCGCGGCCAGCGGACTCGCGGCCGCCCGACGCGGCATGGACGTGGTCGGGCAGAACATCGCCAACCAGAAGACAGAGGGGTACACCCGTCAGCGGGTGCAGACCTCTGCGGTCTCGGCTGTCGCCCAGTCGGGCCGTTTCAGCGTCGGGGCACTCCCGGGACACGGCGTCTCGATCGACGGCGTCGCCCGGCTCGGGGATGCCCTGCTCGACGCCCGTGTGCGCGACTCCCTCGCCGCGTCGGGCTTCTGGTCCACGCGCGCGGTCGCCGCGACCACCATCGAAGCCTCGCTCGCCGAGCCCACCGACAAGGGACTGGCCGCCCGGCTGTCCAAGTTCTGGTCCGGATGGCAGGACCTCGCCAACACGCCGGATTCGGGAGCGGCAGCGTCCACCATCCTCGAATCCGCGAAGGAGCTCGCCTCCCACATCGCCGGCGGTTACCGGACCGTGGCTTCGCAGTGGAGCGACGCGCGAGCGACCGCCGACCGTACAGTGACCCAGGTGAACGCGGCCGCCGACCAGATCGCGGTGCTCAACGGCGAGATCCGCGACGCCCTCGCCTCCGGGCGCTCCGCGAACGAGCTCATGGATCAGCGCAGCGTCCTCGCACAGAACGTCGCCCGCATGTCCGGAGCGGCGGCCACGATCGAGAGCGACGGGTCGATGACGCTCCGCGTCGGCGGCAACGCGCTGGTCTCGGGATCCGATTCCCGGCATCTCGTCCTCAACGGCCCGGCCACCATCGATGCGGGTCAGCGCTTCACCGTCTCGTGGGCATCCGCTCCTGACCTCCCGGCCTCGATCGACGGCGGCGAGCTCGGTGGCTCGCTCGCGGTGCTCGCTCCGGCAGCAGATGGCGGGATGCTCGCTCAACTCGCCTCGACCTACGACGCGGTGGCGACGGCGCTGGCCGAGGCCCTGAACGCGCAGCATCGTGCGGGTGTCACCTCGTCCGGGCAGCCGGGCGGCGACTTCTTCACCCTTCCGACGACCGGGTCGGCCGCCCTCGGACTGCGGGTCGCCGTCACGACTCCGTCCGAGCTGGCTCTCGCAGCCCCGGGCGCCGGGGCGCTGGATGCGACCAACGCCGATCTGATCTCGCAGATCGGGCGGAGCGCGACCTCTCCGGACGCACTCTGGTCCGATCACGTCACGCGCTTCGGGGTGGCGACGGCGGCCGACGTGCAGCGCGCGAAGGTCTCGGATTCCGCGGCGGTCGCCGCGGTGGGCGCGCAGCAGTCGGTCGCCGCGGTCGACGGCGACGAGGAGACGATCAGTCTGCTCACGTACCAGACCGCCTACCAGGCCGCAGCCCGAGTCATGACGGCGGTGGATGAGGCGCTCGACGTCCTCATCAACCGCACGGGCCTCGTCGGACGCTGATAAAGGAGCACCGTGATCTCTCGAGTGACATCGTCATCCATGACGCAGACGGCGATGCGTCAGCTGCAGTCCAACCTGACCGAGCTGGCGCGTCTGCAGGAGCAGGCGACGTCGCAGCGTGCGTTCGCCACCCCGTCCGAGGACCCGGCGGCCGCTGCGGCCGCCCTCGCCCTGCACGCGGAGCAGCGCCGCAACGACCAGTACGCGCGCAACATCGACGACGGGCTCGCGTGGGTCACGGCGGCGGATGTCGCGATCACCGCGAGCACCTCGCTGCTGAGCAGGGTCCGCGACCTCACCGCCCAGGGCGCGAACGACGGGGCACTGGACGCCACCGCCAAGGAGGCGCTCGCCGTCGAGCTCGAAGGCATCCGCAAGGAGCTCCTGTCCCAGGCGAACACTCGGCTCCTCGGCCGCTCGGTGTTCGCCGGCACCTCCGACACCGCGGCGTTCGCCGCCGACTACTCGTACAGCGGAGTGGCGGGCTCCGAGGTCAGCCGTCGCGTCTCCGATGCGGCATCCGTCCGCGTCGACACCGACGGCGCCGCGGTCTTCGGCACCGGAGACGACTCGGTGTTCGCGCTGGTCGACAGGATCGTCGCCGACCTCCGCTCCGGAACGAACGTCGGCCCGCGCCTCGCGGAGATCGACGACCGACGCACGGCCATGCTCGGGGTGCAGGGTTCCGTCGGAACCCGTCAGTCTCAGATCGAACGCGCCAAGGAGGCGGCAGTGCAGAATTCCGTGTCCCTCGAGTCCCGCCGCACGGCGGTCGAGGACGTCGATTCGATCGAGGTGCTCGTGCGTCTCCAGGCGCAGGAGCTCGTCTACCGCTCGGCGCTCGCCGTCAACGCACGCGTGCTGCAGCCCTCGCTGATGGAGTTCCTGCGATGACCGCGGCACTCAGCTTCCTGACGCCCCCTCCTGGTCTCGCACCGCACGTCGACTTCGCACTGGCCCCTGTCGACGGTGCCGATGGACTGTTCTCGATGCGCGCCGTGGACGACGTGGACCTGCGTCTGTACCTCGTCGATCCGAGCACCGTGCTCGACGAGTATGCGCCGATCCTCACCGACGATCAGGCCGAGAGCCTCGCTCTGGGCTCTGCCGACGACGCGCTGGTCCTCGTGGTCGCCCATCCGTCGACGGAGGGCGTGAGCGTGAACCTGATGGCTCCGGTGATCGTCAACCGCACCACCGGAGCCGCGTCGCAGGTGATCCTCGAAGATCAGGACTACCCGCTCCGCGCCCCGCTGGGCTGAGGGCCGCGAGCCGCGGGCGCTCCGGGCCGCTCTCACAGCGTATGCACGGCTACCCTGGAGACGTGATTCTTGCCGTCGACACCTCCCTGGGCACCGCTGTCGCTCTCATCGATGCCGACGGGGAGCGTCGCGCCGAGGCGGCCGCCACCGACCCGCTGGGCCACGCCGAGGTCATCGGCGACCTGCTCGTCGAGGCTCTCCGCGAGGCCGGACCGGATGAGGTGACGCATGTCGTCGCCGGCGTGGGCCCCGGGCCCTTCACCGGGCTCCGCATCGGCATCGCCGCCGCACGCGCCTTCGCCCTCGGACGCGGCCTCCCGATCGTCCCGGTTCCCAGCCACCTCGCCGCCGCGCTCACCGCGACCGAGACCGAATCGCAGCCGTTCGCGATCGTCACGGACGCGCGCCGTCGTGAGGTGGCGATCACCGTCTTCGACGGGCTGGACGCCGATGGGATCCCGCATGTCGTCGCCGACACCGTCCTGGTGCGGACCGCAGACGCCGACGCGCATCTCGAGGGCATCCGCCGCATCGATGTCGCGACGCTGTCGGCGGCGGATCTGGCCCGCGTCGGGGCCCGCGCCCTGGCAGCCGGTCGCACGCTCACCGGTGACGAGCCGCTCTACATGCGTCACCCCGACGTGACGGTGCCCGGCGCGCCGAAGAAGGTCGGCTCATGACCCTGCGCGACGCCGCCGTGGAGGACCTCGACGCCATCATGGCGATCGAGGACCGGTCCTTCCCGACCGATGCGTGGAGCCGCGAGACCATGGCGGCGGAACTCGCCAGTGTGCACGGTCGCTACCTCGTCGACGAGCACGACGGCGCGATCATCGGCTACGGCGGCGTGCGCGCCCTGCGCGGCAGCGCCGACGCCGACATCCAGACCATCGCCCTCCTCGCCGAGTACCGCGGGCAGGGGCGGGGCCGTGCGCTCCTGCGGGCCCTGCTCGCCGCGGCGGCGGAGCGCGGTGCCCGTGAGGTGTTCCTCGAGGTCAGGGCCGACAATCCCTCCGCCGAGGGGCTGTATCTGGCGGAGGGCTTCGAGGAGATCGGCCGCCGCCCCCGCTACTATCAGCCGGACGACGTGGACGCGATCGTGATGCGTCTGGAACTGCGCCGCCACCCGGTGCCGCACGATACGACCGAGGAGGCGAAGGCATGAGCGAGCCCCTGGTCCTCGGCATCGAGACGAGCTGCGATGAGACGGGTATCGGCATCGTCCGCGGGCGCACCCTGCTCTCGAACACCATCGCGTCGAGCATGGACGAACACTCTCGATACGGCGGCGTCGTGCCCGAGGTCGCTGCGCGGGCGCATCTCGAGGCCCTGCAACCGGCGATCGATGCGGCTCTCGCCGAAGCCGGTGTGCGTCTGGACGATCTCGACGCGGTCGCCGTCACGAGCGGCCCCGGTCTCGCGGGTGCGCTCATGGTCGGGGTGGGAGCGGCGAAGGGCCTGGCCGTCTCCATCGACAAGCCGCTGTACGCGGTCAACCACCTCGTCGGGCACATCGCCGCCGACATCCTCACGGCCGATTCCGCGCCGCTCGAGTACCCGACCATCGCGCTGCTGGTATCCGGCGGTCACACTTCTCTGCTGCACGTCCGCGATCTCACCACCGACGTCGAGCTGCTCGGCGAGACGATGGACGACGCGGCCGGGGAGGCTTTCGACAAGGTCGCCCGGCTGCTGTCGCTGCCGTACCCCGGCGGTCCCGAGATCGACCGAGCAGCGGCGGACGGAGATCCGAACGCGATCCGGTTCCCTCGAGGTCTCTCCCGCGCCTCCGATCTAGCGAAGCATCGCTACGACTTCTCGTTCTCGGGATTGAAGACCGCGGTCGCCCGCTGGGTCGAGCGCTGCGAAGCCGACGGGCTCGAGGTGCCGGTGGCCGATGTCGCCGCGAGCTTCCGCGAAGCGGTCGTCGACGTACTGGTCACCAAGGCGCTCGCAGCCTGCGCCGACCTCGGGGTGCCGCGACTGCTGTTGGGCGGCGGCGTGATCGCGAACCGTCGGCTGCGGGAGGTCGCACTCCAGCGTGCGGCCGAGGCTGGGGTGACGGTGCGGATCCCGCCGCTCTCGCTGTGCACCGACAACGGTGCGATGATCGCCGCTCTGGCCGCCGAGCTGATCTCCTCGGGCCGCCGCCCGTCGACGCTGGCGTTCGGGGCGGACTCGACGCTGCCGGTCACCGAGATCCAGATCGCCGAGGCGGTGCCCGCATGAGCGATGGCTCGGGCCCGGCCGACGGGAAGGCTCCCGTGACGCCTCCGGCGCGCATCGAGCGCGCGAGCGAGGAAGTCGAGCAGCATCCTGCGGCACCGCCGCGGATTCCCGGCGCCCGTCGCGAGGGGTACACGAAACTCCCCACCGGACCCGTCGGCATCGAGCCGGTGGTGGCGAGCGGTCCCGACATCGACGCCCCGGGCGAGGCGGAGTGGGAGCCCACGACCGGAGCCATCCCCGTCGACGACACCCGACTCGCGCCCTGGGCGCTGCTCGCGGCGATCGTGGCGCTCGCCGCGTCGTTCTTCGTCGGCTGGGGGATCCCGGTCGCGGTGGTCGCGGTCATCGCGGCGATCATGTCACTGCGTCGACCGCTCGAGAGCCGCTCGATCGCACTCTGGGCGCTCGTGCTCGGCCTCTGCGCCACGGTCTACAGCCTGGGATGGCTCGTCTGGGCCGGCATGCAGTTCGAGAAGCTCGGCTGATCCCATGCTCGGGCCGGAGGAATCGACGGAGCTGCGTTCCCTGCAGGCACGGGCGTACGGCCGCGACTCCGCGCTCACGGCGACCGAAGCCGAACGTCTTCGGGAGCTGGAGGACCGTCGCGTCGCACCGGTCGCCGAGCGCGCACCCGGGGAGCAGCCGGTTGCGCGTGCGCGCATCGACGACGGGGCGTCTGCCGCGACGTCCGCCGACGACGACCAGGACGGCGCCGATGCCGACGATGCCCGAGATCCGGCGGTCGACGAAGAGGGAGCGGACGCGGATGAACCATCGTCCGCACCGTCGACCTGGCGCTCGCTGCTCTCCCTGCTGCGCACGAGCTGGCGGCCGATCGCCCTGGCGACCGTGGCGGTGCTCGCGGTCGGGGTGGGTGTCGGATGGCTCGCATTCGGCCGTTCCGGAGCCGAAGCCGTCGAGCTGACCGCGGAACAGCAGGGATGGCAGGACGATCTCCTCGCGGACGGTGTGTACGATCCCGGATCTATCCGCCCGCTCGCCGTCGAGGAGGGCGCCGTCATCTGGACGGCGACGAAGGGGGGACAGGAGCGCACCTGCCTGATCCTGGGCACGGGTGACGCGACGGTTCCGACCTGCGAGCGCACCGAGAGGATCGCCGCCACCGGCATTTACGGCTCGATCTCGGTCAAGGGCGAGGGCGGCCTGCAGCGCGAGGTCAGCGCGCAGCTGCTGTTCACCGCGTCAGGTGAACCCGCTGCCGCGGTGAGCACGTACGAGTACGACCCGACCGAGAGCGGCGTCACCTACGCGAACGAGAAGGAATCGGAGACGGCGGCTCGATTGTCGGAGGACGGCTTCGACGCCAGCTCGCTCTGGGTGGTCGGCTACGACCGTGATGTCCCGATCTGGACCGGCCAGCAGACCGAGTCGCGCAATCACTGCCTCATCTACGACGGCTCGACCGACGAGGCTCCGGTGGCCTGTGCCGACCCGGAGACCATGCAGGATCAGGCGTCGAACCTCGTGCTCACTGTTGTCGACACCGAGACCGGTGGCACGACGAGTGTCGAGATGATGTCGAGCAGCGGTCCCGGGTATCTGGTGATCACCCGGGAGGGAGGCACCTCGGGTGCCGGGGGAGACTGACTTCGCGGAGCTGCAGGCCCTGCAGCGGAAGGCCTATGGCCGAGGCGGGCAGCTGACGGAAGCAGAAACCGAGCGCCTGCGTGCGCTCGAGGACTCTCGTCGTCCGTTCCCCGTCGCCGCTCCGCCGACGCGACGCGAGAACGTCGGCGGCGGGTCGACGGGCCGGGACCCGGACGAACCGTCGACCGGGCCTGTCGATCCGGGGGTGATGGCGCGGCCGACGGTGGAGGTGGCGCACGCTCCCGACACGAGTCAGCCTCACAACAC
>JAQZBG010000068.1 GCA_029239165.1 Microbacterium sp. | reverse complement strand
CGCGAGGGCGGCGACCGTGACAAGGCCCGTTCCTTCCCGCAGCGTGGTGGCGCCGGCCGGGAGCGTCCGGCCCAGGCGACGAACGAGCGTCCGCGGTTCGACGAGCCGCAGATTCCCGACGAGGTCACGGCACGCGATCTCAACGGGGGAGCCCGCAATGAGCTCAAGACTCTGAGCAAGGAGAACGCCGAGCACGTCGCGCGTCATCTCGCGATGGCCTCGCGGCTCATCGACGAGGATCCCGCACTCGCGCACGAGCACGCCTTGGCGGCTTCTCGTCGAGCCGGGCGTATCGCTATCGTCCGCGAGACTCTCGGGATCACTGCATACGCCACCGGAGACTTCGCTCTTGCGTTGCGTGAACTCCGCACCTATCGACGTATCTCGGGTAAGGACGATCAGATCGCGCTGATGGTCGACAGCGAGCGCGGTATCGGCCGCTCGGACCGCGCGCTCGAGACCGGACGAGCCGTCGACCGCTCTGCCCTCGAGACGCCGGTGCGCGTCGCTTTGGCGATCGCGATGTCGGGCGCCCGCCTTGATCAGGGTGATCTGGAGCTGGCGCTCGGCGAACTCGAGATCCCTGAGCTGGACCCTGATCGCGCCTTCGAGTGGAGTCCCGCTCTGTTCGCCGCGCGCGCCGCGGTGCTCGAAGATCTCGGACGCACTGACGAGGCCGCCTTCTGGGCGCACCGTGCGGAGGTCGCCGCAGAGGCACTCGGTGTCGACGAAGCGGGTGACGAAGAGATCTTCATCGAAGACAGCATGATCGAGGGCGAGTTCCTCGATGATGCTGATGCTGATGCTGATGCTGATGCTGATCGATTCGGTCGCAGAAGAGCCCTCGGTCGAGGACGAGGTCCGCGAACTCCTGGGCGAGGACGAGGCCGACGATTCGAATCCGGAGGCGTAGTGGCGCTGTTCTCTCGGAAGCGCGCCGTGCGTACGCCTCTCGATGGGGTCGACACGATCCTCGCCGACCTCGACGGCGTGGTCTACGCCGGCCCTGGTGCGTTGCCGCATGCGATCGACAGCCTCAACGAGGCCGCGAAGTCGGCGCGACTCGGCTACATCACGAACAATGCGGCCCGCACCGATGCATCCGTCGCGGAGCACCTCAGCAGCCTCGGCCTCCGCGTCGATGCGTCTGACGTGGTCACGAGCCCGCAGGCCGCGATGCGGCTGATGGCGCGGATCGTGCCCGCTCCGGCGACCATCCTCGTCGTCGGTGGAGATGGTCTCGTCGATGAGGTGCAGAAGGCCGGATACACCGTCACGCGCAGCGCAGAGGATTCGCCGAGCGCCGTCGTGCAGGGGTTCGCACCCGAGGTCGCCTGGACGGATCTCGCCGAAGCCGCTTTCGCCCTCAAGCTTCCCGAGGACGAGGGGGGGATCCCGTGGATCGCCACCAACACGGACTGGACCATCCCTCGCGAGCGCGGTGTCGCACCGGGCAATGGCACGCTGGTCTCCGCGGTGCATACGGCCATCGGCCGACTCGCGACCGTCGCCGGCAAGCCCGAAGCGCCCATCTTCGAAGAGGCCATCGCCCGCTTCGGCGCGCAGAAGGCCCTGTTCATCGGCGACCGGCTCGATACCGACATCATGGGTGCGAGCCGGGTCGGGATCGACTCGGTGCTGGTTCTCACGGGTATCGACCGGCCCAAGCATGTGCTGGCTGCTCCTGAGGGCTCGCGTCCGACCTACATCCTCGGCGATCTGCGTGAACTTCATCTGCCTTATCCAGAGGTCACGGAACGGGACGGCGTGTTCCAGGTGAACGGCGCCGCGGTGCGGGTCGTGGGCGCCGACGTCGAGATCGTCGCCGAGTCGGAATCGCAGATCGATCTGCTGCGTGCCGGCGCAGCCGCGATCTGGGCGTCAGGGACCCCCGTGTTCGTGCTGCGCGTTCCCGAGCGCCTGTACGACGATCCCTTCCACCGTCCCTGAGGCAGCTCGCGTCGCTCCCTCCGCCGTCGGAGGCGCCGCGTACAGTGGAACCGTGAGCGAAGAGACGACGAGTGCGCCGACCGACGGCCTGTGGAGCCGCCTGCGCCTGATCGAGGGGCAGCCGCTTCCGGCGAGAGCCGACGCTTACGCGAGCTTGCACGACGAGCTCTCCCGGCGCCTCGAGAGCGGCGCGAAGCTCGACCAGCGGGAGACCCCGGGATCCCGATGACGCGACTCGACGCTGCCCTCGCCGCCCGAGGACTCGCCCGCTCGCGCACCCACGCGGCCACACTCATCGCGGAAGGGCTTGTGAGCATCGACGGACGCCCTGTGGTGAAGGCGTCCACTGCCGTCGGCGATGACGCCCAGATCACGATCGCCGGCGCCGACCACTATGTCGGTCGTGCTGCCCACAAGCTCATCGCGGGGCTCGACGGCTTCGGCGTCGCAGTCGAGGGGCGGCTCGCGCTCGACATGGGCGCGTCCACCGGAGGGTTCACACAGGTGCTCCGCGAACGCGGTGCGAGAAAGGTCCTCGCGGTCGACGTGGGACACGGCCAGCTCGCCCCGTCCATCGCAGCCGACCCCGGTGTCGTCGCCGTCGAGGGGTACAACGTCCGCCACATGACGCCGGAGAACCTCATCGAGGCGACGCGGGAGTCTGAGATGCCCGACCTCCTGGTCGGCGACCTCTCCTTCATCTCGCTCGAGCTCGTGCTGCCCGCGGTGGCCGGAATCGCCGAGCCGGGGTCTGATGTCGTGCTGCTCGTGAAACCGCAGTTCGAGGTCGGACGAACGGCGGTGCGCGGAGGTCTGGTCACCGATCCCGCCACTCGTGCCGACGCCGTCGCCCGAACTGTCTGGACGGCCTGGGACGTCGGGCTCGGGATGCTCGGCATCCTGCCCTCCCCGATGCTCGGAACCCATGGCAATGCCGAGTATCTCGTGCACCTCGCGCCGGGGCGGGGCAGCAATCCGACAGAATGGTTGGACAGCATCAACCGACTGGCAGGAGGACGATGAACGAGCGCAGCATCCTAGTCGTCGCTCACGCCGGCCGAGTCGACACCGTCGACGCCGCTCGCCGGGTGATCGGCGCTCTTCGAGAAGCCGGAGCCCGGCCGGTGCTGGCCGCCGACGATCACGCGGCTCTCGTGGCCGTGGACGAGTTCTTCGCTGATGCCGACGTGCTCGGCGCGTCCGTCGATCCCGCGGACCTCGAACTGGCGATCGTGCTGGGCGGTGACGGGACGATTCTCCGTGCCGCCGAGCTCGTCCGCGACAGCGGGGCGCCCGTGCTGGGCATCAACATGGGGCACGTCGGCTTCCTCGCGGAGATCGATCGCGATGACATGGACAAAGCCGTCCGACGCGTGATCGACCGGGACTACGAGGTCGAGGAGCGGCTCGCGCTCTCGGTGCGCGTGAAGGACGCCGCCGGCGCGGTCGTGTACGAGACCTGGGCCCTCAACGAAGCCACGGTCGAGAAGGCGAGCCGGGAGCGGATGATCGAGGTCGTCCTCGAGATCGACGGCCTTCCGCTGTCGAGCTTCGCCTGCGACGGCATGGTCGTCTCCACTCCCACCGGCTCGACTGCGTACAACTTCTCCGCCGGCGGGCCGGTCATCTGGCCCAGCGTCGAGGCGATCGCCGTGGTGCCGCTGTCGGCGCACGCGCTGTTCGCAAAGCCGCTGGTCGTGAGTCCCGATGCCTCCGTGGCCATCGAGATGCTCGAGCGCACCGACGGCTCCGGCATCCTCTGGTGCGACGGGCGTCGCTCGCACGACCTGCCTCCGGGGGCGCGGGTCGTCGTCCGACGATCCTCTCGCCCCGTGCGTCTCGCCCGTCTGCACCCCACAGCTTTCACGAATCGGCTCGTGCGCAAGTTCCAGCTGCCGGTCGAAGGATGGCGCGGACAGGCTCAGGGGGCACCGTCATGATCGAGGAGATGCGGATGCAGGGGCTCGGCGTGATCGCCGACGCCGTGCTGCCCCTCGGCCCGGGATTCACGGCGATCACCGGCGAGACCGGTGCCGGCAAGACGATGGTGGTCACAGGCCTCGGGCTGCTGCTGGGCCAGCGGGCCGATTCCGGCGCGGTCCGCGCCGGCGCTGCCCAGGCTTCTGTCGCCGGTGTGTGGATCGTCCCCGAGAAGGGCGATGTCGCCGAGATCGTCGCGGACGCCGGGGGAGAGCTGGAGCCCGCAGGAGCCGGCAACGCCGAGCTGTACGTCTCGCGCACGCTGAGCGCCGAGGGCCGCAGCCGTGCGAGCGTCGGTGGCCGTGCGGCGCCGGCAGGCGTGCTCTCGGCCCTCGCCGAAGAGCTCGTCGTGGTCCACGGTCAGTCGGAGCAGTTGCGTCTGCGCTCCGCGGCCGCGCAGCGTGACGCACTCGACCGATTCGGCGGTGCACCCGTCACGCGCGCGCTCAAGACATACGCCGAGTCCTTCGCCCGCTGGCGGACACTCGACGCCGAGATCTCCGAGATCACGGAGAACCGTGACCGCCGCGCGGACGAGGCAGCGCGACTGCGCGAAGCCCTCGCGCTGATCGAGGCCACCGCGCCCGAGCCGGGGGAAGACCAGGAACTCGCCGAGCGCGCCGAGCGTCTCGCGAATGCCGAAGAGCTGCGCCTGGCCGCATCTCTCGCGCACGGAGCGCTCTCGAGCGAAGACGGCGAACCGGATGCATCGGCGCTCGTCGCGGAAGCACGTCGTCTGCTCGAGCGCACGGCCGACGCCAAGCTCACCGAGATCGGTGAGAGCATCGCCGACATCGGGTACCGCATCGCCGACACCGCGGGGCTGTTGTCCGCCTACCTCGCCGACCTCGACGAGACGGGCCCTCACGAGCTCGCCGCCGTCGAAGAACGTCGGGCGGCGCTCGGGACCCTCATCCGTGCGCACGGATCCCTCGACGAAGCCCTGGCGCTGTGGCACACCGGGTCTGCCCGCCTCGCGGAGCTCGACGACGACGGCGATCGCATCGAACGACTCATCGCCGAGCGTGACGCGGCGCGCGCTGAACTCGACGCTCATGCGGCCGCTCTGACGGCGACGCGCACCGAGGCGGCAGCACGCCTCGGCGACGAGGTCACCGCCGAGCTGCACGCCCTCGCGATGCCGGATGCCCGTCTCGAGGTCGCGGTCTCCGAAGGCGCCGAGAGCGCTCACGGCCGAGACGACGTCGCCATACTCCTCGCCCCGCATCCCGGCGCCGAACCCCGCTCGGTCTCGAAGGGCGCCTCGGGCGGCGAGCTGTCTCGCGTGATGCTCGCGATCGAGGTCGTCATCGCGGCGACCGATCCGGTCCCGACGTTCGTCTTCGATGAGGTCGACGCCGGTATCGGAGGTGCGGCAGCCATCGAGGTCGGGCGGCGACTCGCCCGGCTCGCAGAGAAGTCGCAAGTCATCGCGGTGACGCACCTTGCGCAGGTCGCCGCATTCGCGAACAACCACTTGTCGGTCGTCAAAGCCAATGATGGCGCGGTCACGGCCTCGAGCGTGCGGCGTCTCGAGGGTGAGGATCGTGAGGCTGAGATGGCCCGACTGCTCTCCGGACTCGCCGATTCCGACGCCGCGCTCACCCACGCGCGTGAACTTCTCAGCCTCCGCGTCCCCACCGCCTGATAGGATCGAAGCCCGTGATGAACTCTTCTTCCGCGGGACCCAAGAACGACACGACCAAGCACATCTTCGTGACTGGTGGTGTCGTTTCGTCTTTGGGCAAGGGACTGACGGCGGCCAGCCTCGGCAACCTCCTCACGGCCCGCGGTCTGCGCGTCGTGATGCAGAAGCTCGACCCTTATCTGAACGTCGATCCCGGCACGATGAACCCGTTCCAGCACGGCGAGGTGTTCGTCACGGACGACGGCGCCGAGACCGACCTCGACATCGGCCACTACGAGCGCTTCCTCGACATCAACCTGTCCGAGGCCGCGAACGTCACCACCGGCCAGATCTACTCGCAGGTGATCGCGCGCGAGCGCCGCGGCGAATACCTCGGCGACACGGTGCAGGTCATCCCGCACATCACCGACGAGATCAAGCGCCGCATGCGACTGCAGGCGACCGAGGACCCGCGCCCCGACGTGATCATCACCGAGGTCGGCGGCACGGTCGGCGACATCGAATCGCAGCCGTTCCTCGAGTCCGCGCGTCAGCTCCGTCACGAGCTCGGTCGCGACAGCGTGTTCTTCGTGCACGTGTCGCTCGTCCCGTTCATGGGCGCCTCGGGGGAGCAGAAGACCAAGCCGACACAGCACTCGGTCGCAGCGCTGCGTCAGGTGGGCATCCAGCCCGACGCGCTCGTGCTCCGCAGCGACCGCCCCGTGAGCGCGAGCAACCGCAACAAGATCGCGCTCATGTGCGACGTCGACGTCGAGGGCGTCATCAACACCGTCGACCTGCCGAGCATCTACGACATCCCGTCGACGCTCAACGACCAGGGCCTCGACTCGTACATCGTGCGCCGTCTCGGGCTCGACCAGAAGGCTGCGGAAGAAGTCGACTGGACGCGCTGGAGCAAGGTGCTGCACGCCGTGCACAACCCGAAGCACGAGGTGACGATCGGCCTGGTGGGCAAGTACATCGACCTGCCGGACGCGTACCTCTCCGTGACCGAGGCACTCAAGGCCGGCGGCTTCGCGCAGGAGACCAAGGTCAACATCCGGTGGATCCCTTCGGACCTCTGCGAGACGCCCGAAGGCGCTCAGGAGCAGCTGGCCGAGCTCGACGGCATCTGCGTGCCCGGCGGCTTCGGCATCCGCGGTATCGAGGGCAAGCTCGGCGCACTCAAGTTCGCGCGCGAGCAGGGCATCCCGACACTCGGCCTGTGCCTCGGTCTGCAGTGCATGGTCATCGAGTACGCGCGCGACGTCGCCGGCATCGTCGACGCCTCGTCCAGCGAGTTCGACCCCGAGACCGCCGAGCCTGTCATCGCCACGATGGCCGAGCAGATCGACATCCTCGACGGCGGTGACCTGGGCGGCACGATGCGCCTCGGCCTCTACCAGGCGGCCCTCGCCGAAGGATCGCTCGCCCGTGAGCTCTACGGCACACCGGAGGCCTCTGAGCGGCATCGTCACCGCTACGAGGTGAACAACGCCTACCGCGATCGTCTGACGGACGCCGGCCTGGTGTTCTCGGGCCTCAACCCGGAGCTCGACCTGGTCGAGTACGTCGAGCTGCCGCGCGACGTGCACCCGTACTACATCGCCACCCAGGCGCACCCCGAGCTGCGCTCGCGTCCCACCGCTCCGCACCCGCTGTTCCGCGGGCTCGTCGGCGCCGCGATCGAGCGCCACCGCGCGAGCGAGCTGTTCGATGTGAGCGATGACGTCACCGCCGATGCCTGAGTCGATCGAGACGCTCCGCGACGAGCCGTTCGAACCGGAGGTGCTCCAGAGCGATCTCGTCTACGAGGGCAGGGTCTGGGATGTGCGCTCCGACCGTGTGCGCTATGGGGACGGCGAGATCGTGCGGCAGTACGTCGACCACACCGGTGCCGTGGCGATCCTCGCGCTCGACGACGACGGGCGGGTCCTGCTGATCCAGCAGTACCGGCACCCGATCCGTCACCGGGACTGGGAGCTGCCCGCCGGACTGCTCGATGTCGAGGGGGAGGAGCCGCTCGCGGCAGCCCAGCGCGAGCTCGCGGAGGAGGCCGACCTCGTGGCCGCGCACTGGGAGCCCCTGGTGTCGTCCTGGACCACCCCCGGCGGCAACGACGAGATGATCCACATCTTCCTCGCGACGGACATCTCCTCGGCTGACATCCCGCATGATCGGGAGGACGAGGAAGCCGACATCCGCGTCGAGTGGGTGCCGCTGGCCGATGCGGTGGCTGCCGTCCTCGACGGTCGCCTGCACAACGGCATCCTCACGATCGGTGTGCTGGCCGCGGCGCAGAGGCTGCGCGACCGGGGCTGAGGCATGCTGCTCGAGCGCGCCCTCGACGCGTACCTTCGTCACGTCACGATCGAGCGCGGCCTCAGCGAGCACACGATCTCCGCCTACCGGCGCGACCTCGGGGGCTACCTCGAGTGGCTGGCGGACGACGGCGTCACCGACACCTCCGAGGTGACACCGGCGGTGATCGACCGCTTCATCACCGCGCGCGCCTCTGCAGTGCCTGCGCCCGCATCGACGAGCCTCGCGCGCCTGCAATCCTCGGTCCGGGGCTGGCATCGATTCCTGGCCCGTGAAGGAATCGAGGACGACGACCCGAGCGGGCGACTGCGCCCGCCCAAGGCGCCGCAGCGGCTCCCGAAGGCTCTGACCATCGATCAGGTCGAGAGGTTGCTCGGTGCGCCCTCTCCGGAGGAGCCGATCGGCGTGCGCGATCGCGCACTCCTGGAGCTTCTCTACGCGACGGGCGCCCGCGTGTCCGAGGCGGTCGGACTGGACGTCGACGATCTGGCGCACGGCGATGTGCTGCGCCTGCGGGGAAAGGGCTCGAAGGAGCGCATCGTGCCCATCGGCTCATTCGCGCGCGCGGCGGTCGATGCGTACCTCACGCGCGTCCGTCCGATGCTCTCGGCGAAAGGGCTCGCGTCCTCCCGGCTCTTCCTCGGTGCGCGCGGAGCGCCTCTGTCGCGGCAGAGCGCCTGGCTCGTGATCCGCGCGGCTGCCGAGAAAGCGCAGATCACATCCGAGGTATCGCCGCACACGCTTCGGCACTCGTTCGCGACGCACCTGCTGCAGGGCGGAGCCGACGTCCGCGTCGTGCAGGAGCTCCTCGGGCACTCCTCGGTCGCGACGACGCAGATCTACACGCACGTCTCCGTCGACACCCTGCGTGACATCTACGCGACGTCGCACCCGCGCGCGCGGTGACGTCTCCCGACGCGGGAGAGGCGCCATGCCGCGTGCCGAGGCGGCTGACGAACGGGCCGACCGGTACAATCGACCAAGCACGAAGGAGCGGGAGAATCGGTGGCTGAGAAAGTGGCGAAGTCCAGGGCGAAGGCACAGAAGGCCGACGAGACCCCCATGGGACCCACCGGCCGTCCGTATCACGGGTTCGCCATCCCGGAACCGCTGAAGTCCCACGGTCCCGCACGCATCATCGCGCTCTGCAACCAGAAGGGCGGCGTCGGCAAGACGACGACGTCCATCAACCTGGCCGCCGCGCTCGCGGAGTACGGCCGCAAGGTACTCGCCGTCGACTTCGACCCGCAGGGTGCGCTGTCCGCCGGTCTCGGCATCCCGACCCACGACGTGCCCACCATCTACGACCTCCTCCTCGACACGAAGCGCGACGCTCACGATGCGATCGTGCACTCCAGCGTCGAGGGCCTCGATGTGATGCCCGCCAACATCGACCTGTCGGCCGCAGAGGTGCATCTCGTGAACGAGGTGGCCCGCGAGACGATCCTCGCCCGCGTCCTGCGCCAGGTCGCGGGGGAGTACGACGTCATCCTCATCGACTGCCAGCCCTCGCTCGGCATCCTCACGGTCAACGCCCTGACGGCGGCCCACGGCGTGATCATCCCGCTCGAGTGCGAGTTCTTCGCCCTGCGCGGTGTGGCGCTGCTCATCGAGACCATCGACAAGGTGCGCGACCGGTTGAACCCCTCCATCACGATGGACGGACTGCTGGCGACGATGTACGACCCGCGCACGCTGCACTCCCGCGAGGTCCTCGAGCGTGTGGTCGAGGCTTTCGGCGACGATGTGCTGGAGACCGTGATCGGCCGTACCGTGAAGTTCCCCGACGCCTCGGTGTCGGGTGTGCCCATCACCGAGTTCGCCCCCGAGCACGCGGCCGCTCAGGCATACCTGCGGCTGGCGCGGGAGCTGGTCGCCCGTGGCGCTGTCGCCTAGCGAGGAGTCCGTCGACGCGACGCTCGAGGAGAGCGTGGGCGATACCGCCGCGGCCGAGCCGGGCTTCCGGGTCTCGCTGTCCAACTTCGACGGCCCGTTCGATCTGCTGCTGAACCTCATCTCGAAGCATGAGATGGACATCACCGAGGTCTCGCTGAGCGCGGTCACGAACGAGTTCATCGCGTACCTCGGTCAGCTCGAGAACGACGAGGAGCTCGACCAGGCCTCCGAGTTCCTCGTGGTCGCAGCCACGCTCCTCGACATGAAGGTGGCGGGGCTGCTCCCGCAGGGCGAACTCGTGGACGCCGAGGCGGTCGCTCTCCTGGAGGCGCGAGACCTGCTGTTCGCGCGATTGCTGCAGTACCGGGCCTTCAAGGAGGTCTCGGCGTGGTTCTCCCGCTGCCTGCAGCGCGAGGACCGCCGGCACGTCCGCGCGGCACGCCTCGACGAGAAGCATCGCAAGCAGACGCCCGAACTCGTGTGGTCGCTGACCGCCGACGACTTCGCGGCACTCGCGCTGCTGGCCTTCGCGCCCAAGGAGATCCCGCACGTGGGTCTGGACCACCTGCACGCGCCGCTGGTCAGTATCCGCGAGCAGGCGGCGATCGTCGTCACGCTGCTGCGCGGCACCGAGTCGCTGAGCTTCCGCGAACTCGTCTCGGGAGTGAACGAGCCGGGCATCGTCGTCGCGCGCTTCATCTCGGTGTTGGAGCTGTATCGCCACGCGGCGCTGTCCTTCGAACAACTGGAACCGCTCGGCGAGCTCACGCTCCGCTGGGCCGCCGACTCCTGGTCGGACGAGACACTTGCGACCCTGGGGGCCGACTATGACCGATGATCTGACCGAGACCGTCGACGAGGCGACCGAGGCGACCGAGATCCCGCTGTCCGAGCGCATCGAGGCCATTCTGCTCATCGTCGACGAGCCGCTCGGACTGGTGGCCCTCGCCGCCGCGGTCGGCTCTCCGGTGCCCGCCGTGCGGCAGACGCTCGAGACGCTCGTCGACGACTACGACGGAAAGGGCAACGGCCCTCGCCGCGGCTTCGAGCTGCGCGAGGTCGGTGGCGGCTGGCGCTTGTATGTCCGCGAGGATCTCGACAGCCTCGTCGCGGACTTCGTCGGGGGACAGGCGCCGGCACGGCTCTCGCAGGCCGCGCTCGAGACCCTGGCGGTCATCGCGTACAAGCAGCCGGTGACCCGCAGCCAGGTCGCGTCCATCCGTGCGGTGAACGTCGACTCCGTCGTACGCACGCTCCTCGCCCGTGGTCTGATCACGGAGCTGTTCGCCGACTCCGAGACCGGCGCGATCAACTACGGCACGCTGATCACGGAGCTGTTCGCCGACTCCGAGACCGGCGCGATCAACTACGGCACGACCGACGCGCTCCTGCAGCACCTGGGCATCAACTCGCTCGACGAGCTGCCCCCGATCTCCCCTCTGCTCGACGACGGTGCAGACGGTTTCGACGAAGGGACCATCCGATGAGCGGCTTCGAAGCCTCCACCGACTCCGAGGGCACCCCCGAGGGCGTCCGTCTGCAGAAGGTGCTCGCCGGCGCCGGGGTGGCGTCACGCCGCGTCGTCGAGCAGTACATCACCGAGGGGCGTATCCGCGTCAACGGCATCGTCGTCTCCGAGCTCGGCCGGCGCATCGACCCGGAGCACGACCTCGTCGACGTCGACGGCACGGCCGTGCAGCTGGAC
>JAQZBG010000476.1 GCA_029239165.1 Microbacterium sp. | reverse complement strand
GACGAGCACAACTTCCTGCACCCCGAGGCCGAGCCGCGTACCGCCTACCTCACCCAGAAGCTGCAGGGTGCCGAGGGACCGGTCGTCGCGGTCAGCGACTACATGCACGCCGTGCAGGACCAGATCCGTCCGTGGGTCCCGAACCGCTTCGCCACGCTCGGCGCCGATGGCTTCGGCTTCTCGGACACCCGTGCCGCCGCGCGTCGGTTCTTCAAGATCGACGGCCCCTCGATCGTGGTCCGCACGCTGCAGTCGCTCGCCGAAGACGGCGTGGTCGACCGCTCGCTCGCGGCGCAGGCGATCGAGAAGTACCGTCTGCACGATGTGAACGCCGGCACCAGCGGCAACGCGGGTGGCGAAAGCTGAGCCCTCGGTGACAGGTTCTTCTCCTTCCGGCATGGACAAGGCCGCGACGCTCACCTGGCTGCGCCGGATCTCCGGTGATATCGCCTCGGTGACGATCAAGCGCCTGGAGGACACCCTCCCGTGGTACGCCGACATGCCACCAGCCCGCCGCTCCGCGGTCGGGCTGGTGGCCCAGGCGGGCATCACGTCGTTCATCCAGTGGTACGAAGACCCCACCTCCACGCCGTGGATCGCGGCGGACATCTTCGCCGCGGCTCCGCGAGAGCTGCTGCGCAGCGTCAGTCTCCAGCAGACACTGCAGCTCATCCGCGTGACCGTCGAGGTCACGGAGGAGCGCGTGGCCGGGCGCGGGAACGATCTCCGCGAAGCGATTCTGCTGTACTCCCGCGATGTCGCCTTCGCGGCCGCCGACGTGTATGCAAGAGCCGCGGAGGCGCGCGGCCTGTGGGATGCGCGCCTCGAAGCCCTCGTCGTCGACTCCATCCTCACCGGCGAAGCGGATGAGGAGCTCCCGAGCCGGATCGCCGCCCTCGGTTGGCACGGCCACGGCGAGGTCGCCGTCCTGGTCGGCACCACACCCCCGCAGTTCGACGTGGACCTCGTCCGCCGCACCGCCAGGAAGCTCGCCGTCGACGTGCTGATCGGCGTGCAAGGCTCCCGTCTCGTCCTCGTCCTCGGACGTGCTCGCGCCGAAGGCGCCGAAGGAGAAGAAGAGGAGCTCGGGTTCCAGGAGATCGCGACACGACTCGAGCCGTCCTTCGGCCCTGGCTACGTCGTGCTCGGCCCTGCCGTAGCGGCGCTTGTCGACGCGAGCCAGAGCGCCCGCGCCGCCCTTGCCGGCTTCGCGGTCGCCCGCGCCTGGCGCAGCGCACCCCGACCGGTCGAGGCCGATGACCTCCTCCCGGAACGCGCCCTCGCCGGGGACCCGCTCGCGAAGCAGACGCTGATCGAACGCATCTTCCGTCCCCTGCAGGCGCACTCCACGGACCTGGTCACGACGCTCTGGAGCTACCTCGACAACGGGCGCTCCCTCGAAGCGACCGCGCGCGAGCTCTTCGTGCACCCGAACACGGTGCGCTATCGGCTCAAGCGCGTGACGCCACACACAAGGGTTTCTCGCAATCTTGTGATGGATCATCCACCGCTCTGCGGCAATCGTTGGCAGACTGGGTGGGTGATTGTCGTCGTATGCCCAGGTCAGGGCTCGCAGACCCCCGGTTTCCTCGCTCCTTGGCTCGAGCTCGACGGAGTGGCTGAACGCCTCGCTGCCTACTCGGACGCCGCGGAGGTCGATCTCCGCGAGCACGGCACGGTTTCGGACGCCGACACGATCCGCGACACGCGCATCGCGCAGCCGCTGATCGTCGCCGCCTCTGTGATCGCCGGGGATGCGCTGACCCAGCGCGCCGGCCGCCGCGCCGACGGCATCGCCGGTCACTCGGTGGGTGAGATCGCCGCGCTCGTGGGCAGTGGCGTGATCGACGCCGAGACCGGCATGCGCCTGGTCGCGATCCGCGGTCGCGCGATGGCCGATGCCGCCGCCCAGGAGCAGACCGGCATGAGCGCGGTTCTCGGGGGCGACGAGGAGGCGCTCCTCGCGCGACTCGCCGAGCTCGACCTCTCCCCCGCGAACTACAACGGCGGCGGGCAGATAGTGGTCGCCGGCGCCCTTCCCGCCCTCGCCGCTCTCGCCGCGGAACCCCTCAAGGGCACGCGGGTCGTCCCGCTCCAGGTCGCCGGCGCATTCCACACCCGCTACATGGCCTCGGCTGTCGCGGCCCTCCGCGACGCGGTAGCCGATGTGACCCCCGCGAACCCCGACATCACGCTGTGGACCAATCGTGACGGCTCCGCGGTGACCGATGGCGCGCAGGCACTCAGCTACCTCGTCGACCAGGTCTCCTCCCCTGTGCGCTGGGACCTGTGCATGCAGTCGTTCTCCGACGCCGGCGTCACCGGCGTGATCGAACTCGCACCCGCGGGTGCCCTGGTCGGACTCGCCAAGCGCGGTCTCCGCGGCGTGCCGACCGTTGCAGTGAAAACCCCCGAAGACCTCGATGCAGCCGTCGCGCTGCTGAACGGAGAAGCCGCATGAGCGTCACCCTCGCCCAGGTCACCGGCCCCGCCTACACGCGCATCTACTCGTACGGCGCCGCCCGAGGAGAGAACGCGGTTCCGAACGAAGACCTGATCGGTCCGATCGACTCCAGCGACGAGTGGATCCGCCAGCGCACCGGCATCATCACCCGTACCCGCGCTGACAAGGGCACCGACGCCATCGACCTCGCCACCACGGCAGCAGCCGAAGCGATCGAGAAGTCGGGCGTGCCGGCTGATCAGGTCGACCTGGTGATCGTGGCGACCATCAGCAACCCGAAGCAGACCCCTTCGGTCTCCGCCATCGTCGCCGATCGCGTGGGGTCAAACCCTGCCGCGGCATACGACATCAACGCCGCCTGCGCCGGTTACGCCTACGCGATCGCCCAGGCCGACGCGCTGATCAAAGCGGGGGCGGCCCGCTACGCGCTGGTCATCGGCACCGAGAAGCTGTCCGACGTCGTCGACCCGACCGACCGCAGCATCTCCTTCCTCCTCGGCGACGGCGCGGGCGCCGCGCTGATCGGCCCGAGCGACACGCCCGGCATCGCTCCCGCTGTCTGGGGCTCCGACGGCTCCAAGGCCGAAGCCGTGGGGATGAACGGCACGCTCACCGACTTCCGCGACGGCGTGGCCCCGTGGCCGACGTTGCGCCAGGAGGGGCAGACGGTCTTCCGCTGGGCCGTCTGGGAGATGGCCAAGGTCGCCCGCGAGGCGCTCGACAAGGCCGGCGTCGAGCCCGCCGATATCGCCGCGTTCATCCCGCATCAGGCGAACATGCGCATCATCGACGAGTTCGCGAAGCAGCTGAAGCTGCCGGAGACCACGGTGATCGCCCGCGACATCGAGACCACGGGCAACACCTCGGCGGCGTCCATCCCCTTGGCGAGCCACCGCCTGATGGCCGAGCACCCGGAGCTCTCGGGCGGCCTCGCGCTGCAGATCGGCTTCGGCGCCGGCCTCGTGTTCGCCGCACAGGTCGTCGTCCTTCCCTGAGAATGCGCTGACCTTCTCTAGACTGTTCCACGGTTCCGAATACAACCCGCCAAGAAAGAGGAAGACCACATGGCTTTCACCAACGATGAGGTCCTCGCAGGCCTCGCAGAGCTGATCACCGACGAGACCGGCATCAACGCCTCCGAGGTCTCGATGATGACGATCGTCGTCAACGCCGAGGAGAAGTTCGGCGTCACCATCCCCGACGACGAGGTCAAGAACCTGAAGACCGTCGGCGACGCCGTCAACTTCATCGTCGCGGGCCAGGAGTAATCCCGGCAGGATGCCACCCCCGCACGTCGCGGGGAGTGGCATCCTCCGCCCTGCCCTCTCACCCCTTCGACGTTCGACAAGGAACCACACCCCATGACCAAGCGCATCGTCGTCACCGGCATCGGCGCCACCTCCGCCATCGGCGGCACGGCCCCCGAGAACTGGACGAACCTGCTGGCCGGAATGTCCGGCACCCGCACGCTCGAACACGATTGGGTCCAGCAGTACGAGCTGCCCGTCACGTTCGCCGCTGAGGCGATCGTCCGCCCCGAAGAGGTGCTCCCCCGCCACGAGGCCAAGCGCCTGGACCCGTCATCGCAGTTCGCCCTCATCGCTGCTCGCGAGGCCTGGGCGGACGCCGGCTCCCCCGAGGTCGCACCCGAGCGCCTCGGCATCGACTTCGCCACCGGCATCGGTGGCCTCTGGACGCTCCTTGACGCCTGGGACACGCTCCGCGAAAAGGGCCCTCGACGGGTCATGCCGCTCACGGTCCCGATGCTCATGCCGAACGCCGCTGCCGGCAACCTCTCACTGCAGTTCGAGGCCCGCGCCTACGCGCAGACCGTCGTCAGCGCGTGCGCTTCCAGCACGGAGTCGATCATCCACGCTTTCCACCATCTGCAGGACGGCCTTGCAGATGTCGTCATCGCCGGTGGCACCGAGTCCGCGATACACCCGATCACGATGGCCTCGTTCGCGTCGGCTCAGGCGCTGTCGCGTCGGAACGATGACCCGGCTCACGCCTCACGCCCCGGCGCCATCGACCGTGACGGGTTCGTCATGGGTGAGGGTGCTGCGGCGCTGATCCTCGAAACCGAGGAGCACGCCAAGGCCCGCGGCGCCAAGATCTACGGCTACGTGCTCGGCGGCGGGGTCACTGCCGACGCCTACCACATCACCGGGAACGACCCCGAGGGCAACGGCGCGGCACGAGCTGTCACGCAGGCGCTCGAAGAGGCCGGCGTCACCGCCGACCAGATCACTCACATCAACGCCCACGCCACGTCGACGCCGGTGGGCGACCCGAACGAGTACGTGGCGCTCAAGAAGGTCTTCGGCGACCGGATCGACGAGATCCCCGTGTCGGCGACGAAGGCCTCCACCGGCCACCTGCTCGGCGGAACCGGCGCATTGGAGGCGATCTTCTCGCTTCTCGCCCTGCGGGACCGCGTCGCTCCGCCGACCATCAACATGACCGAGCCCGACCCGGCGGTTCCGTTCCGTCTTTCCGGCGAGGCCACCCCGCTCGGCGACGGTCCGCAGATCGCCATCAGCAACTCGTTCGGATTCGGCGGACACAACGCCGTGCTGGTCGTCGCCAGCGCCGACTGACCCCTGCGCCCATGAAGAAAGGCCCTCGGGATTCTCGAGGGCCTTTCTTCATGCAGCAGGACCGGAGCCTGCCGCGGGTCAGGCCACGCGCCTCGTCGCGAGCTGGTGCGAACGCGCTTCACGGATGCGGGTGATGCGGGGCAGGAACCACCCGATCAGCGGACCTACCCCGAAGGCGAAAAGCACCGTTCCGACACCCACAGGCCCGCCGAGAAGGAAGCCGATGAGCAGCACACCTCCCTCGATCAGCGTTCGGACGAGCCACACCGCCCATCCGGTGCGGCGGACCAACCCTGTCATCAATCCATCGCGTGGGCCCGGGCCGAAATCCGCCGCGATGTAGAGACCCGTCGCGAAAGCGAGGAGGAGGAGTCCGAAGACGAACATCGGGGCGCCGATCCAGACCGACGCGGGCTGCGGGATCAGGGACAGCGCGAGGTCCGCGCTGGGCCCGACCAGGAGTGCGTTCAACACGGTGCCGAGCCCCACACGCTGACGCAGCGGGATCCACAGCAGCAGCACGACGATCGAGACGAGCAC
>JAQZBG010000475.1 GCA_029239165.1 Microbacterium sp. | reverse complement strand
ATCTCCTCACGGGTGACGCCCGCGGTCGGCGACCACACCAGGTTCACCCGCAGGGTCGGGTCGGTGTCGGGGAAGTCGCTGCGGTTGTGGCATCCGCGGGTCTCCCGACGCTCCAACGCGGCCTCCAGCGTGGCGCGAGCGGCCAGCGCCGATGCCTTGAGGTCGAACGCATGGGCGAGGTCCTGGAACCCGGCGATGTCCGGGTGGATGCCAACATCCTCCATGCGCCCTTCGATCATGTCGAGGTCGGCGAGTCCGGCGCGCAACCCCTCCTCCGAGCGGACGACCCCGGCGTACTCGGTCATGAGGTTGCGGATCGCGCGCTGCAGGGCGCGGACGTTCTCACGTCCCTCGGCGGCGAGCAGGTCGTCGATCTCGGCGCGAGCGGTGGCGACCGCCTCCGCCGACCGCCGCTGCGCGTCGAGCCCAGCCGCGTGCTCCATGGCCGCCTGCCCGACGATACGGCCGTAGACCAGGAGCTCTATGAGCGAGTTGCCGCCGAGGCGGTTCGCGCCGTGCAAACCGCTGGATGCCTCGCCGATCGCGTACAGCCCCTCGACGTCGGTCTGGTGGTCCTCCGGGCGAACCCAGACCCCGCCCATGGAGTAGTGCGCAGTGGGGGCGATCTCGATCGGATCGGTGGTGATGTCGAGCATCTGCAGCTCCATCATGGTCTGGTAGACGCGCGGCAGACGGGTCATGATCGTCTCTCGCGGAAGGTGCGACACGTCGAGCCAGACGCCGCCGTTCTCGGTGCCGCGTCCTTCCTTGATCTCGGTGTATGCGGCGAGCGCGACCTCCGGGTCGCGGAGGCGCGCTCCGGCGTCGACCGCGAGGCGGAAGGAGTCGCCGGTGTTCTCGTCGCGACGGGACGAGGTGCGGCGCCAGATGCGGTTGTGGCCACCGGCTGCGAGGATCACGGCATCCGCGTGGATCAGGTAGCGGGTGCCGTCGGCCTGGTCGAAGCCGTAGGCCCCGAACACCACGTTGTCGCGCACGAGCAGGCGCGTGATGTAGACGTGGTCGAGGATCGGGACCTCGAGCTGCTCGGCCTTGCGCACGAGCGTGCGTTGGATCTCGAGGCCCGTGTAATCACCGGCGAAAGCGGTGCGGCGGAAGGTGTGCGCGCCGAAGAAGCGCTGGGAGATGCGGCCGTCGTCTTCGCGGGCGAAGTCCATGCCCCACCGTTCGAGGTCGCGGATGCCACGCTCGGCGCCCTGCGTGACGATCTCGACCGTGTGGGGGTTGGCAAGGAGGTAGCTCTCCTTGATGGTGTCCGCCGCGTGCTGCTGCCAGCTGTCCTCGGCGTCCATGGTGCCCAGTGCCGCGTTGATGCCGCCGGCCGCGAGGGAGGTATGCGCGTCCTGACGCGGGCGCTTGCCGACGGCGAGCACATCGACGCCGTGTTCGGCGATCTCGATCGCGGCGCGCAGCCCGGAGCCGCCGGTGCCGATGACGAGGACGGTGGTGGATATCTGACGTTCGGGGGTAGACATACGTTTCACGCTAATTAGGTCACCCTAATAACTCCAATGCATAGTCCGAGTGGAAACGATGCGGGTAGGCTATGGGCCATGAACCTCGAGCAGCTCCGCGGGTTCGTCGAGGTCGCACGCCTCGGACACTTCACCCGCGCCTCCGAGCACCTGCACCTGGCGCAGCCGTCGCTCAGCCGTCAGATCTCCACCCTCGAACGCGAGCTCGGCGCCGAACTGTTCCATCGGGCACGCGGTCACATCGCGCTCACCGCTGCCGGAGAGACACTCCTCCCCCGCGCACAGCGCATGCTCGCCGAAGCCGATGCCATCAAGGACGAGATGGGCGAGCTGGCCGGGCTCCGTCGCGGACGGGTGCGGCTGGGCGCGCCGCCCACGCTGTGCATCAGCCTCGTCGCCGAAGCGATCAGCGTGTTCCACGCCAGCCACCCCGGCGTCGACCTGCACCTGACCGAGAGCGGCTCCCGACGGCTCGTCGATCAGCTCGCCGTCGGCGCGGTCGACATCGCCCTCATCACCGAATCCGACGGGCCACCGCCGTCGGGCTTCAGCCTCACGCGCATGCCGCTGCTCGCCGAAGAGCTCGTCGTCATCTCCGCCGCGACAGAGCCGCCGGTCTCGACCATGCCCGCGATGAGCCTCGCGCATCTGGCCACTCTGCCCCTCATCGCCCTCGACGAGACGTACGAGCTCCGCGCGACGACGGATGCCGCCTTCCGCGCCGAGGGCCTCGTGCCCACCCACGTGCTCGAGGGGGCCGAGATGGATGCGGTGCTGCGATTCGTCGAGCGCGGTGTCGGCGTCGCCGTGGTGCCGGCGATGGTGCTGCTCGATCGACCCGCGCTGCGATCGGTGCGACTCACGCATCCGATGATGACCCGCACCGTGAGCCTCGCCCACCGAGCCGACGTCACTCCGGCCGTCGCGGTCGCAGCGATCCGCGAGGTCATCGTCGCCACGGCCGCGGAGGTCGCGCGCCGTGACCCCGCGATCACGAGCCTGCTGTGAGCCGAGCGGATACGGTGACGTCATGAACTCGCGCGCCTCCGCCCCGACGAGCATCCTCGTTCTCTTTCTCGTTCTCGGACTGACCGGATGCCAGTTCGGCGAGTACACCATGTACGCGGATTGCGAAGCGCTCTCCGAAGAGGTCGCCGACCTGGTGCGCAGCACGCTGGCGATCGAGCCGGAGATCGATGAGTTCTGGGCAGGCGAGAGCGAGTACTGGTGTTCGTTCGTCGTGGTCACGGATCTCGATCTGGACAGCACCGACGTGGCACGCCAGGACGTCGGTGATCAGATCGAAGGGATCCTCGAAGGGTGGGGGCGAGGCATCGACATCCGCGTGACGTATGGCGATCAATCGGACTCTTTCTCGACCGGCCTCGGCGCTGGCTACTGACTCTGCGGCGAGGAGGGCGCGGCGGCGTGTCGCCTGAGCGCCGCTCATCTTCGCAGGTGCGTGCACAACGCAGAAACGGCCCCCACCAAAGTGGAAGCCGTTTCTCACTGTCTCAACACAGTGTGCGCCCGAAGGGACTCGAACCCCTAACCTTCTGATCCGTAGTCAGATGCTCTATCCATTGAGCTACGGGCGCCCAGCCCGC
>JAQZBG010000067.1 GCA_029239165.1 Microbacterium sp. | reverse complement strand
TCAGTACGCCGAAATGCTCGACCGCGCGAAGGCCGGCGGCTTCGCGTACCCCGCATTCAACGTCTCGAGCTCGCAGACGATCAACTCCGTCCTCCAGGGGCTGACCGAGGCCGGCTCCGACGGCATCATCCAGGTCACCACGGGCGGAGCCGACTACTTCGCCGGCCACACCGTGAAGGCCCGCGCCACCGGCGCACTCGCCTTCGCGCGCTTCGCCACCGAGGTCGCCAAGAACTACCCGATCACCGTCGCGCTCCACACCGACCACTGCCCGAAGGACGCCCTGGCCGGCTTCGTCGAGCCGTTGATCGCCGCCTCCGAAGAAGAGGTCAAGGCCGGTCGCAACCCGATCTTCCAGTCCCACATGTGGGATGGCTCGGCTGTTCCCCTCGCGGAGAACATCGAGATCGCGAAGGACCTGCTCCCCCGCATGAAGAACATCAACGCCATCCTCGAGGTCGAGATCGGCGTCGTCGGCGGCGAAGAGGACGGCGTGCAGCACGAGGGCTCGAACGACGCTCTCTACACGACCTTCGCGGACGTCGACCAGGCCGTGCAGGCTCTCGGTCTCGGCGAGCAGGGTCGGTACATCGCGGCCCTCACGTTCGGCAACGTGCACGGCGTCTACAAGCCGGGTGGCGTGAAGCTGCGCCCCGAGCTCCTCGGAGAGATCCAGGCCGAGGTCGCCGCGAAGTACAACACGGGCGCCAAGCCGCTCGACCTGGTCTTCCACGGCGGCTCCGGCTCGACCGATGAGGAGATCGCCCTCGCTGTCGCGAACGGCGTCATCAAGATGAACATCGACACCGACACGCAGTACGCGTACACGCGGGCGATCGCCGACTACATGTTCAAGAACTACGACGGCGTGCTGAAGGTCGACGGCGAGGTCGGCAACAAGAAGCAGTACGACCCCCGCGCCTGGGGCAAGATCGCCGAGTCGGCGATGGCCGCCCGCGTGGTCGAGTCGACGCGCCAGCTCGGCTCGTACGGCCAGTCCCAGAGCTGATCCGTCACGACTTCGACGAGAGATGCCCCAGCCGATCGGCTGGGGCATCTCTCGTCATGCGCGGTGTCGGGCCGACGAGCCGGACAGCTGTCAGCGACGGCTTCGGCGGATCCGGGTGATCGTGATCGCCGCGTCGATCAACGCATCGATCACGAGCAGCACTCCGAAGGTCCTACCTGCGCCTCGCCCGCGAGACGTGATCCACACGCCCGCGGCGAACTCGGCGAACGACAGGGCCAGACCGACCACGGGTCTGCGGCGGAGTGCATCGCCGAGTCGTGCGAACGGCCGCTCCCGCCGAGTGAGAGGAGTGAACTCGCCGGCGCCGGCGATCGCCGTCTCCCGCAAGGCCGTCCGCCATCCCACGGGCAGGAATCGCCGCGGGGCTCCGGCAGCCGCTCCACCGAAGGCGGCGTCGATCAAGTCCGGAGCGACACCGAAGGCTGCGAGGAACGCTCGCTCGCGAGCCTCGGCTCCGATCACACCGCCCAATGCCTCGGGAATGAGTGCGCGATGGGCGGCGTCCACGTCAAGCCTCACGGCGGCGGCGATCTCCAGGAGCTCGTCGCGGCTCCCATCACCCTCGGTGAGCAGTCGACGGTAGATCTCGACCGTCTCGGGAACACGGATGGTCGCGATGTCGAGCACCGGCAGCGTGTCGCGTTCCGCATCCGTCCAGAACGGAACCGGACCGCCGTTGCCCACGGTCACCTCGAACCACGCGGCGGCGTCCGCACGATTCAGCTCGATCACGGGGAGCTCGGCTTTGGAGGTCGACCAGTCACCGGTCGGCTCCGAGGTCTCGAACTGCTGAAGGGACCAGTCCCCGGACTCCCGGTGATCGACGGTCATCCTTCGAGCCGTCGCCAGCATCCGTGCGACCGCAGGCCCGCGGTGCGAGAAGGCGAAGACCTGCACCGCAGCAGCCGCGAACAATTCAGGGTCGGCCCCGGCATCCTCCGACTCATCGTCACCCACCTCGACGGAATCGTCGATGAGATCCTCGACCAGTTCTTCCACCGGATCGAAGCCGATCGCCTCGTCCGCGTCCACATCCGTGTCCACGTCGACGTCGACGTCCACGTCCAGCCAGAGCGTGAGGCCCTTCTCCTCGAAGGCTGCCTTCAGCTCGCTCGCCGTCAGAGCCGATTCGATCGTGTCCGCCTCGCTGAGCGTCAGCACGCGGCCGTCGTCCGTCACCGGGATCGCGAGTACGGCCTCTTCCCGGTCATCCCACGCGGCTGTCGCATCACGCACGCCCGCGGGAACACGCAGCAGGGAGAGGATGTCGCGAGCCGAGGCCCGCGGGTCAGAACCGTCACCGCGGTCGACCGAAGCAGAGGAGAGGTGGACGCCGAAACTGTTCAGGGGCATCCTTCGACAGTAGCCGGGAGACTCGGTCTCTACCGTCCGATGGACGAGAGGTATGCGACGAACGCCGGGTCGTTCATCATCGGCACGGAGATGCAGATGGTCACGATGGTCATGGTCACCAGCGCACCCACGATCGGCACCCACCAGGTGATCCGTCGACGCCGCAGACGTCGGATCGACAGCGCCGCGGTGATCGACCAGCCGACAGCCAGGACTATCGCCGCGATGGTCCCCCACGTCCGTCCCTCGGCGAAGTTCGTGAACTCCCCCTCGATGCCGAGAATCTTCATCGTCTCGTTCATGACGACGGGCAGGTCGAGGTACGACAGGCCCGTGATGATGATATTGACGAGGCCGTAGGCCAGCAGCGCGACGGTCACCACGCGGTCGACCGGGTGCGGACGTGTGGCGGGGGCACTTGCGCTCGGTGCGGACACGGCTGGCGTCGTGGCGGGCGTCACAGGCGGGGCGACGACCTCCTCGATGGGCGGCAGGCCGGCGGCGCGCCGCTGTTCCTCCGGCGTTGCGAGTTCGCCGTACTGCGGGCGCTGATCGGTCATCCCGCCATGCTAACCGTCGCAGCTCTGCGTGATTCACACCGACCGAGCGCAAACGATAGCGGCCCCGGAGAAGTGGGGACTTCGCGGGGCCGCGGACGGGAAGCGCTGGGGACGCTCCTCATCCAGTTTGATCACCGGCGCTGGGGACGCCTGAGGTGATCCGTAGCGCTGATGCATGCCGCTACTCCCCCGATCATAGGAAAACGCGTGCCCGAGCACCAGGGGTACGACTTCAGATAGTGAACTCCGCGCCGCCAGGGCCCGCGCCGAGGCTGTCGGCGCCGAGCTGCAGCGAGAGCTGTCTCGCCGTCCGCTGCAGCGTCGTGACCAGATCGCGGTCCACCACGGCCCGGTCCGCCGGCAATGAGATCGCCAGCGATGCGGTCACGCCGGGCGCGATGACCGGCACGGCCACGCACGTGGCGCCGATCGCATACTCCTCGTGATCCACTGCCCACCCCGGCGAATGCTCCAGTTGCGTCAGCAGGGTCGTGCGGTCGCTGATGGTCCGCGGCGTGAGTTCCTCCAGCCGGTGTCGGCTGAGGTAGTCCAGTCGCTCCTCATCGGGAAGATCCGCGAGGATCTGCTTGCCCAGCGCTGTCGCGTGCGCGCTCGACTGCAATCCGACCCACAGCTCCACCCGGGGGTTGCGGACGGCGTCGACGATGTCCACGAGGTGCATCTCTCCGTCTGCGAACCTCGAGAGGTACGCAGTCGCTCCCACATCCTCCGTCACATCCCGGAGAGCGGAACGGACCCGGGCGAGGAAGACGCCACGCGAGTCGATCTGCTGCTGGAACGACGGGAATCTGGATCCGAGCACCAGTCCGTCCGGTTCAGAACTCAGATATCCCTCGTGGATGAGCGTGCGCACGAGGTTGTAGGTCGTGCCCGGGGTCAGCCCGGTGATCGCCGCCAGCATCTTCGCCGGAAGCGGACGAGGTGAGTTGGCGACGATGTCGACCAGCCGCAGAGCACGCTGCACGGACCCGATGAGGGTCGGTTCCGCTTCCGCGGCGCTCAACGCTATGCGCCTCCTCCAGTGGCACGACCGCCGAGCGCACGATCGTCGCGCTGACCGGAAGCATCGTGACGGAGTTCCTTGGGCAGGGAGAACATGAGGTCCTCCTCGGCGGTCTTGACCTCTTCGACATCGCGATACCCGGCATCGCCGATCGCCTCGAGCACCTCACGCACCAGCACCTCCGGCACGGAGGCTCCACTGGTCACGCCGACGGTCTCGACGCCGTCGAGCCACTCCTGCTGGATCTCTTCGGCGTAGTCGACGCGGTACGCCGCCTTCGCACCGTACTCGAGAGCGACCTCGACGAGGCGCACGCTGTTCGAGGAGTTGGACGAGCCCACGACGATCACGAGATCCGCTCCCGCCGCGACCTTCTTGATCGCGACCTGGCGGTTCTGGGTGGCGTAGCAGATGTCGTCGGACGGCGGATTGTGCAGCTCGGGGAAGCGCGTGCGGAGCCGGTTCACCGTCTCCATGGTCTCGTCGACGGAGAGCGTGGTCTGCGAGAGCCAGACGACCTTGCTCGGGTCCTTCACGACGACGGTGTCGGCCTCTTCCGGCGAGTTCACGACCGTGACATGGTCGGGCGCCTCGCCGGCGGTCCCCTCCACCTCTTCGTGCCCGTCGTGGCCGATGAGCAGGATCTCGAAGTCGTCACGGGCGAAGCGGACGGCCTCCCGGTGGACCTTGGTGACGAGCGGGCAGGTCGCGTCGATCGCATGCAGCCCGCGATCGGAGGCGGCGTCGACGACCGCCGGTGAGACGCCGTGCGCGCTGAAGACGACGTGCGCACCCTCGGGGACCTCGTCGACCTCTTCGACGAAGATCGCGCCCTTCTCCTCGAGCTCGGTCACGACGTGGATGTTGTGCACGATCTGCTTGCGCACGTAGACCGGGGCGCCATAGCGTTCCAGTGCCTTCTCGACGGCGACGACGGCACGGTCGACACCGGCGCAGTATCCGCGCGGCGCGGCGAGCAGGACCCGCTTGTGTCCGGCCACCGGGTTATCCTGAAGCCGTCCGGCCGCCGCACGCACACGTGGGAGACGGGGGACGGGGAGATGCACGGCAGTCGAAGTCACCCTTGGATTCTACCGCCGCGCGGCTGTGCGGGGCCGGGGAGAGCAGTGGCAGGAACGGGAGCGGATGACAGTCTTCGAAGCGACGACGGGCCAGGGTGAGACGCCGCCCGCCGATTCCGTCGCCCCCCGCGATTCCACGGCCGACGCCCCGACCTCGGTCACCCGGCTGAACGCGACCATCCGTGATTTCATCGCCCGCTGGAACACCGTCTGGGTCGAAGGTGAGATCACGTCGTGGAACGTGCGCGCCGGCAATGTGTTCGCCCGGCTGAAGGACACCCGCTCGGACGCGCAGATCTCGATCCGTGTGTGGTCGAGCGTGCGCGGACGCATCCCGTCCGACATCGGCATCGGCGATCACGTCGTCGTCGCGGTCAAGGCCGACTACTTCGTCAAGGCCGGCGACTTCAGTTTCGCGGTCTCGGCGATGAAGCACGTCGGCCTGGGCGACCAGCTCGAACGACTCGAGAAGCTCCGTGTGCAGTTGCGCCAGGAAGGCCTGTTCGACCCGGCCCGGAAGAAGCGCCTGCCGTTCCTCCCGCACGTCATCGGCCTGATCACCGGCGAGCGCTCCGACGCCGAGAAGGACGTGCACCGCAACGCCGAGCTCCGCTGGCCACAGGTCCGTTTCCGGACCGAGTACGCCGCCGTACAGGGCGATCGCTGCGTGCCCGACACGTTGGCCGCTCTCGCGAAGTTGGACGCAGATCCCGAGGTCGACGTCATCATCATCGCCCGCGGCGGCGGAGACCCGCAGACACTCCTGGGCTTCAGCGACGAGCGCCTCGTGCGAGCGGTGGCGGCGGCATCCACTCCCGTGGTCAGCGCTATCGGTCATGAGAACGACCACCCCCTGCTCGACGATGTCGCCGATCTCCGTGCATCCACACCGACGGATGCGGCGAAGCGAGTCGTGCCCGACGTGGGCGAGCAGCGGGCACTGATCGCCCAACTGCGCTCGCGCGCGACGACGCGGCTCACCCAGCGCCTGACCCACGACATCGCGCAGCTCGAACAGCTCCGCTCCCGACCGGTCCTGCGCTCCCCCGCCCCGATCATCGACGCGAGAGCCCAGGAGTTGTGGCTCCTCCTCTCCCGTGGCCGCGACAGCGTCACGCGGCAGCTCGACGCCGCCGGCCGTCGAACCAGCGAACTGCGCGCCTCGCTGCGGGCGCTCTCCCCCGCGGCGACTCTGGCTCGGGGCTATGCGATCGCGCACCTCGACGGCGGCGTGATCCTTCGCGATGCCGCGGACGCTCCGGCGGGAACCGCCCTCACGATCACGGTCGATCGCGGCTCGGTCGCCGTCCGTTCGGAGGGCGAGATCCCTGAGAGCAACTGAGCCGGGCCGACGCGACGCACGACGTAGGATGGAAGAGTGAGCGCGCTGAACGACATCCCCGTGGAAACGCTGTCGTTCGAGGCGGCCCGTGACGAGCTCGTGAAGGTCGTCGCCGAACTCGAGCAGGGGTCGCCCACGCTCGAGCACTCACTCGCCCTCTGGGAGCGCGGCGAAGCCCTGGCCGCTCGGTGCGAAGAGTGGCTGCTCGGCGCCAAGCGCCGTCTGGACGCAGCCCGTGCGGCCGCAGCGGACGACGAGACGCCGGGTGCAGACGCATGAGCAAGCCGCCTCCCATCATCGCCGAACTCGGGCGCCCCGAGACGCCGGATGAGACCGCAGCCCGCAAGGCGGCGTCCAGCAAGGCCTATCGGTCCAGCCAGACCTTCCGGAACCTCATCGCGGCGCTGCTGGTCACGGTGGCCGTGGTCGCCGTCATCATCTTCGCCGTGCCCCGAGGGGAGCCGGTGGAGCGCAAGCCTCTCGATGTCGCTGCCGTGGCCGAAGGCGTGGAGTCCTCGATGGAGCGCCCCGTCCTGGTCCCCGAACTCGGAACGTTCTGGCGTGCGAACGACGCGGAGATGCAGGGCGGCGCCACCGTCGTCTGGGAAGTGACACTCGCCCCGAAGTCGGACACCGAACGCGGTTTCGTCAAGGTCGCGCAGGCCTTCGACGCCGACGCCTCCTGGGCGCCGCAGCGACTGAGCGGCATCGCCCCCACCGATACGGTGCAGATCGGCGGGCTGGAGTGGGATGTCTACAAGCCCGGCAGCGCCGAGTCGAACGCGAACGTCACCTACGCCATCGGCACGCAGGCGGGCGACGACTACATCCTGCTCTACGGCGCCCGCTCTGCAGACTCCACCGCGGAGCTCGCGGAGTCCCTCATCCCGCAGATCCGCGACATCTCGGAGGCCTCATGACGCACCCGCTGACCCCCGCCGCAGCCTGGCAGCAGATGCAGGACGGGAACCGCCGTTTCGTCGCGGACGAGCCCCAGCACCCCAACCAGGACGTGCTCCGCCGCAGAGACCTGGCCGCGGCGCAGCACCCCGTCGCCACGCTGTTCGGGTGCTCGGATTCCCGTCTCGCCGCAGAGATCATCTTCGACCTCGGCCTCGGTGACCTGTTCGTCGTCCGCAACGCCGGGCAGGTCATGGGCGAATCGATCGTCGCGAGCCTCGAGTACGCGGTCGCGATACTCGAGGTCCCCCTGATCGTCGTCCTGGCTCACGACTCCTGCGGCGCGGTCCGCGCAGCCATCGACGGCACTGCCATCGACGCCGCTCCCCTGCCGCCGCACATCTGGAAGCTGATCGCCCCGATCGTCCCCGCCGCCCGGAAGGTCCTGGCCGAGAACGGCGGAGGCACCGTCGAGGACATCAACTCGGAACTCGTCGGCATCGAGCACCTGCGCAACACCGTGCGCGACCTGCTGCAGTCGTCGGAGATCATCAGCAACGCCGTCGCCGAGGGCCGTCTCGGCATCGTCGGCGCCAACTACCGTCTGGCCGAGGGCGTGGCAGTGCCCGTCGTCACGGTCGGAATCGACAACGAGGATGTCACCAAGGGGATCGACCCCGCAACCAAGGAGGGTTCGGAATGACCGAGACCAACCAGCGCAGCGGCGAAAACGCGCAGGGCTACCGCATCGAGCACGACACCATGGGTGAGGTGCGGGTGCCAGTGAACGCGCTCTACGGGGCGCAGACGCAGCGCGCCGTGGAGAACTTCCCGATCTCGGGCACGGGCCTCGAGTCGACGCAGATCGCCGCCCTCGCGCGGATCAAGAAGGCGGCAGCGCTCGCC
This sequence comes from Microbacterium sp., assembly GCA_029239165.1. Taxonomy (GTDB): domain Bacteria; phylum Actinomycetota; class Actinomycetes; order Actinomycetales; family Microbacteriaceae; genus Microbacterium. The sequence continues at coordinate 2,290 of JAQZBG010000067.1, read as the reverse complement.
AACAAGGAACTCGGCACGCTCGACGGCGCCATCGCCGACGCGATCGCGCAGGCTGCCGATCAGGTGGCTTCCGGCGCACACGACGGCGAGTTCCCGGTCGACACCTACCAGACCGGCTCCGGCACGTCGTCGAACATGAACATGAACGAGGTGCTGGCCACCCTCGCGACCGGCATCCTCGGCTCGGCCGTGCACCCCAACGACCACGTGAACGCCTCGCAGTCGTCGAACGACGTGTTCCCCACGTCCGTGCACATCGCCGTGACCCAGGCGCTGATCGACACGCTCATCCCCGCGCTCGACCACCTCGCGGTCGCCCTCGAGGCCAAAGCCGAGCTCTGGAAGGACGCCGTCAAGTCCGGTCGCACTCACCTCATGGATGCGACGCCCGTGACCCTCGGCCAGGAGTTCGGCGGCTACGCCCGTCAGATCCGCCTCGGCATCGAGCGCGTGCAGTCCGCTCTCCCCCGCGTCGCCGAGGTTCCGCTGGGCGGCACCGCAGTGGGCACCGGCATCAACACGCCCCTCGGGTTCCCGCAGAAGGTCATCGCGTTGCTCGCGGCTGAGACCGAGCTGCCCATCACCGAGGCCAAGGACCACTTCGAGGCGCAGGCCAACCGCGACGGCCTGGTCGAGGCGTCCGGCGCACTGCGGACCATCGCCGTCTCGCTCACGAAGATCAACAACGACCTGCGGTGGATGGGGTCCGGCCCCAACACGGGTCTCGGCGAGTTGCACATCCCCGACCTGCAGCCCGGGTCCTCGATCATGCCCGGCAAGGTCAATCCGGTCGTCCCCGAGGCTGTGCTGATGGTGTGCGCCCGCGTGATCGGCAACGACGCGACGGTCGCCTGGGCCGGCGCATCCGGCTCATTCGAGCTCAACGTCGCGATCCCGGTCATGGGCACGGCGGTGCTGGAATCGATCCGTCTGCTGTCGAACGCCTCGCGCGTGCTCGCCGACAAGACCATCGACGGTCTGCAGGCGAACACCGAGCGGGCGGCGGCCTTCGCCGGCATGAGCCCGTCGATCGTCACCCCGCTGAACAAGCTCATCGGCTACGAGGCAGCGGCGAAGATCGCCAAGCACTCGGTCGCGAAGGGCATCACCGTGCGCGACGCCGTGATCGACCTCGGGTACGTCGAGCGCGGTGACCTCACCCTCGAGCAGCTGGACGAGAAGCTCGACCTGCTGTCGATGACCCACCCCGGCTGACCAGCACGAAACAGCGGATGCCGCGAGGACTCGTTCCTCGCGGCATCCGCTGTTTCCGTCGTCAGCTGAGCTCTCCACCCTCCAGGAGCTCTGTGACGAGGGCCGCGATGGCCGAGCGCTCGGAGCGCGTCAGGGTGACGTGGCCGAAGAGCTCGTGCCCCTTCAGCGTCTCGATCACGCTGGCGATTCCATCGTGCCGGCCCACCCGGAGGTTGTCGCGCTGGCCGACGTCGTGGGTCAGGATGACCCGCGAGTTCTGCCCCATGCGGCTCAGCACTGTGAGCAGCACATTCCGTTCGAGAGACTGCGCCTCATCGACGATCACGAAAGCGTCATGCAGAGAGCGACCGCGGATGTGCGTGAGCGGCAGCACTTCGAGCAGCCCGCGCTCGAGGACCTCTTCGATGACGTTGCCGGAGACCACCGAGCCGAGGGTGTCGAACACCGCTTGGCCCCACGGCCCCATCTTCTCGCCCTGGTCGCCGGGCAGGTAGCCGAGCTCCTGCCCTCCGACCGCGAACAGCGGCCGGAACACGATGATCTTCTTCTGCTGCTGGCGCTCCAACACGGCCTCGAGACCGGCGCTCAACGCGAGCGCCGACTTGCCGGTGCCCGCGCGCCCGCCGAGAGAGACGATGCCGACTTCCTGGTCGAGCAGCAGATCGATCGCGATGCGCTGTTCCGCCGAGCGGCCGTGCATCCCGAAGATGTCGCGGTCGCCCCGCACCAGACGGTACTCGCCGTCTCCGGTGACGCGCCCGAGAGCGGACCCGCGCTCGGAGTGGATGATGAGCCCGGTGTTGACCGGCAGCCCTCGAGCCTGCTCGCTGATCCCGACTTCGCTCTCGTAGAGGTCGCTGATGTCGTCGCCGGACAGGTCGAGCGTCGAGATGCCCATCCATCCGGAGTCCACGGCCTGCTCGGCGAGGTACTCCTCGGCCCGGAGCCCCAGCGACGCGGCCTTCACACGCATCGGCAGGTCCTTCGAGACGATCGTGACATCTTGGCCGTCCTGCGCGAGGTGCATCGCGACCGAGAGTATCCGGGTGTCGTTGTCGCTCAGTCGGATTCCGGC
>JAQZBG010000066.1 GCA_029239165.1 Microbacterium sp. | reverse complement strand
TCGGGATGCAGCAGCGCGGCGATGCTGTACGACTTCGGGTGGTTCAGTGTGCCGTCGAGCAGCAGGTCGGCGTCGGGGCTCAGTCGCTGATGGCCGCGCTCCTCCCCCGTGATCGGGTCTAGTCCGGTGAGCCAGACCCGAAGCCCTCCGGCGGCGAGCTCGTCGGACGTGATGATGCCGTTTTCGACGATGAATCGCGAGGCGGTTGAATCCGGTGCAGCGCTGTACGCCTCGAGGGCTTCCAAGCCTGTTGTGTGTCGCAGGTGAGCATCGCACGTGCCCTCCAGCGCGTACCCGATCGCCTGTCGAACCCCTCGGGATTCAACACCTCGCTTCCACCGCTCGAGGCCACCTCGCATGGCGCCAGGGTAGGACCAAATTTGCCGCTCCTTCAGGTATTTTTTGGGGATGCAGGCGGATGATGCGAACTGGTCTCAAACGGCGGTGCTCATCAATGGTGCCTGCGTGCATGTTGGTGTGATAGCGAATCGTGCGCTGCTGAGGTGGCGCGCGGCGAAGTTCAGAAGTGGACGACATGGGATGAGAGAGCGGTGGATGAAGGCTGAAGGTTCGTGCGATGCGCGGAGGCGGATCACCAACTGGGAGCGTCGATCCCGGCCGCTTCGCACAAGATGGTCACCTTGTTTTGGATGCGGCGACGACGATCGTCGATCAGGTCCATGTCCTCGCGGGTCAGTGGGCCGTTCCGCTGCAGGAACGACGTCAGCGCACGGCTGATGTCGTGACTTGCGTCGTAGATCGCACTCAGAGGCGCCGAGAAGGGCTGATGGAAGGTGACCTTTGGCCGCACTATACGATCGCCCATGTCATCGACACCTCGGGCGAGTAGTCTCCTGATGTCCTCCATCGCCCTCTGCAGGTCTTGCCAATTTGACTCGTAGTGACGGTTGTCGCGAATAGCAGGTCGGTCCAACCACCCAACGATGGTCGCGATCTCCTCTGCATCGGGTCGAAGAGGCCGGCCCCAATCGTTTGCGAAGCCCTGAACGATATCGTCCACGTCGGACAACGCGTCGTCGTCAAGGTGCGAGACCTCGAGCAGCGAGTAGAGCTCGATCGCTCTGATCCGAATAACGCCCTGAGGATGTAGCGCGCTCCATCGACGGATCTCTGGGTTGTCGACGCAGCTGACGCCGACGACGTACACGTCCCGCAGCTGTCCAACTCGCGATGTCGGTGAAGCGGCTTCCTTACTCAGCGCCGCCTTCGTCAGATCGAACTTCTGCTTGGTGGCACGAAGCGTGGCTTGGTATCCAATCCGCTCGTCATCGGTTCGGAGATCGATGCCGGGGAAGTTATTCGCTGCAGCGTTCAGGTCGACAACGCGGCGACCCGTCGCAGCGGCCACGGTTCTCTGGACCAGGTCTTCGGTGAAGCGCGACATGTAGAGCCCACGTCGAGAAAGATCCTCAAGCTGGTATCTGATGGTGGCGAGATTGCGTGTGATGCGCGCTTGAGCTTCGACTCGGTTCACTGTGTCCCTTTGGCTCCATTGAAGTAGGCTACTTATCGACTCGCGTCGCCCCTCCGCCACAATAATCCGGCGTGCCATTCCAAGCAGCCGCGGTGCGTCCAGACCCGACACTTGGGATCCCTACCGACTCGACGCTCGGCACCATTCCGTGGTCACCGTCACTCGAAAGGTGACTCCTGCCGCAGTCGCTGTCAGGTTCAGGTTGCCCACTCACGCACGCGCCGACTCAGTTGGCTTCGCCGACTCATCGATCCGCCGCAATCGGGCAATCAGATCCGTTACCTGGGCATCGCTAAAAAGCGAATCCGGACCCTCGGGCGCCACGCCATCGAAAGGATCCTCGTATAACCGCCGGGGATCCAGATAGCCGGCGATCGTGAGCTGTTGCACGACTAGGTCGACAAACGCATGCTGGCGATGGGTGAATCCGGGCGTCGAGACGAAATCGGCGAGCTGCTGCTCAACAGCCGAGCGATCCATGCCGACGATTGACCGTACGAGTCGGCCGAGGCCGCCCGCATCCTTGGCTTCTTCATACAACACGCCTGCGTCGAGCCCGCCGGCGGAGGTCAACGCCTCCTCCAACTGCTCGAGGTCGACGGCCGTTAGCGGGCGCCCGGTACGCAGCTTGTGCAGGGCGACATCCGACCGGCCCGTGAGGAACCCGAAGAGCTTCTCGCGGAATGCGCGGCGGTTTAGGCCCGGCACGACTCGGGTGAGCACGACATCGCGCGCCGGGTCGAGCGTGTCTTCGAAGTCGGAGTACACGATGGCCTGACTCTCGCGCTCGATGAGTCGGACGAGCTCGCGGAGGTTCACGCGCACCCGCTCGAGCATCACGACGTTGACGTTCTCCCACCACGTCGGGTCGAGGAGAGAATCCAGCAGAGTCGCCTGCGCGGCGACGGCCGGGATGGTGCGCTGATCGCCGAGAGCCTGCGCGATCCCCGCGATGCGCGACGCGACTCCGGCGGGCACCGATTCGCCGGTCGTGACGGCGACCTGCGCGTCGAGGACGAGCGCATCGAACCGTTTGGCCGCCTCATCGACGTCTTGCTCGGCCGCGGAGGGAAGCCCCGCGAGTTCGGCGGCAGCCTCGAGGTCGGCGACTCCGAACCGGCTCCACGCATCCGCGATGCCGAACTGCTCAATGGCGCGCAGGTGTCGTCGTACGAGGAAGTTATCGCGGTTCATGCCGGCGACTGCGCGGTGCAGGCGCCCCGCGATCGCCGCGCGCAGGGCCGCGGCATCCGTGTCATCGATGCCGTTCAGGGCTGCGAGCAGGCGGGTGCGCTGCAGGAACGTCCGCTCTGACAGCGAGAGCGAGCGAGCTGCCGGAGCTTCGGGCAGCTCTTCGTTGAAGAAGTCGATGTTGCCGCACACGTCAAAAATCACGAAGTCGCGCTTGTCGTCACCGGGTCCGTATAGGTCGGGACGCAACCGCGTGCCACGGCCGACCATCTGCCAGAACTTGGTGTGAGAGTTCACCGGCTTGAAGAACACCAGGTTGACGACATCGGGGATGTCGATGCCGGTGTCGAGCATGTCGACCGAGATTGCGATCTGCGGGGGCTTGCCGGGAGTCGAGAACGCATCGATGTGCGTCTGTGCGTACGGACCAGAAGCGTAGGTGATCACGCGCGCGAACTCGCCGCGCTTCTCGGGAAAGTTCGCATCGAAGCGCGACTCGATGAACTCGGCGTGCTTCTGGTTCTTCGCGAAGACGATCGTCTTGCCGAGCACATCGCCGCCACCGACGTGACGCCCCTCGGCGACGAGCACCTCGAGCACCTTATCGACGGTGTCTTCGTTGAACAGCCAGCGGTTCATCGCGGCCGCGTCGATCGCATCGGGAATCTCGCCGTCGTGCCACTCGAGTTCGTCCCACCGCTCGCGTTCGGTTTCGCTCAGGTCGGCATAGCGGATGCCGCGCTTCATGAACCCGAGATCGATCGGTCGAGCGACCGGCGGGACGAGGTAGCCGCCGGCGATCGCGTCGTCGAGCTCGAATGCGTCGGTGGGAACGCCGTCATCGAGTTCGAACATCCGGTAGGTGTTGCGGTCGACATCGGCGCGCGGGGTTGCCGTCAGCCCGACGACGAACGAGTCGAAATACGAGAAGATCTCGCCGTACCGGTTGTAAATCGATCGATGTGCCTCGTCGACGACGATGAGGTCAAAGTACCCGGGCCCGAAGCGCCGCAGCGCGTCTTCACCCGAGTCAATGAGCCCCATCACGGTCTGGTAGGTGGAGACGAAGACGCGTCCCTCGCTGTCGTGGTCGGCGACGAGGTTAACCGGCGCGCTATCGGGGAGGTGGGCTTTGAAGGCCGCGACCGCCTGATTGACCAGGGCGGTGCGGTCGGCGAGGAACAGTACGCGCTTGGCCCAGTTGGCTCTCTGGAGCACATCGACAAGCGCGATGACGGTGCGCGTCTTGCCGGTGCCGGTCGCCATCACGAGCAATGCGCGGCGGCGCTGATGCTCGAACGCTTCGGTTACCGCGCGGATCGCACGCTGCTGGTACGGCCGCTCGATGATCGTGCGGTCGATCGTCGCCGTGGCGAGAGGCTTGAGTGAGCTGCGGCGCTGGATCGCGAGGGCGAGCTGGTCCTTCGTCATGTAGCCGGCGACGCGTCGCGGGGCATACCGCCGGTCGTCCCACAGCCAGGTCTCGAACCCGTTCGTGTAGTAGATCAGCGGGCGCTGACCGGTATCGCGTTCGAGCGCGTCGGCGTACAGCTCAGCCTGGAGGCGGCCCTCTTTTGCGTTCTTCGTGGTGCGTTTGGCTTCGACCACTGCCAGCGGCTTGCCGTCGTCGCCCCACAGAACGTAGTCGACCTTGCCGATTCCCGACGAGCTGGGGATGCCCGTCACGGGCCACTCGCGATCGCGTGCTCCAGCGAGCGCCCAGCCCGCGTCGAGAAGGTGCAGATCAATGAGGTCGCGCCGCGTCTCGGCCTCGGTCGCGAGGGTCGGATCAGGGATGCCATGCTCGGCGTTCGCGGCCTCGTTCGCGGTCTTCGCCGCTCCGGCGGCGGCACGAAGAGAAGCGACCTCCTGCTGGAGCGCCGCGTTGCGCTCAACTTCTTCGGCGAGCGCTCTTCGTGCCTGATCGAACTCCGCCTGCGCGCGTTCGAGTTCGGCTCGTGTCTCCTGGATGATTGCCGCTGGGGCGGGCGGAACGAGCGCAAAATCGAAGGGCGGTGAGCCGGCGGCATCCGGATCCCCGTATCCGTAATCGAGCCACCGGCAGATGATGTGCAGCTGCTCGAGCGAGCTGCGCGCGCGATCGAGCGGCATCCCGTTCTCTTTGTGCACCGCGTCGTTGCCGATTCGCCGCACGAGCCGCAGGCCTCCGTCGACGTTCGCACCGACCGTTTCCCGAAACGCCGACTGTGCCGTCAGATTCGCGAAGGAATCGTCGTAGGGGCGGGTGAGGGCTTCAGCGGCATAAATCCACTCCGTGAACATCTCGCCGGCACGCCTCGTGTACGTCGCAGATGCCCGAGGATCGCTGCGCAGGTACGACTCGGCGCGGGATGCGGCCTCCCAGACTTTCGGCCAGCGATCCCGGACGAAGTCGAAGTTGCCCACAAACGCTCCCGGCGGCAGGCTCGGCCCCTGCCTTTCGCCATGCTAGCGAAGCGCGTCGACTCTGCCCGTCCCGGCCCGCCGAACCCGCGATGTCGGAGGTCTGGTGTGTCCTGAACGACTGGCCGTCGGCCGGTGGTGCACGCCTAGGGGTGTGCTCCTCGAAAGACTAGAAGGTTCGTCATGTCCGACAACAGCAACAACAACGGTCAGAACTGCGGCTCGAGCGCTGAGCCGCAGCTTCCGCCCGCCGGGTGGCACCCCGATCCGCACGATCTCGCCGCACAGCGGTACTGGGACGCTGCGCAGTGGACCGCCCACCACGCAGCGGCGCAGACGGATGCCGCGGCCACGGCATTCACGCCGCCAGCTGAGGTGGCCGCATCCACGGCGGCCTTCACGCCCGCGACCACGGGAGTGGCCCGCGGTGCCGTCTTTGCACGCGCCGGTCGCGGCCTGCCCAAGCTGAAGTGGTGGCAGTAGGCCCTTATCGCGGTGGGTGCGCTGGTGCTCATAAGCATGATCGTGAACGGCATCAGCGGGGGCCGTGATACGAGCGGCGCCGCCGGTGACAAGCCGGCAACGGTCGCCGAGGGCGTGGAGGAAGTGCCGGCGGCTGAGCCCGCACCGGTGGACGACCGCGAAGAAGTACCGGACCTGGTCGGCCTTGCCGTGGGCGAGGCCCGTGCAGCGCTGGAGACGGTCGGGTTCGTCATCGCGATGCCCGCCGGCACCGGTGACGACCGGGTCGTCGCAACGCAGACGCTCAGCGAAGGGCGCAACGCGGATGCCGGCACCGCGTTGTGCTCATCACCGGCGAGGCGCCGAAGCCGGTGTACACGCTCGCGCAACAGAACGCGATCCACCAGGCACAGTCGTACCTCGACTACTCGGGGTTCTCGAGGGTCGGCCTGATCGATCAGGTCGAATACGAGGGGCACGCCACTGAAGAGGCCACCTTCGGCGCCGACTGGAACGCCGAGGCCGCCGAGAAAGCGGCGTCGCACCTCGGGTACTCGTCGTTCTCGCGGCAGGGTCTCTACGACCAGCTCGCCTTCGAGGGGTTCACCGACGCCGAGATCCAGTTCGGGCTCGCCGCGGTCGGCTACTGACGGGCTCCTCGGCACGGGCGGTCGTTCGTCACACGACGGCCGCCCGTGCGCCGCAGCGCATTACTCGCCGGCGAAGAAGTCCTCGTCGACCTTGAGGAGTTCGATCGTGCGGGCGACCTGCACGCCGACCTTGTGGCGCATCATGAGGGCGGTCAGGCGCGCGCCGTCGACGAGAGCGATCTCTTGCGGCACACGCGCGGCCGCGTCGACCGCTTCGGCGGTGAAGCTGCTCGTCGTGAAGAACACGCCGACGTTCGCGCCGCGAGTGGCGAGCGCGCCGACGAACTCCTGCACCTTCGGCCGGCCGACGGTCGCTTCGGCGTAGCGCTTGGCTTGCACGTAGATCTTGCTGAGACCGAGCTCGTCGCGATCGATCACCCCGTCGAGACCGCCGTCGCCCGAGCCCTTGAGCGGAGTCATCCGGCCGTCGCGGCCGTAACCCATCCGCACGAGCAGCGTGCGCACGACGCGCTCGAAGTCGTACGGGTCGCTCTCTTTGAGCCGCTGCAGAAGGGTGGAGCGCGTGTCTTCGTCGATGCGGCGGATGCCGGAGCTGATGAGCTCGTCGGGATCCGACTCTTCGAGCTCGGGACTCACCGGCGCGACGGATGCCGCTTTCTTTCCCTTCACGGGCGCGTACTCGTTGTACGCGGGGAGCGCGTAGACGGCAGGTTCGGGGATAGGTCCGGCATGGTCGGCTAGGAGCTTGCGCCCGACGTCCGTGATGCGAAACTGTGCACGCGCGGGCGACTCGAGAGCCTTCGCTCGACGCAGGGCAGAGGTTGCCCAGCCGATGCGGTTGATCGCGCGCGACTGACCTGACCCAATGGTTTCGGCGAGTTGCTCATCTGTGAGCCCGGCGCGGGCGGCGATGGCGCGCTCCATGTCGCGCTTGCGCCAGGTTTGCCCGTCGGCGAGCACTTCGAGCAGTGGGCGGAAGAACTCGAACCACCGAGGCATCGTCGAAACGGCGGTGACGCCGGGAGTGAGATCGGTCATAGTTCTCCTCGGAATGCGCGGTGCTGGAGGGACGCGAAGAGGGTGCGGATGGATGACCGCTGATGAGTGACGATCGTGTGTGCCCTGCGAACCGCTTTGAGCTGCTCAGCCACATGCCGCTGAGCTTCGACATTCGGGAGCGGAATCGTCAGTCGAGACAGGTCGCCGAGCGTGACGGTCTTCTGCGCGACACCGCGCGCGACTTTGTGAGCCTGGTTCAGAAAGTCGGAGGATCCAAGCGCCGCATGCAGGTACCAGCTGTCGACTACGTCAGGGCGGGGCTTGATGTGTGCGATGTGCCTTTGGAAGAGGAACGGTTCGTCGGAGTCAACTACCGCGGGGACGCCGTATGACCCGACAGCGGAGTAGAGGACGTCGCCCTTTTCGATCGGTGAGTGTCGAGTGAGGCGGTCGTATGTCTCCGGCGAGACGTACTTGGTCGTCGAGTAGTCGATTGAGCCACTGGTGATATTACTGACGAACAGAAAGGGCACTCCGGTGATGCTCCAGCCGGGCGCCTGATGAGTCCCGTCGGTGACTTTGAGCGCAACATCCGCGATTGAAACACGGGTGCGTACTTCGCTCACGGCGCTCGCGAACAGTGACTGACGCAGAGCCGCTAGCTTTCTGAGGGCAGTGGTCGCCGGGCGGTTGAGAGCTTCGGCCTCGTCGAGGATTGCCGCGATCCGGCGCTGCTCGGGGAGGGGTGGGAGGGGGATGCGAAGCGAAAGAACGTCATCGCGGGTTACCCCGAGAATCGTTGCCCCTCGAGCGCGCTGCTTCAAAGCAGAGGATGAAGATCGCAAGAAATGGCGAAGGTAGCTCGCGTCGATTCTTGGGTGATCTGTGAACGCAACGATGTCCTGGCTGAAGGCGAGCGGCCAGTTTGTCAGTGCAGTCTTCCCGACACCTGTTCTCGTTACCAAGAGCACAGAATTGGCGGCTGCGATGCTACCAGGGTTGCTGGCCACTCCTACGGGGGTGATCTGTGCGCGTTCGACAATCGTGCCGTCATCGGCGATGTCAGCGCTGGTAATCCACGGGACGCCCTCACCCCAATAGTCGCTGCGTGCCTTGCTCGGTGTTCCGCCACCGACCAGACGCGCCGCCTCTCCTAGCGGGACAGTCTCCCGGGTCACGCGAGCATCTCCCGCAACCTCTTCAGGGCGTCCTGGATCTCGGCCTCCAGAGCATCGAGCTCGTCGAGAATCTCGGTCGGCGAGCTGTGCTCGACCTCCTCGATCTTGAGCTCCATGTAGCGGTTGAGCGAGAGGTCGTAGCCGTTGGCGACGATCTCCTGCTTCGGCACGAGGAAGCTCTGATCGGCCCGCGCGCGCGAGGACTCAGCCTCCCGTGCGCGCCAGCGGGCGAGCACGTCGGGGAGGTCGTTCGCCTCGATCGGAGTTCGCTTGTCGTCGAGGGTCATGCCGTCGGCGCGCACGTCATAGAACCAGACGTTGTCAGTGCCACCCGAGCTCGTCTTCGTAAAGAGCAGGATCGCGGTCGAGACCCCGGTGTAAGGCTTGAAGGTTCCGCTAGGCAGCTTAATGACGGCATCCAGCTTGTGATCCTCGACGAGCAGCCTGCGTACTACCTTGTGCGCATTCGAAGACCCGAACAGCACACCCTCGGGCACGATGACGGCCGCGCGGCCGCCGTTGCGCAGCATCCGGATCATGAGAACAAGGAAGAGCAGCTCGGTCTTGCGGGTCTTGACGACCTTCTGCAGGTCTTTCGCGACCGTCTCGTCGTCGAGCGACCCCGCGAACGGCGGGTTGGCGAGCACGAGTGTGTAGCTGTCGTCACCGGGGTGGCCCTCGGTGAGCGAGTCGGCGCGCTCGATCGTGGGGTTCTCGACACCGTGCAGCAGCATGTTCATGCTCGCGATGCGGGCCATGGCGGCATCCGAGTCGTAGCCGGTGAACATCGGACCGTTGAAGTGGGCGCGGGTCGCGGTATCAGACCAGATCTCGGGGTGGTGCGCGCGCAGATACTCCTCGGCGGTCACGAGGAAGCCGGCGGTGCCGACCGCGGGGTCGATGATGCGATCGTCGGGCCGGGGCTCGGTGAGGTCGACCATGAGCTGGATGATGTGTCGCGCGGTGCGGAATTGCCCGTTCGTGCCGCTTGTCGCGAGTTTCGACAGCATGTACTCGTAGATGTCGCCCTTAGTGTCGCGATCTTCCATGGGGATCTCGGCGAGCAAATCGACGACCTTCGTCAACAGCGCCGGCGTTGGGATCGTGAAGCGCGCATCGCGCATGTTCCGCGCGTAGCTGGATCCTTCGGCGCCGAGGCGGCGCAGCCAGGGGAAGACGTGCTCGGACACGACGTCGAACATCTCGGACGGCGAGTAGTTGGTGAACACGCCCCAGCGCAGGTCGCGATACGGTCGCCGGCCGGGCAGGTCGCTGTCGTATCCCTCGGGGAAGATTGGGATGTCGATCTGGTCGTCGAAGCGCGCAGCCTTCTGCTCTTCCCTCGTGTGCAGTTCGTCCAGGCGCTTGATGAACAGCAGGTACGTGATCTGCTCGATGACCTCGACCGGGTTCGCAATGCCGCCCGACCAGAAGGCATCCCAGACCTTGTCGACCTGACTCTTCAATGGACCTGTGACCACACCGTCTCCCAACTCGCGCGCAACGTTCCTACGCTAACCGAGGTGGTGAGACACGGACGTTCGGCTCGGCAGGGCGAATGACGTCATCCATGGGTTGGTCAGACGAGCGAATCGTAGCCAGCAGCGAGCGTGTGCCGAGAGGGCGCTGCCGCGCCGTGCCTCTCCCGCCACCCATTACCGTCCGCATCTGCAACTTGCGACGTCTGAGGACATCTATCCACATGTGCAATAGACCGCGTTGACGGCGTCCGACATGTGTCCGACACTATGCCGATACTGACCGTCAAGCCGGCACGAGCGGAGGTCGAGATGGGCAGCATCAGCCCGTACGAAACGGCGAAGGGCCGCCGCTACCGCGTGCGCTACCGCAGACCTGATAGCACCGAAACGCAGAAGCGCGGCTTCACGACGATGCGCGAAGCGAAGCTCTACTTGTCCATGGTCACCGTGTCCAAATCGAAGGGCGAGTACATCGATCCCGTGGCATCGCGGGTGCCTGTCCGGATGTTCGCCGACAGCTGGCTCCGGTCGAAGCAGCCGCCGATGTCTAAACCGTCGTACTACATGACGCTCGAGCGGGCGTGGAAGAACCACGTCGCTCCAGTCTGGGCAGACAGGGAGATCTGGTCGATCCGGCGGTCTGAAGTTCAGGACTGGGTGTCAGAGCTCGCGACG
>JAQZBG010000474.1 GCA_029239165.1 Microbacterium sp. | reverse complement strand
CGCGCCGCGCCAGCAGCATCCCCTCGACGACGGCCGTGGACTCGTCCAGCATCGACGCATTGGCCGTGGTGAGCCCGGTGAGCTCGGCGACCATGGTCTGGAAGTTGATGAGCGCTTCGAGGCGGCCCTGCGAGATCTCCGGCTGGTACGGGGTGTACGCCGTGTACCAGGACGGGTTCTCCAGCACATTGCGCTGGATCACCTGCGGAGTGATGGTTCCGTAGTAGCCGAGGCCGATCATCGGTCGGTTCACGGTGTTGCGCGACGCGAGGGTCCGCAACTCGGCGAGCGCTTCGGTCTCGCTCGCCGCCGCGGGGATGCGCGAGGGCGTCGCGCCCTCATCGTCCGCGGGCGGTCCGGTGTAGATCGACGCGGGAACGGCCTGGCGCATCAGCGCCTCCACCGGGCTCAGCGCCTCGTCCGCTCCGGCGGTGTCGAGACCGAGGGCATCGAGCATCGTGCGCTGCGCGGCATCCGTGGGTCCGATATGACGATCGGCGAAAGTGACCACTGGTGAATCAGCCCTCCGTCAGCGCGACGTATGCGTCGCGGTCGAGCAGGCCGTCGAGCGCACCCGCGGCGACGGTGACCTTGAGCAGCCAGCCGCCCTCGAACGGTGCGGCGTTGACGAGCGAGGGATCGTCGACGGCTGCGTCGTTGATCTCGACGACCGTGCCGGTGACCGGCGCGTAGAGCTCGCCCACTGACTTGGTGGATTCGATCTCACCCACGACGGAGCCGGCGGTGACCTCGGTTCCGACGGCGGGGAGCTCGACGAAGACGACGTCGCCGAGCTTCTCGGCGGCGTAATCGGTGATGCCGATGGTCACGGTGTCGCCGTCGGCGGCGATCCATTCGTGTTCTTCGGTGTAGCTGAGTGCGGCGAGGTCGGTCATTTGGTCCTCCGATAGAAAGGCAGGGCGGTCACGGTTGCGGGGATCTTGGTCCCCCGCACATCAAGGAATACTGCGGTTCCCTCTTCGGCGGAAGAAGGGTGCACGTAGGCCATCGCGATCGGATGGCCGAGAGTCGGGCTGAGCGCTCCGCTGGTGATCTCGCCGAGGTTCGCGCCTTCGCCGTCGACGACCGGGTAACCGGCACGCCCGGCGCGCTTGCCCTCGGCGACGATGCCGACCAGCACGGGGGCATCCGACGTCCCGGCCTGTTCGGCCGCGACGAGTGCTTCCTTGCCGACGAACTGATCCTTGGCGGTCACGACGACGCGGCCGAGACCGGCCTGCGCGGGGAGGGTGTCGAGGCTCAGCTCGTGGCCGTACAACGGCATGCCCGCCTCGAGGCGCAGAGTGTCGCGCGCTGCGAGCCCCGCCGGCACGAGACCGTGCGGTTCACCGGCAGAGACCAACGCGTCCCACAGCGCGATCGCGTCAGCCGAGCGCACGAGCAGTTCGAAGCCGTCTTCGCCGGTGTAGCCCGTGCGCGCGATGAGGAGGGGCTCGCCGAGGAACCGCGCGTCCGCCCATGCGTAGTACTTCTGCTCGGCCCAGGGGGTGCTCAGCTCGGTGATCCCGGAGGTCGCGGCGAGGATCGCCTCGGCGGCGGGACCCTGCACAGCGAGCAGCGCGTAGGAGTCCGATACATCCTCCACATCGACGCCGCGATCGCCGAGGAACCCGGCGAAGGTGCGATCCGCGCCAGGCTCCTGTGGCGGGAGCTCACGCTCGACGAGCGACGGGAAGTCGCGGACCCGCTTCGCGAAGGCGGAGTCGACGAAGCCACGGTTCCCGGCATTCGCGATCACGAGGTACCGGTCGTCCGCCAACCGATACGCGATGACGTCGTCGACGATGCCACCGTTCGCAGCGAGCATCAGCGAGTACTTCGCCTTGCCCACCGGCATCGCGGAGATGCGGCCGGCGAGTGCGAAGTCGAGGAACTCGGCCGCTTTCTCGCCCGTCACCAGGAACTCCGCCATGTGCGAGATGTCGAAGATGCCGGCAGCGTTGCGCACGGCGTGGTGCTCGGCGAGGTCGGAGGTGTAGCGCACCGGCATCTGCCAGCCGCCGAAATCGGTGAACGACGCGCCCAGCGCCTCATGGCGTTCGCGCAGCGGGGTGTAGCGGGGGTCGGACATGGAGTTCTCCCGGGCTGTGACGGGCGGAACGGCGGCATCGCCGCTCCTCGGAACTCCCCCTCTGTCATAGGCCTGAGAGCTTCACCCGTGCACGGAGGCGGGGGTTTTCACCGTCGGCGGATCCGCAGTCTCGCGGGATCGCTTCAGAGTGGCCGGAACCGCGCGGTACGCGTACCTGAGAGATTGGCGGGGAGGCTTGCTCCTTCGGTGCCCGGCTGCGTTCGCCGGGGCTCTCCCGCGTGGTTCATTCGGCCTGTCTTCAGTTGTGGGTTCAGTCTAGCCGGTCGGATCGCCGTCCTCTGGCTCCCCGGACGCGCGTTCGAATCGCGCAAACGGTTCCATCCGGGACATCGAAGGGACCATTTGCGCGATTCGAAAAGCACGGGCAGGTGTCAGCGGGGGATGCCGAGCTCGGCGCGCACCTCGTCGCGGAGGCGACCGAGATTGTCGGGCTCGGGAGCGGCACCCAGGAGCGTCTTGGTGTACTCGTGTTGCGGATTGAGGATGACCTCGTCGGCAGGTCCGCGCTCCACGACATCGCCCTTGTAGAGAACCATGATCTCGTCCGAGAAGTGCCGGGCCGTCGCCAGGTCGTGGGTGATGTAGAGGACGCCGAGGTTCTCCTCGCGCTGCAGGTCCGCGAGCAGGTTCAGCACCCCGAGACGGATCGACACGTCGAGCATCGACACGGGCTCGTCCGCGACGATGAACCGCGCCCCTGGTGCCAGCGCTCGCGCGATCGCGACGCGCTGACGCTGCCCACCGGACAGTTCATGCGGGCGGCGATCGGCGTAGCTCTCCCCCGGGATGAGTCGGACGCGCTCGAGCAGTTCCACCGCCCTGTCCCGCACCTCGCCACGAGACAGTTCGGGGTGATGCAGTCGGATCGGGCGTTCGAGATGATGCACGATCGTGTGGAACGGATTCAGCGACGCGAACGGGTCCTGGAACACCATCTGCACGTCGGCGCGGTAGCGCTCCAGTGCCCGACCACGGGTACCGGACGGCTGGCCGTCCAACAGGATCTCCCCGCTGGTCGGGGTCTCCAGCTTCATCAGCATCCGGGCGATCGTGGACTTTCCCGACCCAGACTCACCGACGAGGGCGACCGTCTTGCCGGCCTCGATCGTGAACGACACGTCTTTCACCGCGTGCAGGATGCTCGTCTTGAACCCGGAGCGCAGAGAGAAGTCCTTCACCAGGTTCCGTGCCTCCAGCCGCGCCGTCTCCGGCGGGGTGGCGGCGCCCGTGTTCGCGTTCATCGGACGCCCTCCTGGCTGACACCGGTGCGGACGAAATCTCCACGCTCGCCCTTGAGCGAGGGGAAGCTCGACAGCAGCCGCTTCGTGTACTCGTGCTGCGGAGTCCGGTAGATCTCCTCCGCCGTTCCCTCCTCGACGATCTGACCCTGCAACATGATCGCGATGCGGTCGCTGATCTCGATCAGCATCGGCAGGTCATGGGTGATGAAGATCACCGCGAAGCCGAGCTTCTCCCGGAGCCGCATGATCTCGCGGATGATCCCTCGCTGCACGACGACGTCGAGTGCGGTCGTCGGCTCATCCATGATCATCACCTGCGGATCGAGCGCGAGCGCCATGGCGATCATCATCCGCTGCCTCATGCCGCCCGAGAGCTCGTGCGGGAA
>JAQZBG010000065.1 GCA_029239165.1 Microbacterium sp. | reverse complement strand
GCGGTATCGCCGAATCCCGGCCGGACGAGACGGCGCTTGGTGTGCTTCTTCTTGTGCCAGGGGTCGGGGAAGAAGATCCACACCTCGCGTGCGGCGGCCTCGGGCAGATACGACGACAGCACCTCCGGCGCGTTCGCCTCGACGACGCGGACGTTGCGGGCGCCCTCTCGGTCGGCATCGAGCATCGTCCGCGCAAGGCCGGCGCGGAAGACCTCGACCGCGAGGAAGTCGTCGTCCGGGCGGGAGGCTGCCGCCGCGACGATCGCGTGCCCCTGCCCGGAACCGATCTCCACGTAGAGGTCGGCGTCGCGGCCGTACTCGGTCGCAGGATCAAAGCGGGCCTCGGGGTGCACCGACGTCCAGGCGACGTCGCGCGGGACATCGAGCAGATAGTGCGGGCCCAGCTCGGTGAAGGCGCGCTCCTGCGCCTCGGACATCCGTCCGCTGCGGCGTACGAACGACACCGGCTCGTCTCGGAAGGTACGGGGTTCGGGCATGATTCCAGGGTAGTCGTCGGCACCGCGCCCACCTCGCGTGTGCGGGCGGCCGCGGTCAGCCGGGCGGGGCCGTGACGAAGTCGATGAGCTCCTCCACGCGGCCGAGCAGCGCAGGCTCGAGGTCCCGATAGGTGGTCACCTTCGAGAGGATGTGCTGCCAGGCGCGAGCGATGTCCGCCTGTGTCTCGTGGGGCCATCCGAACGCACGGCAGATCCCGACCTTCCACTCGATGCCGCGGGGGATCTCGGGCCACTTCGCGATGCCGAGGGCGCGCGGGGTGACGCACTGCCAGACGTCGACGAACGGGTGCCCGACGATGCGGAGGTGTCGGCCGTGCGGCCCGCGCGCGATGGCCTGCGCGATCCTGGTCTCCTTGGAGCCCGGCACGAGGTGGTCCACGAGCACGCCGTACCGGCGAGTGGCGCTCGGCGGCTCAGCCGTCAGCAGCTCGTCGAGCAGATCGACGCCCTGCAGGTATTCGACCACCACGCCTTCGACACGCAGGTCCGCGCCCCAGACCTTCTCCACCAGCTCGGCATCGTGTCTGCCCTCGACCAGGATGCGGCTGGGCAGCGCGACGCGCGCCCGCTGGTCGGCGACCACGAACGATCCGGATGCCGTCCGCCGCGGGCCCTGCTCCTTCGCTGCGGGCACGAGCAGCCGGACCGGTGCACCGTCGATGAGGAACCCACCGCCGAGCGGGAACACCCGTCGGCGACCGAGGCGGTCCTCCAGTTCGACGGTGCCGCCCTGCACACGGGTGACGGCGCCGCAGAAGCCGTCGTCGGCGACCTCCACGACCAGATCCGTCTCCGCCGCGACCTGCGGCACCTTCTTCGCACCACGGTCACGCCAGCCTGTCGCCAGCACATCCGAACCGTACATGTCGTCCATGCCTTCCAGCGTATGTGCCTCCGCTGAGGGCGAACGGCGAACCGGCTCCGGGAGCTGTCGCGTGTCGTGCTGTGTGCATAGACTCATGGCATGGGGCTCGGCTGCCGGTCGGAGGGAACACGATGACGAAACGGTGGCTCGCGCTGGCCGCACTCACGCTGGCCGCCGCCGCGGGAGCGTTCACCGCCTCCGCCGCATCCGCCACGGATCCGCTCACCCTCGATGCCGGGTACGTCACCGACCAGGCCGACGTGCTCAGCGCCGATGAGGAGGCCACGGTCGAGGCCCGGCTCGAAGAGCTGACCGACAAGTCGAATGCCGACCTGTTCGTGGTTCTCGTCGACGACTTCACGAACCCGACCGACAACGTCCAGTGGGCCGACACCGTCGCCGACAGCAACAACCTCGGCAGCGAGCAGTATCTCCTCGCGATCGCCGTGGACGGCCGCAGCTATTACATCTCCGCTGCGTCCGACGGGCCGGTGAGCTCCGATCAGCTCGATGCCATCGAAGACAAGATGGTGCCGTTCGCCGCCGAGGGCGACTGGGTCGGCGCGATCACCCTCGCCGCCGACGGGATCCAGGGAGACGGCGGTGCCGGTGCACTGCGCACGGTGCTGATCGTGGTGGCCGTCATCGCCGCCGCTCTGCTCCTCTGGCTCATCGTCGCGCTCGTGCGCCGCGCGCGACGCACGGCAGAGATCCGCAAGCGCGGTGCGATGCCCGAGAAGCCGGACCCCGCCGATCCGTTCTCCACGCTCACCGACGAGCAGGTCGAGACGCAGGCCGGCCTCGCGCTCGTGCAGGCCGACGATGCCATCACCTCCAGCAAGGAGGAGCTCGGCTTCGCGGTCGCCCAGTTCGGCGAAGGCGCCACCGAGGAGTTCACCCGCGTCGTCGACGCGGCGAAGGCGAAGATCGCCGAAGCGTTCGATCTCCAGCAGAAGCTCGACGACGAGATCGAGGACACGATCCACGACCGCCGAGCCTGGCACATCCGCATCATCCGGATCGCGGAAGAGATCGACGACGTGCTCGACGACAACACCGAGGCGTTCGACGCCCTCCGCAAGCTCGAGCAGAACGCCCCGCAGGAGCTCGAGAGGGTTCGTGCCGAGCGTGCAGCACTGAACCCGATCCTCGCGTCCGCGGCACCGGCTCTGGCGGCACTGTCGGCCACGTACGACCCGGCGGCGCTGAGCACGGTCGCCGACAATCCCGCGCAGGCGCAGGAGCGCGCGGATCTTGCCGATCGCTCGATCGAGGCCGCTGCTCAGGCGATAGCGGCGGGCCGTTCAGGCGAAGCCGCCTTCGCGATCCGCACCGCCGAGCAGTCGGTCGCGCAGGCCGCTCAACTCGCCCAGGCGATCACGACCCTGGGCGCCGAGCTGGCCGCAATCGAGACCCAGTCCCAAGCACTCATCACCGAGCTGCAGGCCGACCTCGCGGCGGCACAGCAGTTGCCCGATGCGGCCGGCACGATCGCGGCAGCCTCCTCCCTGACCGCACAGCAGCTGCAAGTCGCTCAGGTCGACCTCGCCGCCGCGAAGCGCAATCCGCAGCGGGTGCTCGAAGCGCTCCGTGCCGCGAACGCGCAGATCGATGCGGCGATCGCCCAGGGGCGCGAGACCGTCGAGCGTTCGCGCCGCGTGCAGCAGATGCTCGAGCAGACACTCGCACAGGCCGGCTCCGAGATCCGGGCAGCGCGAGAGTTCATCGAGACCCGCCGCGGCACGGTCGGCTCGACCGCGCGCACCCGGCTCGCCAACGCCGAGGCGAGCCTCACGAACGCTCTGAACCTCCGTGCCACCGATCCGGAGGCGTCGCTGGCTGAAGCCAACCGCGCACTCTCACTCGCCGGACAGGCCACATCCGCCGCCCAGTCCGACGTCCAGTCGTACAACCCGCCCGGCTACGAAAGCGGCTGGGGCAGCCCCTTCGGCGGCTCCGGTTCGTCGTCCGGGGGCTCCGGAATCGGGGGCGACATCCTCGGCGGCATCATCGGCGGGCTCCTCGCCGGCGGTGGCGGCGGGTCGTCCCGGCGCAGCAGCAGCGGATGGCGCTCCTCCGGGGGCGGCGGCTTCCGCAGCTCCGGTTTCGGCGGCGGGGGATCCCGGGGCGGCGGCCGCAGCGGTCGGTCCGGAGGTAGACGCTTCTGATCCGCCACACAGACACATACGCCAAGCTCTCGAAGACGCCCTCTGAAAGGAACCACGCATGACCAAGCAGTCCATCTTCGGACGTATCTCGACCCTCGTCCGCGCGAACATCAACTCCCTCCTGGATTCTGCAGAAGACCCGCAGAAGATGATCGACCAGCTGGTTCGCGACTACACGAACAGCATCGCCGACGCCGAGTCCGCGATCGCCGAGACCATCGGCAACCTGCGACTCCTCGAGCGTGACCACGAGGAAGACGTGCAGGCGGCGACCGAGTGGGGCAACAAGGCCCTCGCCGCCAGCCGCAAGGCCGACGAGATGCGCAAGAGCGGCGACGCCACGGACGCCGACAAGTTCGACAACCTCGCCAAGATCGCCCTTCAGCGCCAGATCAGCGCCGAGCGCGAGGCCACCGGTGCCGAGCCGCAGATCGCAGCGCAGACCGAGATCGTCGACAAGCTCAAGAGCGGCCTCAACGGCATGAAGGACAAGCTCGTCGAGCTGAAGAACAAGCGCAGCGAACTCCTCGCGCGCGCCAAGGTCGCCGAGGCGCAGACCAAGGTGCAGGACGCTGTCGGCTCGATCAACGTCCTCGACCCCACCAGCGAGCTGGGCCGGTTCGAAGACAAGGTCCGTCGTCAGGAGGCCATCGCACAGGGCAAGATCGAGCTCGCCGCGTCGAGCCTCGACGCGCAGTTCGAGAGCCTGGAAGACCTCGGCGAGCTGACAGAGGTCGAGGCGCGTCTGGCCGAGCTCAAGGCCGGCGGCAGCGCTCCCCGTCAGGCCATCGAAGGCAACTGACACCACCAGCGGATGTCCCGGGCCGTGCGCCCGGGACATCCGCGCTCTTCTTTCTGGGAGGCACCCATGGTGCGATTCCTCGTCATCCCGCAGTGGCAGGGCTCGCCCGCACCGCGCGCGATGCTCCTCGTGGACGGTGCCGCCGCCATCGCGGGAGACCTTCCCCGAGCAGCGACGACTGTGCTGGAAGTACCGGTCGAGGCGGGTGAATCTCTCGGCACCGGGGTCCGGCGCCTGAGCGCGCTGCTGCGCACACGCGAACTCACGCATGGGCACATCGACTCCGACACGGTCGTGATCGGCGGCGACTGCAGCGTCACCGTCGCCGCGATCGACGCTCTCCCGGGAGGCACCGACGATCTCGCGGTCGTGTGGTGCGACGCGCACGCCGATCTCCATACTCCGGAGACCTCCCCTTCCGGAGCCTTCTCCGGCATGGCGTTGCGCGCACTGTTGGGCGAGGGCGAGGAACAGCTCGTGCTCTCCCCCGCAATCCCTGCGAGTCGCGTGGTGACCGTCGGCGTACGCAACCTCGACGACCCCGAGGTCGCACCGCTCGGCGGTCTCGCGAACCTGTCAGTCGACGACCTCGAAAGACCCGATGCGCTGCTCGACGCGGTCAGGGCGACCGGGGCCTCGCGCGTATGGGTCCACATCGATGTCGATGTGCTCGACCCCTCCGACTTCGCCGGCGTCTCCTCCTCCGTACCCTTCGGGCTCTCCCCCGCGGCTCTGAGCACCGCCATCCGTGCTCTGCGCTCCGAGATCCCCCTGGCTGGCGCGACGATTGCCGGTTTCGCTCCTCGAACGCCCGCCGATGCGGTCGACGACCTCGGCGCGCTCCTCAGGCTCGTCGGAGCCGTGGCGTGAGTACGACGGCGGACTGGCGTCCTGCGGCCGACACCGCGCTGGCGCGCGGGCGACGCCTGGACCGTCGGATCCCCGCATTCCTGCTGCGCTCGCCGATCAGTCGCCTCGGTTATGCCTGGGGCACGGCCGTCGGATGGCTCTGGGGTTCACTGTGGAGCACGGGGCCGATCGAGCGCCGGGCGGGGCTGTGGATCTTCCGAGGCATGCCGGCCTGGACCTTCAACCGCGGCGGAGTGTGCATCGGTGGGTGCTTCCTCACCGGAGACACCCGCCCGAGCGATGCCGTCCTGCGGCACGAAGCCGTGCACAAGGAGCAGTGGCTGCGCTACGGCTTCCTGATGCCGCTGCTCTACCTGTTCGCCGGCCGCGATCCGCTGCGCAACCGCTTCGAGATCGAGGCAGGGTTGGAAGACGGCAACTACGTGCGCCGTTCGCGCTGACGACGCAGCGTTCGCGAGTTCTACGGCCGAGCGTTCAGCGGTCGGCGGGCAGCAGGCCGAAGCGCTCGGGGGCCTGGATGAATGCGGGTGAGATCTCCAACGCGCTCGTCAGGTGCTCGATGATGTCGGCGGTGCCGAGGTAGCCCCCGAGCAGGGTGACCCGTGTCTCGATCTCGTCGTCGCACATCATCTCGTCGGCCCATGCGCACGTCGCGCGCGCCAGGGCCTGACCGGGCGCGCAGGCGCGACCGCTGCCGGGAGCGCCCGAGCGCTGCTCGCGAGCGAGCCACGTGACGGTCATCCGCCCCGGGGCCTCGATCACACCGATGTCGGCGATGGAGGGCACCTCGATGAAGATGCGTCCGGAAGCACACAGCGGCAGGGTCGTCAGGAACACCTCGAGCTCGGTGAGCGACTGCTCGTCGGCGGTCACCAGGTGGTGCGCGCGTTGACGTGCGGCGCGGCGTGCCGCGCGCGTGCTGCGAGTCTCGAGCGAGGTGTTCATGATGCCTTCATCGTACACCAAGTGAAGGCTTGCCTAACCTGACCGCGGTGGGCCGGCGGCTCAGGATCGGTGCTACTCCGTGGGCTCAACGAGCGCGGCGGTCAACGCGGTGAGCTCCGCCTCGGTCATGCCGTTGGCTCGCAGGTAGCCGGCAGCGGAACCCCAGCGCTCGTCGACCTGCTCCAGCAGACTCCTCATCACGGAGGCGGGTGACTGCGTCGCGAGGGCCACCGCATGGACGGCTTCGGGATGCTCGGAACGCAGATACGCGGCGATGCGCCGTGAGCGCTCCGCCGGCAGCTGCGACTCGGTGAGCGCGTAGTCGGCGATCACGGCTTCACGATCGGCCCCGACGGCGGAGAGGGCCAGGGCCACCGTCACCCCGGTACGGTCCTTGCCGACCGTGCAGTGCACCAGCGTGGGCGCGCCGACGGCGATGATGCGGATCGCCTCGACCAGGCGCTCCCCACTCTCCTCCAGCAGGTGCAGGTAGAGCTCGTCGAGGCTGGTGTCGGCTTCGAAGAACGACCGGACGGAGCCCAGGAACAGCGGGAGATGCGTGGTGTCCAGCCCCTCGATCTCCGTGGGCTCCGCTGCCACCTCCTCGCCGTCGCGAAGGTCGACGATGTGCTGCACCTTCGCACGGAGCGCCGCCGCCCCGGTCGTCGTGGCGCCGGAGAGCTGCCCCGAACGCAGCAGCACTCCCGCGCGGATGCGGCCGCCCGCGGCCGGCATCCCGCCGACATCGCGGACGTTGGTGACGCCGTCGACGTCGAGGATCGTCATGCCTGCGCCTGTGGCGTCCGCGGAGGGACCGGGTAGCGACCGGCGATCACGACACGGTTGAACGCGTTGATCGAGACGCATGCCCAGCTCAACGCCGCGTACTCCTTCTCGGTGAAGACGCTGCCGACGAGGTCGTACACCTCGTCGGAGACTCCGTCTTCGGAGATGAAGGTGAAGGCCTCGGCGAGTTCGAGTGCTGCACGCTCCCGCTCGCTGAACACGCCGCTCTCGCGCCAGGTCGGGATCTGAGTGAGCGTGTCGGTGTCGATACCGGCCGCGACGGCTCGGTCGACGTGGATGCGGGCACAGTACGCGCAGCCGTTGAGCTGCGAGCAGTGGATCATGACGATCTCCTTCAGACGATCGTCGATGCCGTTCGCCGCGCAGATCTGGCCCACGGTCTTCGAGAATGCATCGAGCGCCTGGTACGCGGCGGGCTCGGTCTTGGACAGGTGCACACGCGTCTCGCTCATGACTCCATGATATTCGGCGGTCGCGCTCTCGGTCTCGACTGGCGTCGACGTGGCAAATGCAGTTTGCCCGAAGTTGTCGATGAAAATTGGACGAAACGACAAGGGTAGGCCGTCATGGACTTGTCGAATTGATCTCGCATTTCTTTTGTATCCCCGGAGGGGAGCAGAATATCCACGTGGCGATCGACATCAGCGAGTTCAGCTATCTTCCCGCACAGGCCGACGCGCTCGGTGTCCCGCTCCCGGCGGTGGAGCGCCTCACCCTCCCCCTCGCCGACGGGCGCTCGCTGAGCGCTCTGCGGTTCGGTGCGGGCCAGCCGCAGGTCACGCTGCTGCACGGCGCCGGCCTGAACGCGCACACGTGGGACACGACGTCCCTCGCGCTCCAGCTTCCGCTGCTCGCGATCGACCTGGCCGGCCACGGCGACTCCTCCTGGCGAGACGACGTGGACTACACCCCGCGCACCCTCGCCCGCGATGTCGCCGAGGCGCTGGATGCCTGGACGACGCAGCCGCAGGTCGTCGTCGGGCAGTCGCTCGGCGGGCTCACCGGAGCCGCCCTCGCGGCTACCCGCCCCGACCTGGTCTCCGAGCTCGTCATCGTCGACATCACGCCCGGGATCGACGTCACCGCGGGGCCGGCCGCGCTGCGCGAGTTCTACGCGGGCCCGACGGACTTCGCCACCAGGGACGAGCTCGTCGCCAAGGCGATGTCGCTCGGCTTCGGCGGCAGTCGTCCCGAGACCGAACGCGGAGTCTTCCTCAACACCCGCGTACGCTCCGACGGACGCGTGGAGTGGAAGCACCACTTCGCACACCTCGCCGCACACGCCCTCGCCGCGCACGATCCCGGTTCGGCCACTGCGCCGTCCGTCCTCCACGAGACCGGCTGGGACGACCTGTCCGGGGTCAGCGCACCGATCACCCTGGTCCGCGCCGCCCGCGGTTTCGTCAGCGAGACGGATGCCGAGGACCTTCAGCAGCGCCTGCCCGCGGCTCGCGTCGTGACCCTGGACGCGACGCACAACGTGCAGGAGACCGCGCCGATCGAGCTGGCCGCCCTCATTGCCTCGGCCCCCGCGATTCGGGGAATATGACGTTCCGTTCCACACCCGACCCGCACTCCGCCACGCAACTCTAGGCTCGACCCAACGGCACACAGCAACTGCCGCACCGAGAGGAAACGCCCATGTTCCGACGCACCCGACGCCTCGCGCTGATATCCGCGCTCGCGGCCACTGCCGTGCTCCTCAGCGCCTGCGCCGGCTCCGCCGATCCCGCGCCTTCCGAGAGCGCCGGCGAGCCGGACCCCGACGCGACCCTGCACGTCGGACTGGTCCTCGAACCGACCAACCTCGACATCCGGCACACCAGCGGTGCGGCCATCGAGCAGATCCTCATCGACAACATCTACGAGGGCCTCGTCACCCGCACCCAGGACAACGAGATCGAGGGGCGGCTGGCCTCCGACTACGAGGTGTCCGACGACGGACTGACATACACGTTCACCCTCGGCGAGGGCATCCTCTTCCACGACGGCACCGCGCTCACCTCCGCCGATGTCGTGTCCTCGTACGAGACCGTCCGCACCGACGCCACCGTGCAGGGGAACGCCGACTTCGCGGCGGTCGCCTCTATCACCGCCCCGGATGCCACCACGGTGCAGATCGTGCTCACCGAGCCGAACCAGAACTTCTTGTTCGCCCTGACGGGCCCGGCGGGGCTGGTCTTCAAGTCCGGCGATACGACCGATCTGAAGTCCGCCGAGAACGGCACCGGGCCGTTCACACTGACCCGGTGGAACAAGGGCAGCACCATCACCTTCGCCCGCAACGACGACTACTGGGGAGACCCGGCGGGTGTCGCGCAGGTGGAGTTCCAGTACATCCCCGACTTCACGGCGGGCGTCAACGCCGCAATCGCCGGGGACGTCTACGTGCTCACCGCCGTCGACCCCAACCTCGCCCCGCAGCTCGAGGACTCCGGCGACTTCACCCTGACGAAGGGCCGCACGACCGACAAGGCCACCCTCGCGTTCAACAACAAGAAGGCACCGCTCGACGATGTCCGCGTGCGCGAGGCGCTCCGGCTGGCCATCGACCACGACGCGCTGATCGAGGCCGTCGGCGCCGGGACGACGCTGTTCGGTCCGATCCCCGAACTCGACCCCGGCTACGAAGACCTGTCGGACGTGATCTCGTACGACCCGGAGAAGGCGAAAGAGTTGCTGGCTGAAGCCGGCCAGGAAGACCTGGAGCTCACGCTCACCATTCCGGCGTTCTACGGGACGACGGTGCCCAAGGTGCTGATCTCCGACTTCAAGAAGGTCGGCGTCGCCCTCGAGGTCAACTCGGTCGAGTTCCCGACCTGGCTCGAAGACGTGTACACGAACAAGGACTACGACCTCAGCTTCGTCCTGCATGTCGAGCCGCGCGACTTCGGGAACTTCGCGAACCCCGACTACTACTTCGGCTACGACAACGCCGAGGTGCAGGACCTGTACTCGAAGGCCCTGGCCGAGGTGGACCCCGACAAGTCCGCGGAGCTGCTCGCGGAGGCTGCGCGCATCGTGTCGGAGGACCACGCAGCCGACTGGCTGTACAACGGCGAGACGATCACGGCCGTGGCCCCGATCGTGTCCGGCTTCCCCGAGGACTCGATCAACTCCCGGATCAACCTCGCCGGCGTGACCGTCTCCGCTGAGAAGTAGCGAGCGGTCACCCCGTCGTGATCCGCTACGCGCTCGTCCGAGGAGCCCTGCTCATCGCAGGGCTCCTCGTGTCGAGCGTGCTCATCTTCCTTACCCTGCGGGTCTTCCCCGGCGACGTGGCGCAGCTGATCGCCGGCACGCAGGCCTCCCCCGCCGAGGTCGACGCGCTCCGTGAATCGCTCGGCCTGAACCAGCCGCTGCTCGCGCAGTACACCGACTGGATCGGCGGCATCTTCCGTGGTGACCTCGGCACCTCGCTGCTCTCGGGCGCCTCGGTCGGCGAGGAGCTGCTGTTGAAGGCCCAGGTCACCGTACCCCTCGGCATCATGGCGCTCCTGATCGCCGTGCTGATCGCGGTGCCATTCGGGATCCTCGCCGCGTTGCTGCGCGGCCGACGCACCGGCACCGCCCTCAGCGTCGGCGCGCAGACTCTGGCCGCTGTGCCCGTCGTCTGGGCGGGCATGATGCTCATCGTCGTGTTCTCGGTGTGGCTCGGCTGGCTGCCGCCGCAGGG
>JAQZBG010000473.1 GCA_029239165.1 Microbacterium sp. | reverse complement strand
GTGTTGGCGAGCCAGGCGATGCCGAAGAGGGCGATCGCTCCGACGATGCCGGCGGGGAACGTGGGCTGCTTCGGGACGTCGGCGGCCTTGACCTTGCAGAACACGAAGATCAGGGCGGCGATGATGCCCATCGTGACCTCGATGATGACCGTGACGCTGAGGCGCACCGGGTCTCCGGCGTCGTCGGTGCCGATCACGGGGCGCAGCCCCTCGAAGAGTCCGAAGAACACGATCACGCCGACGCCGATGAGGAAGAGCGTGGCCGAGAGCACGGCGGTCTTCGGGAGCTTGTTCTCGTGCGCGTCGGTCTGCGGCGGCTTGATCTGCCCCTCCTTCAGACGGCGCTGGAACTCCGGGTCGTCCTCGAGGTCCTTGCCGTGCCGCATCATGACGAGTGCCGCGACGAACAGCCCGGCGATGGAGGCCGGCCACATGATCAGCAGCAGCTGGCCGAGGTCGACGCCCTGCGGGGCGAGCAGGACCACCATCGAGGCGGTCGCCGCCGAGACGGGCGAGCAGAGGATGCCGACCTGCGAGGCGACGGCCGATACGGACAGTGCACGTTCGGGGCGGATCTTCTGCTGGTACGAGACGTCGTAGATCACGGGGAGCAGCGGGTAGAAGATGTTGCCCGTGCCGGCGCCGACCGTGAACAGGAACGACATCGCGGGGGCCAGGAACACCACGGATTTCGGTTTGCGCCGGATGACCTTCGCCGCGACCGAGACCATCCAGTCGATGCCGCCGGCCGCTTGCATCGTGGATGCCGCGGTGATGACGGTGATGACGATGAAGACCGCGTCGACCGGGGCGTTGCCCGGCGCTTCGCCGAACACGAAGATGAGCACGGCCACGCCGACCAGGCCCCAGACGCCGAGGCCGATCCCGCTCGTGCGGGTGCCCATGTAGATCGCGCCGACGACGACGATCAGCTGCGCGATGAGGATCCACACGTTGTCGTTCACGACGACGGCCCCTTCACGATCGGGGCGTTCCCGGTGAGCACGGTCGTCGACAGCTGCGTCTCGACGATCTTCCCGTCGATCGCCTCGACCCGGAGCGTGAGAGCATCCTCGACCGGGCTGATCGCGGTGACGAACTCGGAGTTCTCGAAGTGCAGCGACTGCAGGTTGCCCACCGCATACCCGGTCGAGAGCTCCCCGCTCAGCAGCGAGGCGTGGAAGAGCGGCCGGCGCTGATCCTCGGCGTCGTAGTGCGGGCAGAAGCTGCCGTGCAGGAAGCCGAGGCCCTCCGGGAGCACCTGCAGGGTCGGGCCGTAGCTGTCGGTGGTGCCGCCCTCGAACCAGCAGATCCCCCCGGCGCTGCCGCCGGTGAACACGACGTTCGAGTCGGGGTCCTCCCACATCTCGCGCATGATCTCGTCCAGGCCCTGCCGCTTCCAGACGTCGAGCATGTTCGCGGTGTTGCCGCCGCCGACGTGGATCACGTCGAAGCCCTTCACGAAGCCGGCGAGGTCGTCGACCGCGCGATGGAACAGCGGAAGGTGGTGGGGCGCACACCGGTCCGAGTCGTAGGTGGAGTAGAAGCTCAGGATGTACGCGGCATCATCGCCGGTCGCCGTGCCGACGAAGAGGACCCGGGGTCGCTCCTTGCCGGTCAGCTCGAGGATGTAGTCGTGCGTCGGATCGGTCCGACGCTCCATCATGGCCTTCCCGGCCCCTGTTGCGACGACGTGCGACATGCCCCACCTCACTGTCGAGTGCGAATGCGCTCAACCTAGTGGTGTGCCGAACCCCGCGTCCAGAGCGCTTTCACCCGGGAAGGGCGACCCGTCGGCGGGGCTGTTCAGGGGGTGACGCGCGCCGTGGCGACGAGTCCTTCGAGCAGTGCGTGCGTGCGCGCGCGAGGGCCTTCCGGCCGGATGCCGAGCACATTCGCGAGTTCGAGGGCCAGGGCGGCGTGGCCGGTGGCGCTCGGGTGGAACGGGTCGTTCATGAGCCCCCACGGGACGCCGCCGGCGCCGAGCTCGGCGAAGCGTGAGAACTGGTCGACGAGAATCACGTCCTCGCTCGCGGCGACCTCGCGCACGGCGTGGGCGAACTCGCCGATGCGCGCGCGCTCCGGGGCGTTGCGGGTGTCGATCGCGGGTGGTGTCTGCAGGACGGGGATGGCCCCGAGCGCGCGCACCCGTGCGACGAAGTCCCGCAGCGAGTCCGCATAATCCGCCGCCGAGATCTGCCAGGACGCGACGCGGCGGTCCCAGTCCCCGAGGAGGTCCACGATGCGGTTGCCGCTGATCGCCGTGTTGAGCACGATGTCGCGCACGCGCTCCAGCTCACCGCGGATCAGCTCGTGCAGGTGCTCCGGATAGCTGCGTCCGCCCTGGGTGTGCACGAGGCCGTGCGTGATCGAGTCGCCCGTGATGATCCAGTTCAGCGGAGCCGGATCGGCCAGCGCGGCGGCGAGGCGATCGAGGTCGGAGGCGGCGGATGCGGGAGCGGGGGATTCGGCGTTCGACACGGCTCCGAGCCTAGCGGCCGAGGCGATTCCGCCGACGTATGCCGGAACGTCGATATGGGAGAACGGATTCGATCGAGGGATGCCTCGGGGCGAAGGTACCGTCGTCCGGACCACCGCTCA
>JAQZBG010000472.1 GCA_029239165.1 Microbacterium sp. | reverse complement strand
CGCAAGGCGGATGCCGTCGCCGCCGGTGTGGGCCACACCGTGCCGATCGCGGCCGTCGCGGCCGGAGGCGGAGTGATCGTCGACGCGGACGGCAACTCGCTCATCGACCTGGGGTCCGGCATCGCCGTGACCACGGTCGGCAACGCGCACCCGAAGGTCGCCGCAGCGGTGGCCGCGCAGGCCGCGCAGTTCACGCACACCTGTTTCATGATCTCGCCCTACGAGTCGTACGTCGGTGTCGCCGAGGCGCTCAACCGCGTCACCCCCGGCGGCTTCGCGAAGAAGAGCGCCCTGTTCAACTCGGGCGCAGAGGCCGTGGAGAACGCGATCAAGATCGCCCGCAAGCACACCGGTCGTCAGGCGGTCGTCGCCTTCGACCACGGCTACCACGGCCGCACGAACCTGACCATGGCGCTCACGGCCAAGTCGATGCCGTACAAGAGCGGCTTCGGTCCGTTCGCCCCCGAGGTGTACCGCGCTCCGATGTCGTACCCGTTCCGTGATGGACTCGACGGACGCGAGGCCGCGGCCCGCGTCATCCTCCAGCTCGAGAAGCAGATCGGTGCCGACAACCTCGCCGCGGTCATCATCGAGCCGATCCAGGGCGAGGGCGGCTTCATCGTCCCGGCCGACGGTTTCCTGCCGGCGATCGTCGACTGGTGCCGCGAGAACGGGGTCGTCTTCATCGCCGACGAGGTGCAGACCGGCTTCGCCCGCACCGGGCACATGTTCGCGAGCGAGATCTTCGGCATCGAGCCCGATCTGATCACCACCGCCAAGGGCATCGCCGGTGGCCTCCCGCTCGCTGCCGTCACCGGTCGCGCCGAGATCATGGATGCCTCGCACTCCGGCGGCCTCGGCGGTACATACGGGGGCAACCCGATCGCCTGCGCCGCGGCCCTCGCCTCGATCGACGTGTTCGAGAACGACGGTGTGATCGAGCGCGCCCGGGAGATCGGGACGATCCTCACGGAGCGTCTCACCTCGATCCAGCAGAACGACCCGCGCGTCGGCGACGTCCGCGGCCACGGCGCGATGATCGCCGCCGAGTTCGTCGACCCCGAGACCAAGGCTCCGGATGCCGCTCTCACGGCCGCCGTCGCGAAGGCGTGCATCGCCCAGGGCGTCGTCGTCCTGACCTGCGGAACCTACGGGAACGTCATCCGCTTCCTCCCTCCACTCTCGATCGGAGACGATCTGCTGAACGAGGGACTCGACATCGTCGCCGCGGCACTCGCCGCGGCGTGACACCCCTGTCCGGTCGCGACCCCGATCGGGGGATTTCGGGTCGCGACCGGCACTGATTCCCCCAACGAAGGAGTTGCAGATGGCTGAGATCACTCGCGACGTACTGATCATCGGTGCCGGAGCCGCAGGGCTCACGGCGGCGAACGACCTCCGGAAGGCCGGACTGTCGGTCTCGGTGCTGGAGGCCCGTGATCGTGTCGGCGGGCGCCTGTGGACCGACGTCATCGAGGGCGCCATGCTCGAGATCGGCGGCCAGTGGGTCTCGCCCGACCAGGACGCGCTTCAGGACACGATCGAGGAGCCCGGAGACCGAGGCCGAGATCGCCAGGGTCACCGAGATCCTCGACGCACTCGTCGCCGAGATCGACCCGGATCGTCCGTGGGCGCACCCCAGCGCCGAGGAGTGGGACACGATCACCTGGGATGCCTGGCTGCGCCAGCAGACCGACGACGACGAGGCCGTGCGCAACCTGGCCTTCGCCACCGGATCGGCGATGCTCACCAAGCCCACGCACTCCTTCTCCCTGCTGCAGTCGTTGCTGATGGCGGCATCGGCCGGCTCGTACTCGAACCTCGTCGATGCCGACTTCATCCTCGACAAGCGCGTGGTGGGCGGACTACAGCAGGTTCCGCTCCGGCTCGCCGAGCGCCTGGGCGACGACGTGCTGCTGAACCAGCCGGTGCGCAGCCTCGAATGGTCCGACACCGGTGTGGTCGCCACCACCGACGAGCACACGGTGCGTGCCCGCCACGCGATCCTCGCGCACGCGCCGGTGCTGTACAGCCGCATCGCGTTCGACCCGCCGCTGCCTCGCCGCCAGCATCAGCTGCACCAGCACCTCTCGATGGGCTTCGTCATCAAGGTGCACGCCGTGTACGACCGGCCGTTCTGGCGCGAGCAGGGTCTCAGCGGTACGGCCTTCAGCCCGTACGAACTCACGCACGAGGCGTATGACAACACGAACCACGCCGACGAGAGAGGCACCCTCGTGGGCTTCGTCTCCGACGCCAACGCCGACGGCGTGTTCGAGCTGTCGGCTGAGGAGCGCAAGGAGCGCATCCTCGAGTCGCTGTCGCACTACTACGGCCCTGAGGCCAAGAACCCGGTCGTCTACTACGAGAGCGACTGGGGCAGCGAGGAGTGGACGCGCGGCGCGTACGCCGCGAGCTTCGACATGGGCGGCCTGCACCGCTACGGCGCGGACCTGCGCACCGCCGTCGGCCCGATCCACTTCGCCTGCAGCGACATGGCAGGCGCCGGGTACCAGCACGTCGACGGGGCGATCCGCATGGGTCACCTCGTCGCCTCCCACATCGTCGATGCGAGCCGCGACGCCGGCGCTGCCGAGAGCGGCAGCTGATGACCGGCTCGGTCGTCGTCGGATACACGGCGACGGATGCGGGAGCGGACGCCGCGGCGCTCGGTGCCCGACTCGCCCGCAGTCTCGATGCGACGCTGCACCTCGTGATCGTGCTGCCGAACGAGGGCACGCGCAGCGCGGCCGTCCCGCCGGAGCGTGCGTACGAGGAGCACATCAGGGCGCAGGCGCGACAGTGGCTCGCCGATGCCGTCGTCCGGCTCCCGCAGGAGCTGACCCGCAGCGGTCACGTGCGCTTCTCCGAGTCGTTCGCCGAAGGACTGATCGCCGCCGGTGAGGAATTCGGCGCGCGGGTCATCGTCATCGGCGCGGCGGGCGGCGGCATCTTCGGCCGTCACCGGCTCGGCAGCGTCGCCTCGGAGCTGCTGCACTCGTCGACCATCCCGGTGGCGCTCGCGCCCGTGGGCGCCGCCCAGCAGGACGATCACGTCCTGCCGCGCGTCACCGTCGCCGTGGGATCACGACCCGGTGCCGATGCGCTCCTCGACGAGGCCGTCGCGCTCGCCGGGGACAGCGGCGTCGATCTCCGGCTCGTGTCCCTCGTCCCGTTCGACGTGCCACCCGGACTCGACACGGGAGCGATCCGCACGGTCGGCGACACGCACGGCCAGGAGGTTCTCGCCGTCGCGTCGGAGCTGCTGCCCGACGGGCGTACCGCTGCGGTGGAGAAGGCCCCCGGTGACTCCGTCGAAGACGCCGTCGCGCATCTCTCCTGGCTCCCCGGTGAGGTCGTCCTCGTCGGCTCCAGTCGGCTGGCGCAGCCCCGCCGACTGTTCCTGGGCTCCACGGCAGCGAAGATGCTGCACGAGCTGCCCGTCCCCATGATCGTCGTCCCGCGTACCCGCAACGAAGCAGGAGACCGCTGATGAGCAGCTCGAACCGGGCGACGGAGCCCGAATCCGGTGTCACGACCGGCATCTCCACCAAAGGCCTGAGCGCCGGAACGGTCGGCCTGATCGGCGCGGTCGTGATCGGCATCTCGTGCATCGCGCCCGCGTACACCTTCACCGCCGCCGTCGGTCCCACGGCATCCGAGGTCGGCGCCCAGATCCCCGCGATCATCCTCGTCGGCTTCATCCCGATGCTCCTGGTCGCGTTCGGCTACCGGGAACTCAACAACCGGATGCCCGACTCCGGCACCTCGTTCACGTGGGCTGCCCGGGCGTTCGGACCGTGGGTGGGCTGGATGGCCGGCTGGGGGCTGATCGTCGCGACGATCCTGGTGCTGTCGAACCTCGCCGGCGTCGCGGTCGACTTCCTCTTCCTGCTGCTGTCGCAG
>JAQZBG010000064.1 GCA_029239165.1 Microbacterium sp. | reverse complement strand
GCGATCGGTCGGAGGTCGAGTGCGACGATCTCCGGTTCGCGTTCCTCATCCAGACGTGCGAGTGCGAGAAGGTCCTCCACCAGGACACCCATGCGGATGGCCTCCTTCTCGATCCGCTCCATGGCCCTGGCGGTGTCCTCCTCGCCCTTGATCGCCCCCATGCGATACAGCTCCGCGTAGCCGCGCACGCTCACCAGGGGTGTGCGCAGCTCGTGGCTCGCGTCGCCGATGAACCGCCGCATGTGCTGGACGGTCCGGTCACGCTGCGCGAGAGAGCCGTCCACGCGATCGAGCATCGTGTTGATCGCGGAGTTCAGGCGACCCACCTCCGTGGTCGGCTCGAGGTCGGTCAGCCGTTGCCGGAAGTCGCCCGCCGCGATGGACATGGCTGTGGCCTCGACCTGCCCGAGCCTGCGGAATGTGAGCGTGACGAGACCTCGCGTGAGGAGGGCTGCGATGAGGATGGTGATGAGCGCGATCGTGATGTAGATGCCGAAGTACTGACTGATGATGCGGTCGGCCGGTGCGAGCGGCAGCGCGACCAGTTGGATGCGAAGGGCACCGCCCTCCGACCCCACGACTGCGACCGCGCCATGGAAGACCGTGCCGTCTGCCCCCGGGATCTCGAGCGGAATCTGATCGGTGTCGGCGGTCGCTTTGGCGAGCGAGTACTCGGAAGGAAAGAGCGGGGCCTGACCGGATGTGCCTCGGGCGGTCGCACGGAGCACACCTGTCGCGTCGTAGATCGCGAACGAGAAGTCCCGCGGCTGCTCTTCACGCGGGGTATAGGTGGTGACACCGTCCACCGTCGTGGTCTCGAAATACCGCTCGGCCAGATCGCTCGACACCAGTGCGGGGAGCTGCGCATCGATGTTGGCGACGAGCGCAGTGCGCAGGATAGGCACCGTTCCGAGTCCTGCCACGAGAAGACCCAGGGCGAGCACGGCCACCGTGACGCCGGTGACCTTCGCGCGGAGGCTGATGCGACGCCACCAGGCGGTGACCGCATCCGGCTTGTGCGCCATGCGGTCCTCCTCTGGCGG
The DNA here is from genome assembly GCA_029239165.1 of Microbacterium sp. GTDB lineage: Bacteria > Actinomycetota > Actinomycetes > Actinomycetales > Microbacteriaceae > Microbacterium. Next base: position 9,726 of record JAQZBG010000064.1, on the reverse strand, counting down.
TCAACACGCCGCAGGACGGCGCAGGTGGTGGGCGTCGGTCGTCAGACCGTCTTGCCGACCTTGAGCATGTATCCGAACCCGCGCTTGGTCTGGATGAGCGACTCCTCGGTGTGCGGATCGATCTTGCGACGCAAGTACGAGATGTAGCTCTCGACGATCCCGGCATCGCCGTTGAAGTCGTATTCCCACACGTGATCGAGGATCTGCGCCTTCGACAGCACGCGGTTGGGATTGAGCATCAGGTAGCGCAGCAGCTTGAACTCCGTGGGGCTGAGCTCGATCGGTTCTTTGCCCACGTGCACATCGTGCGTGTCCTGATCCATCGAGAGCTCGCCCGCGCGGATGATCGACTCCTCGTCGGCTTGCATGGTGCGGCGGAGGATCGCCTGGGCCCTCGCGACGATCTCGTCGAGGCTGAAGGGCTTGGTGACGTAGTCGTCGCCGCCGGCATTGAGGCCCTCGATCTTGTCCTCGGTGCCGTCCTTCGCCGTGAGGAAGAGGATGGGAGCGGTGAACCCGGCGCCGCGGAGACGCTTGGTGACGCTGAACCCGTTCATGTCCGGGAGCATGACGTCGAGGATGATCAGGTCCGGCTCCTCTTCGAGGACGGCCGAGATCGTGGCGGCACCGTTGGCCACCGTCTTCACCTGGAATCCGGCGAAGCTGAGACCCGTCGAGAGCAGGTCGCGGATGTTGGGTTCGTCATCGACGACCAGGATGCGCGGAGCAGTCATGTCCCCATTATGGTGACTTCGGCCATGCAGATGCTGACTATTGTCCGGAACGGCGCGGAGTCGCGAACTCCACGTCGTTGAGAGGATGGACGCATGAGCTTGAACGAGGACGACTCCGCCGCCCCCGCATCCGCCGCCACTGCAGCCGTGCCTCCGCGCGGCGAGCAGTTCCCCTACCACCGCCTGGCGCGCCTGCGACCGAGGTATCGCTGGTGGCGGATGCTCGTGACCGGGATCGTCGGAGTCGCGCTCTACGTGGTGATCCTGCTCCTCACGATCGTGCCCTTCGTCGTCGCATCGCTGTTCGTTCCGGGGTGGGGCGCCGAGATGCAGGTTCTCCTCACGACCGTCCAGTACTTCGACCTCGATCGCCCGTGGCTCTTCCTCGCGCTGGTGCTGCCGCTCATCCTGATGATCCCCGCGCTCCTGCTCGCGTCGCGCATCGTCGAGGGTCGGGGTGTCGGACTGCTGTCGTCGGTCACCGGACGGCTGCGGATGGGGTGGCTGGGAAGGAGCATGCTGTTGGCGCTCGCGGTGTTCGTCGTGTATTTCGCGGCCGTGCTCGGCGGGGCGGCTGTAACGGGTGAGGTGATCGTCCCCGACTTCTCCCACCCGGCGCTGTGGGTCATGGTGCTGCTCGTCCTGCTGCTCATCCCGTTGCAGGCAGCTGCCGAGGAGTACGTGTTCCGCGGGTATCTGATGCAGCTCATCGGCGGCTGGCTGCGGCATCCGGCCTTCGCCATCCTGCTGCCCGTACCGTTGTTCGTGCTCGGTCACGGCTACGACATCTGGGGGGCAGCGAGCGTGGGGATGTTCGCGATCGTCGCTGCGTGGCTGACCTGGCGGACAGGCGGGCTCGAGGCCGCCATCTCCCTGCACATCATCAACAATGCGCTCATCTTCCTGCTCGGCACTGTCGACCTGGTCGACGCCAACGCCACCACAGGGACGCCGGTCGATCTGCTCGCCTCGGCGGTCGCGATGGTCGTCTACGCACTGCTCGCCGACCGCTGGGCAGGACGGCTCGGCGTCGCGCGGACCGCAGGTCACGCGCCTGTCGCCGATGTGCGAAGCGGAACCCACCACCTGGATCGGGTGCTGCACGGCTGAGCCGTGCAGCACCCGATGACCGTTCAGGCGGCGATCGCGTCGGAGTCCATGATCGTGTAGCTGTACCCCTGCTCGGCGAGGAAGCGCTGACGGTTCTGCGCATAGTCCTGGTCGATCGTGTCGCGGGCGACGAGCGTGTAGAAGCTCGCGGTGTGCCCGGACTGCTTCGGACGCAGGAGCCGACCGAGCCGCTGCGCCTCCTCCTGGCGGGAGCCGAACGACCCCGACACCTGGATGGCGACGGATGCCTCGGGCAGATCGATGGAGAAGTTCGCGACCTTCGACACGACGAGAAGTGAGATGTCGCCGTCGCGGAAAGCGCGATAGAGCTCCTCGCGTTCGTCGATCGGGGTCGCACCCGTGATCTGGGGAGCATTCAGTGCCGCCGACAGCGACTCGAGCTGATCGAGGTACTGTCCGATCACGAGGATGCGCTCGCCCTCATGCTTCGCGATCAGCTCGCGCACCGCCTTGACCTTGGCCGGAGCGGAAGCCGCGAGTCGGTACCTTTCATCGTCGGTCGCTGCGGCGTACTCGAGCCGGTCGCTCGGCGGAAGATCCACGCGTACCTCGTAGCAGGCGGCGGGGGAGATGAAGCCCTGTGCCTCGATCTGCTTCCACGGCGCGTCGAAGCGTTTGGGGCCGATCAGACTGAACACGTCACCCTCGCGGCCGTCCTCGCGCACGAGGGTCGCGGTGAGGCCGATGCGGCGACGGGCCTGGAGGTCGGCGGTGAGCTTGAACACCGGCGCCGGCAGCAGATGGACCTCGTCGTACACGATGAGACCCCAGTCGAGCGCGTCCAGCAGCGCCAGGTGCGCGTACTCGCCTTTCCTCTTCGCCGTCAGGATCTGGTACGTCGCGATCGTGACGGGCTTGACCTCCTTGGCCTGACCGGAGTACTCGCCGATCTCCTCGGGGGTCAGACTGGTGCGCTTGAGCAACTCGTCGCGCCACTGGCGGGCGGAGACGGTGTTGGTGACGAGGATCAGTGTGGTGGTCTTGGTGGCCGCCATCGCGCCGGCGCCGACGATCGTCTTCCCCGCGCCGCAGGGAAGCACCACGACGCCCGACCCGTCCTTCGAGAACGCATCGACGGCGTCCTGCTGGTACGGGCGGATGTGCCAGCCGTCCTCGGCCAGATCGATCTCGTGCGGAGTGCCAGGCGTGTAACCGGCGAGATCCTCGGCCGGCCAGCCGATCTTCAACAGCTCCTGTTTGATCTGCCCGCGTGCCCAGGCATCCACCACGAAGACCTCGGGAGCCGGATGCCCGATCAGGAGGGGCTGGATCCGCTTGTTGTTCGCGACCTGGGCCAGCACCGCGGGGTCCGACGAACGGAGGATCAGGGTTCCCTCGTCGTCGCGCTCGATGACCAGGCGTCCGTAGCGGTTCACGGTCTCGCGCAGATCGACGGACACCGACGGCGGAACAGGGAAGCGCGACCAGCGGTCGAGCGTCTCGAGCATGTCCTCGGCGGTGTGCCCGGCGGCACGGGCGTTCCACAGCCCGAGGCGGGTGATCCGGTAGGTGTGGATGTGCTCGGGGGCTCGTTCGAGCTCGGCGAAGATCGCGAGCTCGTGGCGGGCGCTCTCGGCGTCGGCGTGGGCGACTTCGAGCAGCACGGTGCGATCGCTCTGCACGATCAGGGGGCCATCAGACATAGCTGTCCAGTTTACCCGTCGCGCGACGCACTCGGCCTACGGCGCGACGATCGTCGCTGCGAGGATGCTCGAGACCGGGAGAGTGCGCTCGACGTCGGCCGCACGGTCCCGGCCCCGGAGGCGGCCCCCGCCCATGCCCGTCGCCTCGAGGAGGAGCTCTCGCGTCGAGCCGTCCGGCATCCCGACGGTGACCTGGAGGACGGATTTCGCACGCACCGCCGCCTCGAGTTCTCGGTCGAGCCAGGCGGCGTCGGCATCCGGTCCCTGGTGGGAGCGCAGGCGCGTGATCAGTGGGGTCAGGTCCGTGGCGTCCGGATCGGGCTGCGTCGCCGGGGCCGCGGGGTGGCGTTCGCGCACGAGGAGCGCACCGTCGGCACCGACGAGCGTCGCCGGATACCTCGCGTCGGTGAGAGCCCAGTACACGGTCTCGCGGCCGACGCGCGTGGTGAGCGAGTCGATGTGAGTGGCGAGGGCGAGCGGACGCAGCGACTGGTCGACGGCCATCGCCTGGATGAGGTGCGAATCGGTGCTCTCGATCCGTGTGCGGCCGGTCTCCTCGTCCGTGAACACGCGGACGAGACCGTGCCGCTGCGCGGTCTGCGCGATCAGGTAGCTGAGCGGCTGCGGGATGCCCGTGAGGGAGAGAGTTCCGAGGAACTCGAGGATCGACTGCTCGGTCTCGCCTGCGACGAACGCGTGGGCGACCGATTCGGCGGTGAAGCGGTACGAGGAGGCCTGAGCCGCCGACTCGCGGGCGGCGATCGTACGCAGACGTACGTCGAGCGCAGGCTCGAGCGGACCAGGGGCGATTGCCGTCAGGTCGTTCTGCAGAAAGATGCGGTCCACCTCGGCAGGCAGCAGCGTCACGAGAGCGCGAGGGTCGGCCGGCCTTCCGCTGCGCAGTCCGACCGCCCATTCCGGTTCGCTGTCGTCTTCGGCGATCAGGCCGAGCAGTCGCGCTGCCTCGTGCAGGACGCGGGCACGGTCGGGCCACGCCGGATCCCACGGATGCGCGTCGCTCCATGCTCGGGGTGGGATCCATCCGCCGTCGGCAGAACGGATCCCGCGCGGCAGAGCGTCGCGGAAGGACGTCGCCAGCACGCTCCAGCGCTGCACGGCCGAAGACCGCAGCCAGTCCTCTGCGGACTGGCTCGATCGCAACCGGCGGTCCGTCGCGACCGCGAGCCCGGACTCGAGCGCGATCGCCACCAGGGTGTCCACGATCTCCACCGGAACGCCGGCTTCGCCGAGCAGGCGCTTCTCGCCGGCGTTCACCCCGCCGCCCGTGAGCAGCGAGAACGGGTTCTCCCTCGCGACGAGAAGCAGGTCGGCGAGCACGGCCACTGTCGTGAAGGCGCGCTCGGCGGCATGGGCGGACGCGGCCTCGGAGGAGGGGGCGGGAGCCGCCTCATCTGCGGGAAGATCAGGAACCGTGCGCCCCGCGACCGCGGCGGCCACGGGGGGATACGGCGTGCCGTCCGGACGAAGCAGCGCGAGAGCCGTCAGGTTCTCCTGCTCGATCCCGGTGCCCTCTCCAGATACCGCATTCAGCAGTGCCGCGGCCTCGGCTGCGGTCAACGAGGGCAGAACCTTGGACAGAGACGCGGGGTCGAGGAGGGATTCAGCCGCGTCGAAGAAGTCCTGCCAGCCGACATCCGGCCGCACCCGGCGCGCGGTGAACAGTCGGAAGAGGTCATCATCGCTCGCCGCCGCCAGCCAATCCGCCAGAGGTCGTGCGTGAGTGCTCATCGCCGTTGCCTCACGAACGCGAAGACGCGCGGCCCTTTCGGATGAAGCTCATCGTGAGGAGCGCGATGATCATCACGAAGGCGACAGGCAGTCCCCAATAGGGGATCGCCGCGACGATCGGCCATGCGCCGTCACCGAAGGCTTCTTGATCCATGCCGATCCAGGTGCCGATGATGATGGCGAAGAAGCACACCACCGCGGCCGCGGCGATTCCGAGCGCGCCGAAGGCGAGGAAGCGATCCACCCGGCGAACGGGGACCTCCGGCTCGGAATTCTGCGTGCTCATCGGTCTCAGCCTACTCTCACTGAGGCCTTCGGTTCCGCGGGTCGTACGACCGGTAGGCTGGGTGGACGCGTACGAGCGCGTCCACTGTTCTGCATATCGATCTCAGCGAGGTTCTCCCATGCCCACCGGCAAGGTCAGGTTCTACGACGAAGACAAGGGTTTCGGCTTCATCGCCAGCGATGACGGCCAGGACGTCTTCCTGCACGCCTCAGCGATGCCCGCCGGCACCGCGGTGAAGGCAGGTGCGCGCGTGGAGTTCGGCGTGGCCGATGGCAAGCGCGGTCTGCAGGCGCTGTCGGTGCGAGTGCTCGAAGCGCCGCCCAGCCTCTCGAAGGCCAAGCGGAAGCCGGCCGACGACATGGCGATCATCGTCGAGGACCTCGTGAAGCTGCTCGACGGCATCGGCGGAGACCTGCGCCGTGGGCGCTACCCCGCTTCCGGACACGGCCGCAAGATCGCTGCCGTCCTGCGCAAGGTAGCTGATGACCTCGAAGCCTGACGCCGACGCCCGTCTCGTCGGCGCCCATGACCTCGCCCTGGCAGCACTGGGCGAGATCACTCCGGCCTCCTCGGTCGGCCCGGCAGCCGGCTACCTCATCGAAGAGGACGGCTCGGTGTCGTTGCGGTTCGAGAACCGCCTCGCCGGCTACCCCGGCTGGTACTGGACCGTGACGGTCGCGCAGGTCGACGACGAGGATCCGACCGTCCTCGAGCTCGAGCTCCTTCCCGGCGACGGAGCGCTTCTGGCACCGGAGTGGGTGCCGTGGGCGGAGCGCCTCGCCGAGTACCGTGCGCACCAGGTCGAGCTCGCGGAGGCAGCTGCCGCCGCGGGTGACGAGAACGGTGACGGCGATGCTCTCGACGGCGTTCTCGATGACGACGATGCTCTGGATGATGACGACGTCCTCGACGACGACGACCTCGATGACGACGATGATGATGATCGTGCCGCAGACATTCTGCACGCGGGCGACCTCGACGGTGTCGACATCGACGAGCTCGACGAATCTGCCGACGACGACGCCGACGCCCTGGATGAGGACGCCGGCGAGGTCGACGAAGAGGAGTGATTCCCGGACGCTCAGGCGCCCAGGTTCTCCAGCACGAAGTCGATCGAACGCGTGAGCTGACGCACGTCATCCGGCTCGATCGAGACGAAGGTCGCGACGCGCAGCTGGTTGCGGCCGAGCTTGCGGTAGGGCTCGGTGTCGACGATGCCGTTCGCTCGAAGCGTCTTGGCGATCGCCGCGGCGTCGATGCTGTCGTCGAAGTCGATCGTGGCGACGACGGGTGAGCGCTCGGCAGCGTCCGACACGAACGGCGTGGCGACCGATGACGCCTCGGCCCAGTCGTACAGCACCGAGGACGACTCGGACGTCCGGGATGCCGCCCAGGCCAGCCCGCCGTTGTCGAGAATCCACCGCAGCTGGCTGTCGAGGAGGTGCAGCGTGGTGAGCGCGGGGGTGTTGAGCGTCTGGTTCAGTCGGGAGTTGTCCACGGCGTTCTTCAGGCTCAGGAACTCGGGGATGTAGCGGTCGGATGCCGCGATGCGCTCGATGCGCTCGATGGCAGCGGGCGAGACCGCGGCGAACCACAGGCCGCCGTCCGAGCCGAGGTTCTTCTGCGGGGCGAAGTAGTAGACATCCGCCTGGGTCGCGTCGAAGTCGATGCCCCCGGCCGCGCTCGTGGCGTCGATGACGGTCAGCGCACCTTCCGCATCGATGCGCTGGATCGGCGCTGCGACTCCGGTCGATGTCTCGTTGTGGGGCCAGGCGTACACGTCCACGCCCGACACGACTTCGGCGACGCTCAGAGTGCCGGGCTCCGCCTTGCGCACATCGGGAGCGTCGAGCCATGGAGCACCGGCTGATGCGGCGAACTTGCCGCCGAACTCGCCGAAGACGAGATTCTGGCTGCGTCGCTCGATGAGGCCGAATGCGGCCGCATCCCAGAATGCGGTCGAACCGCCGTTGCCGACGATGATCTCGTAGCCCTCCGGGACACGGAACAGAGCGGCGAGCTGCTCTCGGACGCTGCCGACCAGATTCTTCACCGGAGCCTGGCGATGGGAGGTGCCCAGGATCGTGGACCCGGAGGCGATCAGCGCCTCGAGCTGCGCGGGGCGCACCTTCGAGGGGCCGCAGCCGAAGCGGCCGTCAGCGGGCAGGAGGTCACGGGGAATCTCGATCGCCATGGGTTGATTCTAAGGGGGCGAAGGCCGCAGCCCCGACCGCCGGCGGACCGGATGTCCGTCCGGGAATGTAGGCTTGCCTAAGAACCTCGGAGGGCCTGCACATGACCGATCTGATCGACACCACGGAGATGTATCTCCGCACCATCCTCGAACTCGAGGAGGAGAACATCGTGCCGCTCCGCGCGCGCATCTCCGAACGGCTCGGCCACTCGGGTCCCACGGTCTCGCAGACCGTCGGCCGGATGGAGCGGGACGGTCTCGTCATCGTCTCCGAGGACCGCACTCTCGAACTCACCGACGCCGGTCGTCGAAAGGCCGTCGACGTGATGCGCAAGCACCGTCTCGCCGAGCGTCTGCTGTCTGACGTCATCGGACTCGACTGGGCGTTCGTGCACGAAGAGGCATGCCGCTGGGAGCACGTGATGAGCGAGCAGGTCGAGCGCCGGCTGGTGGAGTTGCTCGGGCACCCGACCGAATCGCCGTACGGCAACCCGATTCCCGGGCTCGATCAGCTCGGCGACCTGCCGGCGCGCACGTTCGACGAGGGCGTCATCGGTCTCGTCCAGCGTCTCAACGCGGCGGGCGAGCCCGTCGAGGGTACCGTTCGCCGTCTTGCCGAGCCCGCGCAGGTCGATCCCGAGCTGCTGGAGCAGCTGCGCGACGCCGGTGTGGTTCCCGGTGCGCACGGTGACTTCCGCTTCAGCGAGGGTTACGTCCTCATCCAGATGGACGGCAAAGAAGACGGTCTGGAGCTCCCCGTGGAGCTCGCATCGCACATCTTCCTCGTGGGGGAACCGGCCTGATCCGAGAGGTGATCCGGCCGGGGACACCTGTGCCGGCGTGCCTCTCCGCCCGCCTCTGCGGCGATTGTCAGGTTCGCGGGGTGACATGATCGTTATCTTCCGGTAACCTCGGTCGAGTCGCCAGCGAAGAAGCCCGCTGGAGACGGACCGCGAAGATTCGCCTTTCAGGCTCGTCGTCTTCACGGCAGGAATGCACAAAGTACCCGAGATACATTCGTGCCACGAGAGCAGAGTGCCGACGAGCCAGCGCTACCCGAAAGCGCATGGGCCCAGGAGGACCACGTTTTGGCCGCAGACATCGAACCGCCCGCGAAGAAGACATCTGAAGACCGAGAAATCGTCCGACGCAACGGTGCCCGGACGGCCGCTCGCAAGGCCGTCAAGCCACTCCGATCCATCGCCATCTTCGGTGCCGTCGGCGCGCTCGTCGCCGGCATCGCGCTTCCTGCCTTCGCGCAGACGAAGCCCAGCGAAGCTGCCCCGACCACGCTGCAGCAGCTCGCCGCGGTGGATTCGCAGTCTCTGGTGGTGGCCTCGCAGGCCACAGCCGCTCCCTTGAGCCGAGGCACGTTCAGCGCGACGACTCCGGAGGAGATCGCGAAGAAGAAGGCAGAAGAGGCCGCGGCCGCTCGCGCCGCCGCCGCCGCGAAGGCATCCACGGCGTCCTCGTCTGCACAGTTCAACACGGCGGGCTACGCGCTGACGTCCCCGGGATCGGGAGAGGTCCGCTACCCGCTCCCGATGGGGTCCTGGAACGTCAGCCGCACGATCGGCGGCGGCCACAACGGCGTCGACATGCTCGCGTCCGCCGGTACTCCGATCTACGCGGCTGCAGGCGGCGTGGTCCGTGCATCGGCAGAGAGCATCGGCGGCTACGGCGTCGCCGTGATGCTCGACAGCGTCGTCGGTGGCCAGCGCGTGCAGACCACCTACGGACACATGCTCTACGGCTCGCGCCAGGTGCAGGTCGGACAGACGGTGGCGGCGGGACAGCTGATCGGCTACGTCGGCAGCACCGGACGCTCGACCGCGAACCACCTGCACTTCGAGGTCTGGATCAACGGCGGACTCGTCGAGCCGATGTCGTGGCTGTCGGTCAACGCCGGCTGATTTCCGGACACGCCTCGCTTCATTCACCCGCCGTTTCGCCCCGCATGCAGCCGGATGGGTTAGCCTGATCCCGTTG
>JAQZBG010000063.1 GCA_029239165.1 Microbacterium sp. | reverse complement strand
GCAAGACCCGATGCGCTGGACCCGACGAAGAAGTCCGGAAGGAATCGACGACGATGCAGTTCCACCACCACGGCTACGTCTCCGCTGACCCACGCGTGCAGGACGCTGCCGGTGCCGGGATCGATCGGCCGACCGACCTCCCCGACGAGATCGACGTGCTCATCGTCGGCTCCGGTCCCGCGGGCATGCTCCTCGCGGCGCAGATGTCGCAGTACCCCGGAATCTCCACACGCATCATCGAGAAGCGCGAGGGCCGCCTCCCGCTCGGACAGGCCGACGGGATCCAGCCGCGCAGCGTCGAGACCTTCCAGGCGTTCGGATTCGCCGAGCGGATCATCGCGGAGGCGTACAACATCGGCTGGATGAATTTCTGGGGCCCGAACCCCGACAAGCGCGACGAGATCGTCCGCACCTCTCGCACAGCCGACTACGCCTACGACATCTGCGAGTTCCCGCACCTGATCGTCAACCAGGCGCGCGTGCTGGACTACTTCGCCGAGGCGGCCGCCAACGGCCCCGGGCGTATCGTGCCCGACTACGGGGTCGAGTTCGCGGGCCTCACCGTGCACGACGAAGGGGAGTACCCCGTCGAGGCGCGCATCCGTTACGTCGCGGGAGAGCGCACGGGGGAGGAGCGGACGATCCGCGCCAAGTTCGTCGCCGTGCTCGTCAACACCGACTTCCCGGACTGGCGGACCAAGTGCGCCATCAACTCCGAGGCGGGCAACATCCTGCACATCCCGCGCGAGGGCGGCTACCTCTCGCGCATGTACATCGACCTCGGAGAGGTCGCCGCCGACGATGACCACCGGGTGCGGCAGACTCCGATCGAGGAGATCATCCGCCGTGCCAACGAGATCCTGCACCCGTACACGCTCGATGTGCGCGAGGTCGCCTGGCACAGTGTCTACGAGGTCGGCCACCGGGTGACCGACGGCTTCGACGACGTGATCGATGAGTCGGGCCGGACGCCGCGCGTGTTCCTCACCGGTGATGCGTGCCACACGCACAGCGCCAAGGCCGGCCAGGGCATGAACGTCTCGATGCAGGACGGCTTCAACCTCGGCTGGAAGCTCGGCTCCGTGCTCACCGGTCGCGCCCCGGAAGCGCTGCTGGCGACGTACGGTGCTGAGCGCCGGCCGGTGGCGCAACAGCTCATCGACTTCGACCGCGAGTGGTCGAGCCTGATGGCACGCAAGCCGGAAGAGATCTCCGCCCCCGGCGACCTCGCCACCTACTACCTCGCGACGGCGGAGTTCCCGTCGGGCTTCATGACGCAGTACACCTCGTCGATGATCACCGGGACCGACGCGCACCAGTCGCTCGCGGTCGGCTACCCCCTCGGCAAGCGCTTCAAGTCGGCCGAGGTGGTGCGGGTCGGCGACGGCAACGTCATCCACCTCGGCCACCATGCCAAGGCCGACGGTCGGTGGCGCGTGTATGCCTTCGGCGACCGCACCGGCGAGGCGCTGGCCGCGTGGGCGGAGCAGGCCGAACCGCTGTTCGCGCGCTTCACCCCGGCGGATGCCGACGTCGACGCCGTGTTCGACGTGAAGGCCGTGTACCAGCAGTCGTTCGAGGAGGTCGAGGTCACCTCGGCGCCCGCGTTGTTCCAGCCGAAGACCGGTCCGCTCGGACTGACCGACTGGGAGAAGGTGTACGCGGCCGGGCCGAGCAAGTGGTGCGAGACGGACATCTTCGCGGCGCGGGAGCTCTCGCGCGACGGAGTGATTGTCGTCGTGCGGCCCGACCAGTACGTCGCCGCCATCCTGCCGTTGGATGCCGTCGACGAGCTCGCGCAGTTCCTCGACGGGGCTCTGCTGCCCGCGCGCTGAGCGCTGCTGCCCGCGCGCTCGTCATGACACGTGTCATGGCGAGGAGATGACACCTCCCTCCGGCGCTGTCTCCCTGCGGCCGGGAGGCTGGAGGCATGAACAACACCTCCGTGGACGGGTCGGCGCCGCAGGCCGCAACTCGTCCGGCATCCGAAGCCCTGAATTCTGATCCGGTCGTGCTCGAGCTGCGCGGCGTCACCCGCCACTTCGGCTCGGGCGACCGCCGCGTGCAGGCCGTCGACGGGGTCGACCTCTCCATCCGGCGTGGCGAGGTCGTCGCGCTGCTCGGCCCGAACGGCGCGGGGAAGACCACCACGCTCGACATGCTCCTCGGGCTCACGCAGCCCAGCACCGGAAGCGTGCAGGTGCTCGGTGTCACGCCCGAGCAGGCGACCTCGAGCGGAGCGATCGGTGCGGTGCTGCAGACCGGCGGCCTGCTGGGCGACCTGACCGTTGCCGAGACCGTGCGCCTCATCGCCTCGCTGTACGGAGCGGGAGCCACCACCCGCGTGCCCGAGGTCATGGACCGCGCCGACCTCGGCCACCTCGCCCGCCGTCGGGTGTCGAAGTGCTCCGGCGGTGAACAGCAGCGGGTGAAGTTCGCGCTCGCGATGGTCTCCGATCCCGACATCCTCGTGCTCGACGAGCCGACGGCCGGCATGGACGTCACGGCCAGGCGGCACTTCTGGGACGTGATGCGGGCCGATGCGGATGCCGGACGCACGATCGTCTTCGCCACCCACTACCTCGAGGAGGCCGAGCAGTTCGCCCGGCGGACCGTGGTGATGCACCGTGGCGCGGTCGTCGCGGATGCGCCGACGGCTCTGCTGCGAGCGAGCCTGGGGGAGCGGAGCGTCTCCGCGACGGTCGACGCGGCCGGCGCGGCACTTGTCACGAGGCTCGACGCCACCGACGGCGTCCTCGACATCCGGTTGGACGGAGACCGGCTGAGCCTCCGCGCCGCGGACTCCGATGCCGTCGCCCGCATCCTGCTCGACCACGGCGCTCACGACCTCGAGATCGCCGCCCCCACCCTCGAAACCGCCTTCACGGCCTTGACGGAGAACTGACATGCTCGTCTCACCCACCATGCTGCGCATCGAAGGCCTCCGCCAGCTGCGCAACCCCTACACACTCGCGTTCACGCTGGCGATGCCCGTCGCGATGTACCTGCTGTTCGGCGCCGGGATGGGGTACGGCACGCTCTCGGCCGGCCACGGCAACGTCTCGTTCTACGTGATGACCTCGATGGCCGCCTACGGCACGGCCGTCGCGATGAGTTCGCTGACCTCGCTCGCGGCGACCGAGGCGAAACAGGGCTGGGGACGTCAGCTGGCCATGACTCCGCTGACGACCGCGGGCTACGCGCTGACGAAGCTGCTGACCTCCGTCGCGTTCGCGGCGCTGGCCCTGGTGGCGGTCTTCGCCGCCGGGATGATGACCGGCGCAGAGGTCGAGGACGGCTGGCGCTGGGTCGCCACCGCGGGCATCATCCTCGGGATCGGCCTGATCTACGGACTCTTCGGGCTCGGTGTGGGCCTGTTCTTCAGCTCGGATTCGGCGGCCGCGCTCGCCTCGATCTCGATGACGTTCTTCGCGTTCTTCGGCAACGTCTTCATGCCGCTCGACGGAGTGATGCTGGAGATCGCGCGATTCACACCTCTCTATGGATTCGTCGCTCTGAGTCGCTGGCCGTTGACCGACGGGGTCCTCACCACGGGCCAGACGGATGAGCTGTGGATGCTGTTCCTCAACGTCGCTGTGTGGCTCGCGCTGTTCGTGCTGCTGGTCACCGTGGGCATGAAGCGCTCTCGGGCGCGGCAGTAGGACGCCCGGCCGCGCCCGGGGTCGACAGTAGGTTGGACGGATGACGCAGCACTCGAAGCGGACCTCCTCGGAAACATCCGAGGAGGCCCGGCGATTCGCCGCCCTGGGAGCCCCGCCGGCCGCGTGGTCGGCTCCGGGGGCGCGCACCGCACGCGGACCGGTGGGAAAGGACCCCTGGGCACGGTTCGGCTGGCTGATGGCCGTGATCTGGCTGGTCTTCCTCGTCTACCCGGTGCTGGCGCTGCTGCGCTCCGAGGCGCCGATCGCGTGGGTCGTGGTCGGCTGGATCGCCCTGGTCGCCTTCGTCGTGCTGTACGTCGCGGGTTTCGTGCACGGTATGCGCGGCGGGGGCGGGCTGGGGCGGCCGCCGTCCGTGCGGCAGTGGGTCACGTTCGTCGTCCTCATCGTCTGTGCTCTGATCTCCGTGCCGGCGGAGGGCGGATCGGCGCTCAGCTTCCTTCCGTTCATCATGTCGTTCGCGTCGTACGGTCTGACCCGCGCCTGGCACTGGATCACGACCATCGGAGCCCTGACGGTCGCGACCCTGTGCGTCTTCCTCCTCCCCGGGGGCCTCACCTATCTGTCGGTGCTGGCGATCATCGGACTGCTCGGCGTGGTGAACACGGTGTCGACCTGGCTCATCATCCGCTCCGCCGAAGCCGAGCAGCTCGGGCTCGAACTGGCGACGAGTGAGGGGCGCGAAGCCGTCGCCCGGGACGTGCACGACCTGATCGGCCACTCGCTGACGGTCGTCGGGCTCAAGGCGCAGCTCGTGCGCCGGCTCATGGACTCCGATCCGGAGCGCGCCAAGGCCGAGCTCTCCGATATCGAGCGACTGACCGCGGAGGCGATCGCCGGGGTGCGGTCTTCGGTTGCCGGTGCACGGGCGACGACCCTCGTCGAACAGCTCGCGTCGTCTCGGGACTCGCTCCGTGCGGCCGACATCGATCTGCGGGTCGACGGGGAGCCCGCTGCCCTGTCCCCGGTGCAGGCGATCACCGCGGGGTGGATCCTGCGTGAGGCGACGACGAATGCGCTGCGCCATTCCGAGGCGCGGACGGTGCGGGTGCTGCTGGCGCCAGGACGACTGGTGGTCGAAGACGACGGGGTCGGCATGAAGGAGGGAGCCGGTGATGGCGCGGGCACCGGCATCCGGGGCATGCGCGAGCGAGCGGCGGCAGCCGGAGCGGGTTTCGAGATCGCCCCGGCGCGTGAAGCCGAGGGCTCGGGGACCCGTGTGGAGGTGACATGGTGACGGACACGGGGAAAAGCACCGGCATCCGGCTGCTGATCGCCGACGACCAGGCGCTGGTGCGCGGTGCGTTGGGTGCACTGCTCGACCTGGAACCCGACCTCACCGTGATCGGCATGGCCGCCGACGGCGCTGAGGCGCTGCGGCTCGCGGAGAAGCTGCGGCCGGACGTGTGCTTGATGGACATCCAGATGCCGGGGATGGACGGTGTGGAGGCGACGCGCCGCATCCGCGAAGCGAGCCCGGAGACCCGCATCCTCGTCGTGACCACCTTCGCGCGCCCCGGATACTTGCGTTCGGCCCTGGATTCCGGAGCCAGCGGGTTCATCGTGAAGGACACGCCCGCCGAGCAGCTGGCGGAGGCGGTCCGCCGGGTGCATTCCGGGTTGCGCGTGCTCGATCCGGTGCTCGCCGCGGACAGCCTGTTCGACGGGGCGAACCCGCTGAGTGATCGCGAGCGTCAGGTGCTGCGTCTCGCCGCGGACGGCCGATCCGCCGCTGCCATCGCCGCGGAGGTGTTCCTGTCCGCCGGAACCGTGCGGAACCATCTCTCCGCGGCGATCGGGAAGACGGGCGCGGCGAACCGGGCACAAGCCGTGCGGATCGCGCTCGACAAGGGTTGGATCTGACGGTCAACCGTCGGAGGCGGACGCGGCGCGCACCCGCTGCGCCGCGGCCTGCTTCTGCCGGGCGAGCCAGGTGTGACCAGCGATGGCGACCCGGAACTCGGCGGAGTAGTCCCGCCCGCCGTCCGGGTGCCGGAGGAGGTTCCGCAGATGGAAGGGCGACTCCTCCCGGTGCGGGCTGCTGCTGTCGATGCGCCGGGCGAGGGCGGTCAGGCTGTCGCGGCCGGCTTCGTCGTACTGGCGGCGCTCGGCGTCGTTCAGGCGGATCAGACACGAGTCGTCGACCATCGAGTTGATCGTGTATCGCGCGTCGAGGTACAGGTCGCCGTGCTGCTCGACCAGGAACCACGAGCCGGGTTCATGGTCGACGTAGCGCATCGCATCCCGCGCGTCGGCGATGCGAGCGGCGTCGGCCCACTGCTCGACGGGAGGAATCGCCTCGAGGGGGCGCCTCAGGGCGGCGTCGAGAGAGACGTACCCGAACGTGGGCGAGGAATCGCGATACAGGGTGAGGCACGCGACCCGACCGCACGCGGTGCACGTGACCTGGCTCTCCACCCTCTCCATGAGGGCGGAGGCGTGGAGGAGCCGGATGTCGTCGAGGCTGACGGCTCCCCGCGCTTCTGTGAGCACCCCTGTGCCGACCCCGCTGAGGAGGGAGCTGACAGTATTGTCCACGTCGAAGGCCCCCTCCTCGGTCCGCGCGATCAGATCGCGGCATGCCGGACAGTCCTCGTCCGCCGGCCGACACGTGTCCTTCGGATCGTCCACGGTGAACGCCACACGCTGCAGGTCGCCGGGCCGGCGGCCCCCGTGCTTCACGAATTCCGGGCGCAGATACGCCCCTTCGAGGATGAAGTAGCGATCCCCATCGGCGAACCTCCACGGGACGTCGAAGACAGCCTTGAACTCGGCGAAGGTCGCTCGGTTGTCGATGCGGGGAATCCACTCGGCCGCGTCGAGTCCTCGCGGAGTGAACGGGTTGGCGGTGAGGTGCAGGATCACGGCGATGACCGCGTCATCGTGCAGCACGATCTCGCCGCCCGATGCGAATCGCAGATGCCGGGAGAACACCGCCGGTTCGCCGATCCGGCGCGCGGTCGTCTCCACCGGGTCGGCGCCGAACGCCTCGATCAGACGACGCGCGGGGGCGTCGTCACGATTCCCGCGGAGTGCGTCCAGAATCAGCTGCATTCGGTCCCGTTCTCGACGTCGCGTCACCCGACCAGTATCGGTCACCGGTCGGTGCGGTTCCACCGACGCTCAGCGGGTTCCGGATGCGTCCATCGCTCTGGTGCGAAGTCGGTGGCCGCGCGTACCGTGGACGCCGACGGGCGACGGCGCCCGACAGGAGGAGTGCGTGATGGATTGGAAGATCGAACTCATCTTCGTTCCGGTCTCGGATGTCGACCGGTCGAAGGCCTTTTACGAGAAGATCGGCTTCAACGCCGACTGGGATCAGACACCGGTCGAGGGGCTGCGGTTCGTGCAGATGACTCCGCCGGGGTCGGCCTGCTCGATCGCCTTCGGTACCGGCCTCGGCATCGATCTCGAGCCGGGGCAGCAGAATACGATCCAGGTCGTGGTGCCGGACGCCGATGAGGCGTTGGCGCATCTGCAGGGTCTCGGCGTCGAAGCCCGAGGCGTGGAGGACATGGACTGGGGGCGGTTCGTGTCCTTCGACGACCCCGACGGCAACAGCTGGACGTTGCAGGAGCTGCCCGACTACGGCGCTCAGGGCTAATCGGCGGTGGCCGCCGGTGTCCGTGTCGACGCGGCGTCGGCGACCACCTCGACCTTGAATCCCGCAGCGTTCTCCAGCCACCCGGCGTAGTGCTGGTAGCCGCCCGCGTGAGGGTACCGCTCGGCGTAGAGCGGGGACCAGCCGTACGCGGGGGCCTCGGCCATCAGCGCATCCACGTGAGCGGGTTCGCCACCGTGGAAAGCCAGGTGGTTGAGCCCGGCGCGACGCCGGTCGTGTGCGGCATCCGACAGGTTCGGCGAGGTCGTGAGGGTGAGGTAGGTCCCGCCCGCCGCCCAGGACTCACCGCTGGACCACTCGCTGTCGAGCGTGAAGCCGAGGCGGTCCAGGAGCCAGCGCCACTCTGTGCGCACCGCACCGAGGTCGGCGATCCACAATTCGATGTGATGGAGACCCGGCATCATCCGAGTCTGCCAGGCGGCTTCCGTCGCCGAGGTATTCCGATGCGCGGGGCGCAGTTCAGGAGTTCACGCGGATGATCTCCTGCTGATACGGCGCGATGACATCCCCGGAGATGCGCAGGTCGAGGAGCAGGAAGCGGCGGGTGGAGGCATCCTCCGCAGCCCAGGTGTCGAGACGGTCGAGGTCGGCGAGAGTGCGTACCACCACACCCTCGGCTCCGACGGCGGCTCCGAACGCGGCGAAGTCCACCTCGGGGATGCGCATCGGACCCTCAGCGAGCCCCTTCAGCCCGTACAGGTTCACCTCCGCGCCGTAGGCCGCGTCGTTCCAGACGACGGCCATGCCTCGGCCGCCGGCTGCGCGGACAGCCGATTCGAGGTCGGCGATCGCCATGAGTCCGCCGCCGTCGCCCGAGGTGAGGACCACGGTCGATCCGCGTCTGGCCAAGGCAGCTCCGACGACGCTCGGCCAGCCTTGTCCGATCGACTGGAACGCGGTGCCGATCATCATCATGCGATCAGGGGCGGCGACCGGCCAGTACATGTTCGCCCAGCCGATGAAGTGGCCGCCGTCGGACACCACGATGCGGTCCTCGGGGAGAAGCTCCGCGATACGACGCGCGGCCGATCGCGGGTCGAGGCGACCGTCGGGGGCGAGGTCGTCACCGGCCTCGTACGCCCGCGCCGCCGCGACGTCGACGCTCTCCCGCCAGGGGGTCGTCGGCTCGGACGCACCGAGTCGGGCCACGAGGGCTTCCGCGGCCAGCCGGGCGTCGGCGCGCACGAAGCCGCCGACGTGCGCATGGGTGGCTGCGGGGGCGATGTCGATCTGGAACACCTTCGTCCCCGGCGCGAACAGCTCGCCGAACCGCATCGTGAACTGGTTCAGGGAGGCGCCGAACACCACGGCGACATCGGCCGTGCGGACGAGCTCCATCGCGCCGTCCGCACCGAAGCCGCCGGTGACGCCCAGGTCGTACTGCGTCTCGGGGAAGACGCCCCGGCCGAGGGCCGAAGAGGCCGTCACCGCTCCGGTGGCCGCCGCGAGCTCGCCCAGCGCTGCGCTGGCGCCGGAGAGCCATGCCCCGCGGCCGGCCAGGAGGAACGGGCGCTGGGCCGTGCGCAGAGACTCGGCGATGACGTCGAGCATCCCCTCGGCGAACTCGCCACGCGGCGCAAGCGGAGCCGGAACCCGCGGCGAAGGAGCTGCGGGGACCTCGCCTGCTTCGAGCGCCGCGACGTCGTAGGGGATCGCGAGGACGACAGGGACCCGGTAGGTCAGAGCGTGCTCGATGGCGATGACCGTCGTTGCGGCGGCATCCGCGCGACCGACCGTATACGTGCGGGCACCGACGGCGGAGGCGAGGGCGATCTGGTCGACATCCCACGGGCGCGGACCGGAGGTGGGCTCATCGCCCACCACGAGCACGAGCGGGACGTGCGCCTGGACGGCCTCGGCCAGGGCGGTCAGCGTGTTGGTGAACCCGGCGCCGTAGGTCGAGGTGCCGGCGGCGATGCGCCCGGAAGCGCGGAAGTGTGCGTCGGCGGCGACCACGGCTCCCTGCTCGTGGCGGACGGCCGTGAAGGAGGCATCCGTCTGCGTCTCGATCGCGTCGAGGAAGTAGGCGTTGCCGTTGCCCATCACGCCGAAGACGGAGTCGATGTGCTGAGCGAGGGTGAGAGCGACGTGCGCGGAGACGGTGGGCATGCGAAAGCCTTTCGAGACAGGGACGGAGGAACTGCGGATCCGTATGTGTCTCGCCTCCGCGTCTTCGCGAAGTGCTTCGTGCCTCTTTTTCAGGCACCGGCCGGGCCGGACCCGCTCAGTCTAGCGGCGAGAGTGCATACCAGGATGCGGGAGAATGCAGAGATGACGGATGCGGCGCTCGAGCGCGAGACACTGACCTGGGACGGCTTCGGAGCGGCGACACGAGAGCTGGCGCGGAACATCCTCGCCTCGGGCTTCGAGCCGGAGGTGGTCGTGGCGATCGCCCGCGGCGGACTGCTGCCGGCCGGCGCCATCGCGTACGGCCTCGGCGCGAAGAACTGCGGTGCGATCAATGTCGAGTTCTACACCGGGATCGGCACCGTGCTCGATGCGCCCGAGGTGCTTCCGCCGGAGCTCGACATGGCCTACCTCGACGGGCGCCGGGTGCTGCTCGTCGACGATGTGGCCGACTCCGGCCGCACCCTCGCGCTGGCCGTGCAGCTGCTGCAGGAGAAGGGCGCCGACGTCCGGTCGGTCACGATCTACACCAAGCCTTCGACGATCATCCAACCCGACTTCGCCTGGAAGGACACCGATCTGTGGATCAACTTCCCGTGGTCGTTCCAGGGCACCGTCCGCGAAGAGGACCTGGGGCTCGCGCCCTCGGCGTGAACGGGAACCGCGCGGATCACCCGCGCAGCAGGGACCGCAGCGCCTGGATCGTGTCGGCCTCCGCCGGGGACTTGTCCGACCGGTAGCCCTTCACACGGGCGAAGCGCAGCGCGATGCCACCCGGATACCGCGGAGAGTGCTGTACGCCGTCGATCGCGATCTCCACGACGATGTCGGGGCGCACGAACACCGTGGATGCCGTGCGGTGGGTCTCGTGCTCGGGGAACTGCTCGGTCTGCCAGCGCAGGAGCTCGTCGGTGAGCCCCTTGAACGTCTTGCCCACCATGACGAATCCGCCGGGGTCGCCGAACTCTCCTTCGGGGTCGCGCGCCCCCAGGTGCAGGTTCGAGAGCCAGCCACGCCGTCGCCCCGACCCCCACTCCGCACCCAGCACCACGAGGTCGAAGGTCAGCACCGGCTTGACCTTGACCCACGACTTGCCCCGACGACCGGCCGCGTAGGGCGCATCGATCGCCTTGACCACGACCCCCTCGTGCCCGGCGGCGAGCGCCTCACGGGACAGCTGCTCGGCGGCATCCGCGTCGGCCGTGACGATGCCGGGCATCCGCCATTCACCGGCCACGCGTTCCAGTTCGGCCAACCGGGTGGAGAGCGGTTCGTCGAGCAGGTCGCGTCCGTCGATGTGCAGCACGTCGAAGAACCAGGGCCGCAGCACGAGTTCCCGCGACACGTCGGCGCCGAACCGCGACATGGTCTCCTGGAACGGGCGCGGCCCGCCGTCTTCATCCAGCGACAGCGTCTCGCCGTCGAGGATCAGGTCGTCTGCGGGCAGTGATCGTACGATCTCGACGATCTCGGGCACGCGGTGCGTGATGTCGGCGAGGCTCCGGGTGTAGACGCCGACCTCGTCGCCGTGGCGGTGCACCTGGATGCGTGCGCCGTCGAGCTTGTATTCCACGGACGCTTCCCCGGTGGCCTGCAGCGCTTCGGACGCGCTCGCCGCCGTCGACGCCAGCATCGGCAGGACCGGACGCCCCACTTGCAGGCCGACCGCTTCGAGGTCGCCCGGCGCTCCTGCGAGGGCGATGCGCGCGGCCTCCCCGAGGTCGCCCGAGAGCATCGCTGCGCGTCGGACCACGGCCGCCGGACGGTCGGCTGCGCGGGCGATCGCGTCGAGGAGCACGCCCGACAACGCGCCGGTGCGCAGCTCGCCGAGCATCGCGCGCACCACGAAGTCCCACTCCGACGGCGTGGCACGCGAGGCGAGATCGACGAGGATGCCGGTGCGGACGGCCGCGGAGCCGGAACCGGAGGTCGTGGCGAGAGTCTCGAGAGCGGTATCGACCTCGCTGATCGTCAGCGTGGACTCGTCGGCGTGCGAGATCTCGA
>JAQZBG010000471.1 GCA_029239165.1 Microbacterium sp. | reverse complement strand
CTCCTCGGGGCACCGATCCTGATCATCCTCGTGCGCCGGAAGCGGGTGAGCGGACTGTGAGCATCGACCAGAAGCCGGTCACCCTGCCCGCCATCGACTCGTCACACGCCGAGTTCGCGCCGGTCGATCACGGGCGCCGCCTGATCCGGATCGAGACCGCGCGCATCGCCGCGCTCATCCCCGTGCGCGCCGTCGTCGTGAGCATCGTGCTCGTCGTGGTCATCGTCGGGGCAGGCCTCGCCTCCATGACCCTCGGCGCCTACGAGGTGGACTTCCCCTCGGTCATCCGCGCGATCGTCGACGTGTCCTGTTCGCGGTGCTGTGCGGAGCGGCGCTGGCCCTCGCCGGCGGCATCTTCCAGTCCCTCACCCGCAACCCGCTCGGCTCCCCCGACATCATCGGCTTCGGGATCGGCGCCCAGTTCGGCGTGACACTCGTGATGATCGTGCTCGAGCTCAACACCTACATGCTCAAGGCGGCGGGAGCACTCGTCGGCGGGCTGCTCACCGCGCTGCTCGTCTACGCGCTGGCCAACAAGAACACGATGTCGTCGTTCCGCCTCATCATCGTCGGCATCGGCGTCTCGGCGGGACTCGGATCGCTCACGTCGTGGATCCTCATCTCGGTCAGCGTCGAGAAGGCGATGATGGCCGCGACCTGGGGGGCCGGCTCGCTCGCCTCGCTCGGCTTCGACCAGCTGATCCCGGCCGCGATCGTGTTCGCTGCCGTGACCGTGCTCTCCCTTCCCCTCGCCCGCACGCTCCCGGTGCTCGAGATGGGCGACGACGCCGCCACTGCTCTCGGCATCAGCCCCGGCCGCACCCGCCTCACGGCCATGGTGCTCGGGGTGGCCCTGGTCGCCCTCGTCACCGCCGCCGCCGGACCCATCTCCTTCATCGCCCTCGCGGCCCCGCAGATCTCACAGCGCCTCACGCGTTCGAACACCCCGATGGGCACGGTGCCCGTGATGCTGACCGGCGCCGCCCTCGTCGTGGTGTCGGACACCGTCGCTCAGCTCGTCGCCGTGCCGGTCGGCGTGGTGACGGTGTCCGTCGGCGGCATCTACCTCGCCTGGCTGCTGGCCGCCCAGTACGCGCGCCGCACCTGAAAGGAACACCCATGACCGCTTCGCTGCTGGCCCGCGACATCACGCTGGGCTACGGAGAGACCGCCATCATCTCCGACCTCACGCTCGAGGTTCCGGACAACTCGTTCACGATCATCATCGGACCGAATGCGTGCGGAAAGTCGACCCTGCTGCGCGGATTCGCTCGGCTGTTGCGCCCGACCACGGGTGCGGTGCTGCTCGACGGCGATGAGCTGCGCTCGCTCAAGCCGAAGGAGGCCGCCCGCAAGCTCGGGCTGCTGCCGCAGTCGTCCATCGCGCCCGACGGCATCACCGTCGCCGACCTCGTGGGCCGCGGTCGGTTCCCGCACCAGAGCGCGATGCGCACGTGGAGCAGCGCCGACGAGCGCGCGGTGTCCGAGGCGATGGCCGCAACCGGCGTCACCGACCTGTCGCGACGCCTGGTCGACGAACTCTCCGGAGGCCAGCGGCAGCGGGTGTGGGTGGCGATGGCCCTCGCCCAGCAGACCAAGCACCTGCTGCTCGACGAGCCGACGACCTTCCTCGACATCGCGCACCAGATCGACCTGATGGAGCTGTTCGCCGACCTGCACCGCGACGGAACGACACTCGTCGCGGTGCTGCACGACCTCAATCACGCCGCCCGCTACGCGACACACCTCGTGGCGATGCGCGACGGGGCCATCGTGGCGCAGGGCGACCCGCGAGAGATCATCACCGCCGAGCTCGTGCAGGCCGTGTACGACCTGCCCTGCAAAGTGATCACCGATCCGGTCTCGGGAACGCCGCTGGTATTGCCTCTCGGTCGGCGGACACCGTGACGGCCACCCCGCGGAGGCTGTTCGGGATCGCGCTGAAGTCCGAGGGACGCGGGATCGCCCTCGCCGGCGCGACCGCACTGCTCATCGTGCACTCCCTCGCCGAGGCGACGATCCCGGTCCTCATCGGCGCGACGATCGACCGCGCCGTGCTGCCTGCCGACCCGTCGGCCCTCGCGCTCTGGCTCGGCGTGCTGGTGGGCACCTTCGTCGTGCTGACCGCGAGCTACCAGGCGGCTTCCCGGCTCATGGTCTCGATCTACGGCTACGGCGAGCAGGCGCTGCGACACCTCACGCTGTCGCGGATGCTGCGCCCCCGGCTGTCCCGGCGCGCGGTCACTCCGGGCGAAGCGCTCACGTTCGTCACCTCGGACACCTACCGCGTGGCCGGAGTCGCCTGGTCGGTCGCGCAGCAGTGCTCGACGATCGCCGCGATCGTCGGGGCCGGGCTCGCGATGCTGGTGATCTCGCCCGTCGCGACGCTCGTGGTGTTCGGCTCGACCATCGCGATGATGTTCGTGATGCAGGTCGTCTCGCGTCCGTTGGAGCGTCGCGGCTTCGCCGAGCAGCATGCGGCGACCGAGGCCGGGGCGGTCGCGGCCGACTTCATGAGCGGCTTCCGGGTGCTCGTGGGCATCGGGGCGCGCGAGGAAGCCGTGCGACGCTACGTCGCCGCGAGCGACACGTCCCGTCGTGCAGCGACAGCCGCCGGGCGATCGCTCGCCTCCTACGAGGCGGTGAGCGGCACCCTCGCCGCGGTCGC
>JAQZBG010000062.1 GCA_029239165.1 Microbacterium sp. | reverse complement strand
AGCGGCCTGCCGGCTCCCAGCGCCAGGGCACCGCGCGTACGCTCGCCGTCGGTGACCGCGTGGGCCATCACGACCGAGCCCTGGGACACGAACGAGGCGGCCTCCACGCCGGAGAGCAGGAGCGATCTCTCGACATCCGCCCGGACCGCCGGCAGCAGTCCCACCAGCGAGGCCGGATGCAGCGTCCCGCCCGACGCCCCCGGATCGAAGGGCAGCCACGCCACCCATCCGCCGATGGCCTGCGCCATCTGGCGGACGATTCCGGTGATCGGATCAGCTCCGGTCGCGGCCTGGACCAACCGGGTGTGCGCGTGGGCGGTGCGCAGCGCCTCGTCCTGGCCGCTGCGACCCGTGATCGACCAGAACGCTCGAGACACATCGAGGAACGGCGCGCCGTCCGGCACGGCGAACACGGGGATCCCGACCGCGCGGCAGCGCTCGACCAGGGTGGCGGGCGCATCGTCCCATCCCTCGCCGAGTCCGATCCCGATCGCGCCGATCCCCTGTGCCCCGAGTCTGTCGACGTACGAGTCGACCGGCCTGCCGTGCAGCGGGATGCCGGTGGTGAGCAGCAGCTCGCCGCCCTCCAGATAGCGGCCGGGATCGTCGAGCTCCGACACGTGCACCCCGGTGATCGTGCGTGCGGCATCGAAAGGAGCGAGAGGACGCAGGGAGCTGCCGGCCGTGCGCACGAGTTCACCGAGGGACACCATGTCCCCAGTGTGCGCGATGCACAGTGATCTTGCCAAGACTGGGCGAAGTGTTCCTCGGGAGTGGCCGTGCACCTTCTAGCGTCGTTCCCATGACGACAGTTCCCCTCCTGCGCACCGAGATCCCCGGACCGCGGTCGCGCGAGCTCCACGCCCAGCGCGAAGCCGCGGTCGCGGCCGGGTTCGGCATCACCCTCCCGGTCTTCATCGCGCGAGCCGGCACCTCGACGCTCGAGGACGTCGACGGGAACACCCTGATCGATCTCGCGTCCGGCATCGCCGTGACCAGCGTGGGGGCCGCGAACGCGCAGGTGCGCGCCAACGTCGCCGCGCAGCTGGAGCTCTTCACGCACACGTGCTTCATGGTGACCGAGTACGAGGGCTTCGTGCGCGTCGCCGAGTGGCTCAACGAGCACGCCCCCGGTGACTTCGAGAAACGCACCGCTCTGTTCAGCACCGGCGCCGAGGCGGTGGAGAACGCTGTGAAGATCGCTCGCGCCCACACCGGCCGCCCCGCCGTACTCGTCATCGACGAGGCCTACCACGGGCGCTCGCTCCTCACGATGGCGATGACGGCCAAAGAGCACCCGTACAAGACGTCCTTCGGGCCGTTCCCCGACGCCGTGGTGCGCGCGCGCAATGCGAACCCGCTGCGCGGAGAAGGGGCAGAGTCCGCGCTCGCCGAGGTCGAACGCCTCATCGTCGAGCATGGTCCCGAGCACTTCGCCGCACTGGTCGTCGAACCGATCCAGGGCGAGGGCGGTTTCGTCGTCCCCGCGCCGGGTTTCCTCGCCGGTCTCCGCCGTATCGCTGACGAGCACGGGATCGTCCTCGTCGTCGACGAGATCCAGTCCGGGCTGGGGCGTACCGGACAGCTGTTCGCGAGCGAGCATGAAGGCGTGGTCGGAGACATCACGCTGACCGCCAAAGCGCTGGGCGGCGGGTTGCCGTTGAGCGCGGTGACCGGACGTGCGGAGATCATGGATGCCGCGCACCCCGGCGGTCTCGGCGGCACCTACGCGGGGAACCCGTTGGCCTGCGCGGCCGCACTCGCGGTGTTCGACGCTCTCGACGAGCCGGGCCTCCTGCCGCGGGTCGTCGGCATCGAACAGACCATCCGTCGGCACCTCGAACCGCTGCTCACCGAGATCGATGCCGTCGTCGAGGTTCGCGGACGCGGAGCCATGATGGCCGTCGAGTTCGCGGATCCGAGCACCCTGGCCCCGAGACCCGACCTCGCGCAGCGGATCGCGGCGGCCTGCCATGCGGCGGGCGTCCTGGCGCTCACGTGCGGCACGCACGGCAACGTCATCCGGCTGCTGCCGCCCCTCGTGATCGAGGAGCCCGTCCTGAACGCGGGCCTGGAGATCCTCGTCGCGTCCATCCGTTCCGTCGCCGCCGAGGAGGCCGCCGCATGAGCACCGTTCCCGATCTCCTCGACTTCGACGAGCTGCTCAGCGAGGAGGAGCGGGCGACGCGCGACCGCGTGCGGGCGTTCGTCGACGCGAGAGTGCGTCCGCACATCGCCGACTGGTACGACCGGGCCGTCTTCCCGACAGAACTCGTCCCCGAACTCGCCGAACTCGGCGTGCTGGGCATGCATCTGGACGGATACGGCTGCGGCGGTCGGAGCGCTGTCGAGTACGGGCTCGCAGCCATGGAGCTCGAGGCGGGCGACTCGGGGCTGCGCACCTTCGTCTCGGTGCAGGGATCCCTCGCCATGAGCGCGATCCATAAGCACGGCAGCGAAGAGCAGAAGCAGGAGTGGCTTCCGCGGATGGCCAGAGGCGAGGTGATCGGCTGCTTCGGCCTCACGGAACCGAACTCCGGCTCGGACCCGTCGAGCATGACGACGTTCGCCCGACGGGACGGCGACGGCTGGGTGCTCAACGGGGCCAAGCGCTGGATCGGCCTCGCCTCGATCGCGCAGGTCGCCATCATCTGGGCGCAGACCGACGAGGGGGTGCGCGGGTTCCTCGTCCCGACCGACACCGCCGGGTTCGTGGCGACCCCCATCGCCCCGAAGCTGTCGATGCGGGCCTCGATCCAGTGCGACATCACCCTGACGGACGTGCGGCTTCCCGCGGATGCCCAGCTGCCGGAGGCCAGGGGGCTGCGCGCCCCCTTCTCGTGCTTGAACGAGGCGCGCTACGGCATCGGCTGGGGGGTGATCGGCGCCGCCCGCGACAGCTACGCCACGGCGTTGTCGTACTCGCAGACGCGCATCCAGTTCAACCAGCCGATCGGAGCGTTCCAGCTCACCCAGCAGAAGCTCGTCGACATGGCCGTCGAGATCGAGAAGGCGCAACTCGTCGCGTTGCGGCTCGGCAGGTTGAAGGATGCCGGCAGGCTCCAGCCGCACCAGATCTCCGTCGCCAAGCTCGGCAACACCCGTGCAGCGATCGCGATCGCCCGGGAAGCGCGGACGATCCTCGGCGGCAACGGGATCTCCGGCGACTACTCGCCGCTGCGCCACGCGGCGAACCTCGAGTCCGTGCGCACGTACGAGGGCACCGACGAGGTCCACACGCTCGTCCTCGGCGCCCACATCACCGGCTTCTCCGCCTTCCGCAGCACCGCCTCCGAGGGAGCATCATGACCACCACGTTCGACATCCGCCACTTCATCGACGGCAGCTGGGTCGAGGGGGCGGGCGACCGACTCGTCGATGTGAACCCGAGTCGGCCGGACGACATCGTCGGCGAGGGCCCGGGGGCGTCAGACGCGGACGTCGACCGCGCCTACGCGGCAGCTCGCACAGCGTTCGACGGGTGGCGTCGGACCCCCGCGCGCTCGCGTGCCGCCATCCTGCTGCGCGCGGCCGACATCATCGAGGCCCACCGCGAGGAGTGGGGGCGTCAGCTCGCACGCGAGGAGGGGAAGACCCTCGTCGAGGCGATCGGCGAGACCGGGCACGCCGCCAACATCCTCCGCTTCCATGCGCAGGAGGTCGAGCGCCAGAGCGGCGGCTTGTTCGAGTCGCCGAGCCCGGGGGAGCGGATCCTCGTGATCCGCCGGCCGGTCGGCGTGATCGGGGCGATCACCCCCTTCAACTTCCCGATCTCCATCCCCGCGTGGAAGCTCGCCCCGGCCCTCGTCTGGGGGAACACGGTGGTCTGGAAGCCCGCCACCTTCGTCCCGGTGCTCGCGATGCGCTTCGCCGAGGCGCTCGAGCAGGCCGGGCTGCCCCGCGGCGTCCTGAACCTCGTGAACGGAACCGCCGCCGTCGGGGAGGCGATCGTGTCGCACCCGGAGGTGGATGCCGTGACGTTCACCGGCTCCACGAAGGTCGGACGCATCATCGCCGCACAGCTCGCGGCACGCGGCATCCCCTTCCAAGGCGAGCTCGGCGGCAAGAACGCCGCGCTCGTGCTGGCCGACGCGGATCTCGACGTGGCGGTGGAGCAGGTGGCGATCGGAGCGTTCCGCGCGGCCGGGCAGAAGTGCACGGCGACCTCGCGCGTGATCGTGCACGAGGCGGTGGCCGATGAGTTCCTGCGGCGACTCGCGATCCGTACCGAGCGGATGGTCGTGGGCGACGCGCAGGACGAACGTGTGGAGGTGGGGCCGGTGGTCGACGCCGGCGCCCGTGACCGCGTGGCTGCCGCACTCGTCCGCGCCCGATCCTCCGCGAAGGCGGTCATCGCTCCCGAGCCGTATTCCGACGGCGCGCTCGCCGAGGGGTACTTCATCCCTCCGTCCATCTTCGAGCTCGACGAGGCGGCGCCGGGTGAGCTGTGGACCGACGAGCTGTTCGGCCCGGTGATCGGGGTCCGACGGGTCTCATCGACCGCCGAGGGCATCGCGCTCGTGAACGACAGCGAGTACGGACTCTCCACCGCCGTCTTCACCACGGGGCTCGCTGCGGCGCTCACCGCGATCGAGGACATCCGCGTCGGCGTCGTCCACGTGAACTCGGCCTCGGCCGGCGCCGACCTGCACGTCCCCTTCGGCGGCAGCGGATCGAGTGCACTCGGCCCCAAGGAGCAGGGCGCGGCGGCCAGGGAGTTCTTCACCGAAACGGCGACGATCTACCTCCGCGGCTGAGCCGGCAGCCCTGTGGGGACCCGACCACAGCGATGTCCGATTTCCGCCAGTCGAGGTCGGTGGTGCGTGGCAGGGTGGAGGCATGAGCTTCCCCGTGATCGACTTCGACGAGCGCTACCGTGCGATCAGCGCGCGCGACACCCGCTTCGACGGGCAGTTCGTGACGGCCGTCCGCTCGACCGGGATCTACTGCCGTCCGAGCTGCCCCGCACGCACGCCCAAGCCGCAGAACGTGACCTTCTATCCGACGAGTGCGGCCGCTCATGAGGCGGGGTACCGTGCGTGCAAGCGCTGTCTGCCCGAAGCAGCCCCGGGGTCTCCGGCGTGGGACATCCGCGGCGACGTCGCGGCCAGAGCCATGCGTCTCATCTCCGACGGCGTCGTGGAGCGCGAGGGCGTCCCGGGGCTCGCCGCGCGCCTCGGATACTCGAGCAGACACCTCACCCGACTCCTGACCACCGAACTCGGTGCCGGGCCGCTCGCCCTCGCCAGGGCGCATCGCGCGCACACCGCACGGATGCTGCTCGTCGGCACGGACATGCCCATCTCCGACGTGGCCTTCTCCGCGGGGTTCGCCAGCATCCGCCAGTGCAACGACACGATCCGCGAGGTCTTCGGACTCACCCCCGGTGAGCTCAGGGCGCGTCGGCGCCTGCCGGCATCCGCGGCTCCGGGGGCGATCGACCTCGTCCTGCCGTACCGCGGTCCGCTCGACGCGAGCGGCATCTTCACCTGGATGGCGGCACGCGCCGTGCCCGGCGTCGAAGAGACCACGGCGACGTCGTTCTCCCGGCACCTGCGGATGGCGGGCGGTCCCGCCTGGTTCGAGGTGAGTCAGGATGCGACGGAGCGTCTGCACCTGCGCGCCCGGGTCGCTCGCCTCGGCGATCTGGCGCCGCTGGTCGCGACGGTTCGACGCATCTTCGACCTCGATGCCGACCCGCTGGCGATCGACGAGGCTCTCTCGGCGCACTCGGAACTCGCCCCACTCGTGGCTCGCACTCCCGGCATCCGAGTTCCCGGATCCGCGGACCCGCACGAGATGCTCATCCGCGCCATGATCGGGCAGCAGATCACCGTGGTCGCCGCCCGCACGGCCCTCATCGCGCTCACGGAGGCACTGGGCGAGCGCACCGAGCAGGGCCTGCTCTTCCCCACGATGACTGCGATCGCCGAACGCGGTGCCGAGGTGCTGCGCGGACCCGCCGCCCGCATCCGTGCGATCACCGGCGCGGCCGCCGCCCTCGCCGATGGCTCGCTGACACTCACGGTCGGCGATGACGGCGACGAGCAGCGCGCCGCGCTCCTCGCGATGCCGGGCATCGGCCCATGGACGGCCGACTACGTGCGTATGCGCGTGCTCGGCGACCCCGACATCCTGCTCCCCGGCGACGTCGCGTTGCGTGCGGGGGCTGCGGCCTCCGGACTCCCCGGGGAGGCCAGACCGCTCACAGCCTGGGCGGAACGCACGGCACCGTGGCGCAGCTATCTGAGTGCCCATCTCTGGCGCGCCGCTCCGGTGCGCCCGGCGGGGCCTCGGCGCGCAACGACCACCGCTCGCGCCGTCGGCGCGGCTCCCACGACATCGAAGGAGACCTCATGACCGCTCTCATCCAGACCATCGAGACCCCGGACGGGGCGTTCACGATCCTCGCCGACGAGCGTCAGCGGGTGCTGTCGTCGGGGTGGACCTCACACGTGGAGTCCATCCTCGGGCGACTGGCGCCGGCGCACCGCCCCGAGAAGTTCCGCGAGGGCGAGACAGAGGCCGCGGACGCCGCACTGGCGTTCTACGCGGGCGACCTGTCCGCGATCGACGCGGTCGCGGTGAAACAGACGGGCACCGTGCTGCAGCTCGCGGGGTGGTCGGCGCTGCGGGTGATCGAACCCGGGGCACCGCTCACCTACACCGGTTTCGCGGCCCGGCTCGGCAACCCGAACGCCGTCCGCGCCGCCGCTTCGATCTGTGCGCGGAACGCCCCGGCGCTGTTCGTGCCGTGCCACCGCGTGCTGCGCACCGACGGCAGCCTCGGCGGCTTCGCCTGGGGACTGGGAGTGAAGGAGCGCCTCCTCGCCCGCGAGAGCGTCGCGGGTTGAGTCGCGGGCACCACGACAGGACGTCGTCCTGGTGTCAGCCGACGAAGCATCCCCTCCGATGCGGCCATAGGCTCGTGCCGTGACCGCCAACGATGCACTCGTCCTCCACCGCCGCGCCGTCGTCGCCGACGCCCACAACGATCTGCTGTGCTCGGTGGCCACCCGGCCGGCGGACGAGTGGTCGGCCTACTTCCGCGCCCAGTGGCTCCCGCAGCTGCAGGAGGGCGGCGTCGACCTGCAGATCCTGCCCGTGTTCATCGACGACGTGTACCGGCCGGAGGGTGCCCTGCGTCGCATGCTCCGCATGATCGAGGCGGCCCACCGGCTGGCGGCGAGCAACGCGGACGCCGTCGGACTGTGCCGCGACGGAGATGACATCGACGGCGTGATCGGTGACGGCCGCATCGCGCTGGTGCTCGCGCTGGAGGGTATGCCCGGCATCGCCGACGACGTCGAGCTGCTCGAGACCGTGCACAGGCTCGGGGTCCGTATCGGGTCGGTCGCGCATTTCGGACGCAGTGCCTTCGCCGACGGCAGCGGGGAAGACGCCGCGGGAAGCAGGCTGACGCGCACGGGCATCCGAGCGCTCGCGGAGATGGAACGCATCGGCATGCTCTTCGACATCAGCCATCTCGGTGCCGGCGGTGTCGATCACGTGCTCGAACTCGCCACGCGCCCGGTCCTGGCGACCCATTCCTCGGTGCGCGCGCTGTTCGACCACCACCGGAACCTCACGGACGCGCAGATCGCCGGGGTCGCGGAGAGCGGCGGAGTGGTGTGCGTCAATTTCTTCGCGCCGTATCTGCACGAAAGCGAGTACACGATCGACACCCTGATCGATCACTTCGAGCGAGTGGCCTCGGTCGGTGGGATCGAGCACGTCGCGATGGGGCCCGACTTCGTCCGTGAGGTGCTCGCCGACACCACCGCTCCGTGCTGTGTGCAGACGACGATCGAGGGCGTCCCCGCCGACCGCTACATCCCTGGCCTCGAGGGGCCGGCGGGGCTCCCGCTCGTGACGGAGGCTCTGGTCCGTCGTGGCTGGCGGGAAGACGACATCCTCGCCGTCCTGGGCGGCAACCTGCAGCGCTTCCTCCGGACGGAGCTCGCGTCCGACGCCTGACCGTTTCCCGCGTCCCGCTTTCCGGTGCCCTTCTCGGCGGACCCTTCGCGGGGCCGTCGTGAAAGACGCCGAACAAATCGGGAATGCGTCTTGTGTTCAGCTGGTTCACAGCAATAGGCTGGTGGGCTGTCGCGCCAACCGGACGACACAGCCGAGCCCCTGAGGAGGACACCATGATCACGATCGCCACCGCGCGGATCGCAGCTCTCGGCTCGACCCCGGCGCGTCCGCTCTCCTAGAGCCACCCCGCCCCATCTTCGTCGGACGCCGGACTCTGTGAGTCCGCTCTCGCCTCCGTCCTCTTCCGCAACCGCATTCCCCACGAAACTCGTCTGAGAGACATGTCTTCCTCGCCTTCCGCGCAGAATCCCTCGCCCTCGTCCACTCTTTCCACTCCGGCCGCACTGTGGCGGCTGAAGCCCTTCGTGAAGCCCGTCATCTGGCGGCTCGCCGGCGGTGCTGCCAGCGCGCTCATCGCGGCGATCATCGCGCTGATGATTCCGATCGTCCTCGAGCAGATCATCAGCGGCCCGGTCCGCTCCGGTGACTTCAGCGCGATCATCTGGGGTGCCCTCGCCGTGTTCGCCCTGGGTCTCGGCGAGGCACTGATGGTGTGGCTGCGTCGTCAGTTCGTGCTCAACCCCTCGACCGAGGTCGAGTACAAGATGCGCACGGAGCTGTATTCGCGCCTGCAGACGCTGCCGGTCTCGTTCCACGACAGGTGGGGCTCCGGGCAGCTGCTCAGCCGCATGATGCAGGACATCGGCCTCATCCGTCGCTGGCTGGCGTTCGGGCTCGTGCTGCTCGTCGTCAACGTCCTCACCATCATCATCGGATCGGTGCTGCTCTTCCGCTGGCACTGGCTGCTGGGCACGATCTTCCTCGTCACGGCGATCCCGCTGTGGATCCGCGGCTATCTGTTCGAGAAGCGCTACGGCGCGCTCACCCGCCGCAGCCAGGACCAGGCCGGCGACCTCGCCACCAGCGTCGAGGAGAGCGTGCACGGCATCCGCGTGCTGAAGGCGTTCGGCCGCGGCAAGCACGCGCTCAGCCGCTTCAGCCGTCAGGCCGAGACGCTGCGAGAGACCGAGATGAGCAAGGCCCGCGCGATCGCGTCGATCTGGTTCTGGCTCGACATGATGCCGCAGATCGCGTTCGGGCTCAGCCTGATCTCGGGCATCTGGCTGATCTCCGTCCATGCCATCGGCGAGGCGCAGCTGTTCGCCTTCTTCGCGATGGCCGTCGTCCTGCGCTGGCCGATCGAGTCGATCGGATTCCTGTTCTCGTTCATGCTCGATGCCCGCACGGCGACCGACCGCGTGTTCGACATCTTCTCCGAGACCAACAGCATCACGGACCCGGAGAACCCGGTGCACATCGAGAACCCGCGCGGGGAGCTCGCGTTCGTGAACGCCCACTTCCGGTATCAGGACGCCGGTGCGAACGAGCGCGATCTGCTCGACGGCATCGACCTGGTGCTGCGTCCCGGCGAGACCATGGCGCTGGTGGGTCTCACCGGCAGCGGCAAGACGACGCTCACGACGCTGCCCACACGCCTGTACGACGTGACGGGCGGCAAAGTCACGCTCGATGGGGTCGATGTGCGCGATCTTCCGCTGTCCGAGCTGCGCCGGCACATCGCGATGGCGTTCGAGGACGCGACGCTGTTCTCGGCGACCGTGCGCGAGAACGTGCTGCTCGGCCGCGCCGATCTCGATGTGCACAGCGAAGAGGGGGAGCGCGTGCTCCGCGAAGCGCTCGACGTCGCGCAGGCGGGGTTCGTGGACTCGCTGCCCGACGGCGTCGAGACCGTGATCGGCGAGGAGGGGCTCAGCCTCTCCGGCGGCCAGCGTCAGCGGCTCGCGCTCGCTCGTGCAGTGGCCGCGGCACCGAAGGTGCTCGTGCTCGACGACCCGCTGTCGGCGCTCGACGTCGACACCGAGGCGCTCGTGGAGGAGGCACTGCGGCACGTTCTCGCCGAGACCACGGCACTGATCGTGGCGCACCGTCCGTCCACCGTCGCGCTCGCCGACCGCGTCGCGCTGCTGGAAGCCGGCCGCGTGACCGCGGTGGGTACCCACTCCGAGCTGCTGAAGACGAGCCGGCACTACCGCCACGTGATCTCCAGCCTGGAGGCAGAGGAGGCGGCGCGGACCGGGGCGATCCCGATCATCCGTGACGAGCAGGTCGAGGTCGAGGACGAGGTCCGCGAGGGCCGTAGAGCCGAGGCCCCCGACGAAGACCCGATCACCGAGAAGGAGGTGCAGCGATGAGCGCCATCACCGGAACCCAGGACGAGGATCGTTCCGAATACACCCGCGAGGAGAGCAGGGAGATCCGTCGCCGGTCTCTGCGACTGCTCGGATCGCTGGTGCGCCCGCTGAAGCCGCAGATCGTGCTGGCCGCCGCCGTGCTCATCATCTCGACCGCGCTGCAGGTGGCCGGTCCCATCCTGATCAGCATCGGCCTCGACCGTGCGCTGCCGGCGGTGCTGGACGAAGCCGACTGGATGCCGACCTTCATGATCGGCGGCATCTACCTGGCCGCCGGCATCCTCGCGGCCGTGTTGATCGCCTGGTACGTCATCATCGCCGCGAAGCTCACGCAGGCGGTGCTGCTGGATCTGCGCAAACGGATCTTCCTGCACACCCAGCGCCTGAGCCTGGAGTTCCACGAGTCGTACACCTCGGGGCGCATCATCTCGCGTCAGACCAGTGACCTGGATTCGATCAAGGAGCTCCTCGACGGAGGCCTGAACGAGCTCGTCTCCGGCGTGCTCTTCGGACTCTTCACCTTCATCGCCCTGTGCGTCTGGGATTGGCAGTCC
>JAQZBG010000061.1 GCA_029239165.1 Microbacterium sp. | reverse complement strand
GCCGGCGCCGAAGTGGGTGCGCAACCGCATCCAGCCGATCGCCGTGCGCGACGTGCTGCACTACCTGCTCGGCGCTGCCCGTGTCGACGCGGCCGTGAACCGGGCGGTCGACATCGGCGGACCGGACGTGCTGCGGTACGGGCAGATGATGAACGGCTATGCGGTCGAAGCGGGCCTGCCGCAACGCGCGATCGCCGCGCTGCCCGTGCTCACGCCGGGTCTCGCCTCGCACTGGGTGAACCTGGTGACGCCGGTTCCCCGCTCGATCGCCCGCCCGCTCGTGGCGTCGCTGCAGAACGAGTGCATCATGAAGGACCACGCGGTCGACGAACTGATCCCGCGGCCCGACGGCGGGCTGACGCCGTACCGCCGGGCCGTCGACCTGGCTCTCGGACGGGTCGACGCCGACGCGATCGAGACGAGCTGGCAGGATGCCGAGGTCTCCGGCGCCCCGAGCGATCCGCTGCCGAGCGACCCGGACTGGGCGGGCCGCACGGTGTTCACCGACTCCCGCACGCTCGTCAGCACGGCATCCGTCGACCGGCTGTGGTCGGTGATCCTCGGCATCGGCGGCGCGAACGGCTGGTACTCGTCACGGTTCCTGTGGGCGGTGCGCGGCCTGATGGATCGCGTCGTCGGCGGAGTGGGCCTGCGGCGGGGTCGGCGCAGCCAGACGCTGGCGCGGGTGGGAGACGCGATCGACTTCTGGCGCGTCGAGGCGGTCGAGGAACCGGGAGCGGCGACCGAATCGTCGGCGGCGAGCGGCGGACTGCTGCGCCTCCGCGCCGAGATGAAGGTGCCCGGCGAGGCCTGGCTCGAGCTGCGCGCCCTCCCGCACGATACGGGCGCACGCTACGAGCAGCGGGCGATCTTCTTCCCGCGCGGGCTCACCGGACGCCTGTACTGGCTCGCCGTGCTGCCCTTCCACGGACTGATCTTCGCGAGCATGGCGTCGCGGATCACCCGCACGGCCGAGAACTCCTAGCGCCGGGGGTCACGACTCCCACGGCCGGTCCGTATCCGTCGTCGGATCAGCCGTCGGATCGGTCGCCGGATCGTCGAGTGCCGCGTCGACCGCGGCATCCACCTCGGTGGGCGGGATGATGTCGATCGCCTCGGTGGCCGCCTCGTAGACCTCGGCGAGCGTCTCGTCCACGGTCGACTCGTCGATCCAGGCGAGATCGTCCTCGGAGTGGTCGTACTCGACCGGCACGAGCGCGAAGTCGTCGCCGTACTCCTCGAGCCCCGACATGACGCTGTGGCGCACGGCGGCTCGCGCATAGCGGTCGCGCAAGATCATCGGATCGCGGCGCAGATCCTTCATGAAAGCCACCATCATGAAGGCCATGATGATCGCGAACGGCAGCGCAGCGATGATCGTCACGTTCTGCAGCGACTTCAGCCCGCTCCCCTCCTCACCGGAGACGAGGAGCACGGCGGCGATGACGCCGACGAGCGAGCCCCAGACGATCGTCACCCAGCGCGTGGGTTCCGGACGCCCCTGCTGCGACAGCGTGCCCA
Organism: Microbacterium sp.; assembly: GCA_029239165.1. Taxonomy (GTDB): domain Bacteria; phylum Actinomycetota; class Actinomycetes; order Actinomycetales; family Microbacteriaceae; genus Microbacterium. The sequence continues at coordinate 9,285 of JAQZBG010000061.1, read as the reverse complement.
TCACCAACGACGACGAGTCCGCGCCGGTGATGAAGAAGATCGAGATCAGCAGGATGAGCAGAACGCTGGTGACCAGCGGGAAGGGAAGGTTCTCGAGCACTCCGAAGAGGACTTCCTCCGGCGGATCCACGATGAGTCCGGCGCCGTCCATCTGCTGCTGGATCGCGGTCGAGCCGAAGATCGCGAACCAGACGAGCGAGATCGCCGACGGGACCAGGATGACGACCGACACGAACTGCCGCAGCGTCCGGCCGCGAGAGATCTTCGCGATGAACATGCCGACGAACGGCGACCACGAGATCCACCATGCCCAGTAGAAGATCGTCCAGCTCGACAGGAAGGCCTGAGCCTCATCGCCCTGCGACGCCGAACGGGCGATCATCTGGGGCAGGTCGCCGATGAACTGCACCGCGATGGACGGGATGACGTTGAGGATCAGCAGCGTCGGTCCGACGAAGAACACGAAGAACGCGAGGACGAGCGCCATCACCGCGTTGATGTTCGACAGCGCGCGGATGCCCTTCGAGACCCCGGACACGGCCGAGGCGATGAAGCACGCGGTGAGTACGGCGATGACCGCGATGAGCACGCCGTTGCCGAGCGGACCCGCGCCGCTGACGATCTCGACGCCGTGTCCGATCTGCAGGGCGCCCAGGCCGAGGGAGGCCGCGGTGCCGAACAGCGTGACGATGATGGCGAACACGTCGATGGTGCGGCCGAGCGGCCCGGCGGTGCGGCCCTCTCCGAGCAGCGGGGCGAAGATCGACGAGATCAGCGGAGTACGTCCGCGGCGGAAGGCGCCGTAGGCGATGGCCCCGCCGACGAGCGCGTAGAACGACCACGCCTGCGGGCCCCAGTGATAGAGCACCTGCGTCTGCGCGGTGTGCATGGCTTCGAGCGTGCTGGCCTCGACGGTGCCGGGCGGCGGGCTCTCGAAGAACGTCAGCGGCTCGGCGGCACCCCAGAACACGAGCCCGATACCCATGCCGGCGGCGAACAGCATCGAGATCCAGGAGAACATCGAGAACTGCGGCTCTTCGTCGTCACGACCGAGCGGGATGCGCCCGTAGCGGCTGAAGCCGACGAACAGCATGAACACCAGCACGATGGTCGCGATGGTCGTGAAGAAGAAGCCGAAGTACTCGACGACCCAGCCGAGGACGGCCGAGGTGGTGCCGGAGAGGTTATCGCCGGCGAAGACACCCCACGCGATGAAGGCGACGACCAGCGTCAGAGCGACACCGAACACGAGCGGGTCCGTGCGGTAGGTGCGGCCGGTCTCCTCGACCGAGACGCCGGGCACGAGTGCCGGGTGCACGCTGCGCGGCGGGACGGCGGCGATGTCGCGGACGATCTTCTTCGCGGCCTCGGTGGCCTTGGCCGGGAGGCGGTTCACGCCCGTGGCGACGGCATCCGTCCGGGGATGCTGCGGGGTGCTTCCTGCGGAGCGTACGGGTGGCTTCTCGTCAGGGGTCTCCATGGCAGTCCATCCTGTCACGCGATATACCGATGCGTGAGGTGCGAAAACCCAGGCCAACCGAGCGATCTGCGGCGCGTCGGGGCTCGACGCGCCGCTCGGACGCCGAATGGTCCGGGTTTCCCGGGCGTGCCGCGCCTAGCGTGGACCGCGGCGACCGACACCGGCGAAGACGGAGTGCAGCAGGGGCAGGACCGAGACGCAGATCAGGGTGATGCCCAGCGGCGGCAGCGAGGGGACGAGCAGCGCCCCGCCGACGAGCAGTGCGGCGAACAGCACTCCCGAGGCGATGCGTCGCGTGATGCCCTCGAGCCGATCGAGGCGACGTTCGAGCCGCGAGGTGTCGAACGAGACATTGCCGTCATCGATGCGGGTGATGATCCGGTCGATGCGGCCGGGCAGCCGCCAGGTCGTCGACATCGTGTCCATGGCCTGGCCCGCGAAGGCCTGCACGATGTTGCCGCTCTCGTCGCGCAGCAGGCGTCCGGCGTAGGGCTCCGCGGCATCCCACACGTTGAACGCCGGGTCGAGCCCGCTGCACATGCCCGAGGTCAGCGAGACCGCGCGGATGAGGAGCAGCATGTTCTCGGGAAGCTGCAACGGGAGCGAGCGCACCATGTCGCCGAACTCCTCGGCGAAGTCGCGGAACTCGCGCGGATCGACCTTGCTCAGCTCCGCGAAGCCCATGCCGCCGAAGCGGGCGAACAGCGCGCTCAGAGCACGCTCGAGCTCGTTGGTGTCGGCCGACGGCAGCAGCACGCCGATCTCCTGCGCGGCCGCGACGAGGCCCCGGCTGTCGCGACCGGCGACCGCGATCAGGAGGGTGCGCAATCCGTCACGGAGGCTGTCGGGGACCTCGGCCATCATCCCGAAGTCGATGAACGTGAGCTGGAACCGCCCGCCCGGCGTCCCCGAACCCGTCGCCGGCACGGGCGTCACGAAGATGTTCCCGGGGTGCGGGTCGGCGTGCACGAAGCTGTGGGTGAACACCTGATCGAACATGACCTCGGCGAACACCGCCGCGACCTCGGACGGGTCGATGCCGGCGGCGCGAAGAGCATCCGTGTCGTTGATCTTGATCGCGGTGACGTCGGACAGTGTGAGCACGCGACGGGTTGACCGCTCCCAGACGATCTCGGGAGCCGCCACGCGCGGGTCGTCGGCGAAGTTCTCGCGGAACCGCTCGGCGCTCGCGGCCTCGTGCAGGTAGTCGATCTCCTCGAGGCTCGTCGCGGCGAACTCCTCGACCAGCGCGGGAGCATCGACGCGATCGGCGACGATGCGCACGCGGGTCAGCCAGCGGGCGACGCGGCGGAGCGCGGCGAGGTCGACCGCGACGATCTGATCGATCCCTGGTCGCTGCACTTTGACCACGACGTGGTCGAGTCCGGTGTCGGCCGCGTCGAGCTCCGAGAGCCGGGCCCGGTGCACCTGGCCGAGGGACGCCGCCGCGACCGGGGTGTCGTCGAACCAGGCATAGGCGCGTTCGAGCGGGATGCCGAGTTCGGCCTCGGCGAGCGCGCGGATGGCCGCGGTGGGCACGGCCGGAACCTCATCCTGCAGCCCCTCGAGCTCTTTCGTGATCTCGGGCGGCAGCACGTCGAGGCGCGACGACATGAACTGCCCGACCTTGATCATGAGGCCTCCGAGTTCGACCGCGAGCACATGGAAGCGACGCGCGAACGTCTGCATCCGCTGCCCTCGCGTGCGTTCGGCGATACCGCTCATCCCGAAGCGCGGGAGGACGAGCTCGAACCACCAGATCTTCAGGAACTCCCGGCCCGCGAACGACACGATGCGGCGGTACCTGGCGCGGTGGGCGCCCTGTGCCGCAGCATCCGTCATCGCGTGGTCCTCTCGCAGGCCCTCACCCGATGCCGCACTGCGCGGTCAGTCCTGCGCGAGGATCGAGTACAGCCTACGGCGGGCCTCGTCGAGGATCTCGATGGTCTGCTGCACCTGTTCGGGCGAACCGCTGCGACCGACCTGCGCTGCCGCGGCGGCGAGGTCGACGCCCGCCTTGGGAAGGGCGCTGAACCGGGCGTTGTCGCGGTTGCCGTCCTTGCCGGACGACTCCCACGGGGCCGGAGTCTCGGAGCTCTCGTCGGCGACGGCACGGCCGGCCTCGGTGAGCGAGTAGGTCTTGCGGCCGTTCTGCTCCTCGGCCTCGATGAGTCCCTCGTCGGCGAGCAGCTGCAGCGTCGGGTACACGGAGCCGGCACTCGGCTTCCAGGTGCCGCCGCTGCGCTCGGCGATCTCGTTGATGATCTGGTAGCCGTGCATCGGCTTCTCGGCGAGAAGGGAGAGCACGGCCGTGCGGACGTCACCGCGGGCCATGCGCGAGCCGCCGGAGGGGCGGGGCTCGAAGGTCTTGCGAAGCTGGTCCATCGCCTCGAAGATCGCGGATGCGGGGCCGCCGGGGCCCGTGCCGAAGCCGGCGCCGCCAAAGAGCCCGCCGGGTCCGCCGTTGTTCCCGGAGCCGCTGGTGCCGCCGAACGGGTGGGAGGGGAATGCGTTGTTCATGATGACCTCCTGCTGGGGTGAACGATAGTCAACGATATATCGTTCACCCTGAGGATGGGGTGGGAGTTTCAGGATTCGTTGGACCCGTGGATGACACCCCAGGTGCGATTCTTCGCGTCGAGCAGCACGGGCAGCACGGATTCCGGCGCGGCACGCGCAGCCTCGACGCACCGATGGTAGCCGCAGGCGTGCACGACGAATTCCCGCCCGTCGGCCTGTCCGTCCGCGGGTTCCGGCAGGCGCAGCTGCAGCTGGTAGCGGACCGCTTCGTCGGTGGTCTCGAACGCCGAGACCACCGGCAGGTCCACACGGGCACCCGACTCCTTCAGGGTGACGGTCTCGCCGGCGCTCACGCCCGCGTTGATCCAGAGGCCGATACCCAGCAGCACGATGAGCAGGCAGCCGAAGCCGAGCAGAGCCAGCTCCCACCACCACTCCGACAGCGCGGTGAAACTCAGGGCGAAGCCGATCACGCCCGACGCGACCAGCAGCCCTGCCGTGACACGCTGCCCCCACGAGCCACGACGGCTCGTCAGGTCGATCTGAGTCCATTCGGGGGCTACGGTGCGCGACATGGCACCACTGTAGAGGGGGACCGGCCTCGCGCACAGGGAGGGAAGGCGGCGCTCCCGACCTCAGTCCGCGCGCTCGACCAGGCGCGCCCCGAGGAGTGCGGCACCGGTGAGAGCCGCGTCGACTCCGAGCTCCGCCGGGACCACACGAGCCGCCGCTGGCCCAGCCATCGCGGCCGCGCGATAGGCCCGACGCACCTCGGCCAGATAGGTCTCACCGATCTCGGCGACCCCGCCGCCGACCACGATCACCTCGACATCGAGGGCCGCATTGGCGCTCGCGAGGGCGCGCCCGAGATAGTGCGCACCGTCGCGGATCACCCGTTTTGCCCGGGCGACTCCGCCCCGTGCCGCTGCGTGCACGTCGCGCAGCGGGAGGTACGCCCCGGTCTCCTCGAAGAAGGTCTGCTCCAGACCGGGTCCGGAGGCCACGGCCTCCACGTGGCCGAAGCCACCGCAGGGGCAGCGCCGCTCGGCGAGGTTCGGGGCCAGCGAGATCTCCATGTGCCCGATCGAGCCCGCGGTGCCGGTGACGCCGCGACGCAATCCGTCCGCGAGCACGACGGCTCCCCCGATGCCGGTGCCGACCGCGACCATGAGCATCGCGCGCGCCCCGCGCCCTGCGCCCTCCTCAGCCTCGGCCACTGCGGCCGCGTGCACGTCGTTGACCACGGCGACCGGGGCGCCGACCGCATCTGCCAGCGCGTGCCGCAGGGCGAATCCGACCCATCCGGCGATCGCGTCCGTGGCCGAGGTGATCGTGCCGCCCGGCCCGACGACCCCTGCCGTCCCGACCCCGACCGCCTCCACCGGGTCGCCACCGCGCACCTCGCGCACGGCATCCGCTACCGCCTGCACGATGGCCGGACCGCCCGCGCGGGACGGTGTCGCGAGGGTGCGCACCTCGGTGGCCCTCTCGAGCCGGTCTCGGTCGCGGTCGAAGCCCGCGACCGCGATCTTGGTGCCGCCGATGTCGACGCCCACGATCATGCGGGGCTCCGCACCGCCGGGGTCACCGCGACGAAACGCCGGGTGATGGCGATCGGGTCGGTGATCGCCCCGCCAACCACCACGGCGAGCGCGCCGGCGTCGAAGGCCTGATGCACCTGCGCGGGTGTCTGGTACCGCCCCTCGGCGATGGTCGGTACGCCGGCGGCGACGAGATCCGCGACCAGCTGCAGATCCGGCCCCTCCCCCCGCAACGAATTCGGCGTGTATCCCGACAGGGTCGTGCCGACCACGGCCGCTCCGGCCTCCCGGGCGCGCAGCCCCTCGTCGAGGGTCGAGACGTCGGCCATCACCGGACGCCCGGTCGCCTCCGCGATCTCGCGCAGCAGGTCGAACCTCTCGCCCAGCTGCTCGACGGTGGCATCGACCGCGATGATGTCGGCTCCCGCCTTCGCGAGGCCGAGCGCCAGCGCGACGTCGGGGGTGATCACGTTGCGGACCCCGTTGTGCACCTTGTGCAGGCCGATGATCGGCGCATCCGTCGCCGACCTCAGCCGGCGGATGTCGTCGGGACCGTTCAGGCGCAGGCCACTCGCGCCCCCGAGCAGCGCCGATTCGGCGAGCGCGGCGATCACCTCCGTGTCGCGCACGGGGCTTCCCGACTGCGCCTGCACCGAGGCGATCAGGCGTCCGGCGATGAGTTCGAGGGGGTCGTGGGTCATTTGAGAGCTCCTGCGCTGGCGCCACCGATGAAGAACTTCTGACCGATCAGGAAGATCACCACGGCCGGAAGGGTGAACATGACGCAGGCGGCCATCAGCGGCCCCCACGCCACGTCGTTCTCACCGAAGAAGGCGTACAGACCGATCGAAAGCGTATAGGTGGACTCGTCGTTCAGATAGATGAGCGGGTTGAGGAAGTCGGTCCACGCCCACACGAACTGGAAGATCGCCGCCGTCACAATGGCGGGCCGCGCCAACGGCAGCACGATCGTCGCGTAGGTGCGGAACTCGGAGGCGCCGTCCAGGCGGGCGGCCTCGATCAGCTCGTCCGGCACCGCGAGCAGGAACTGCCGGATCATGAAGATGAAGAACGGCGTGCCGAGGAACGCGGGGACGATCAGCGGCAGATAGGTGTTAGTCGCCTCGAGCCCGTTCCACACCAGGAACAGCGGGATGAGGGTGACCTGCGGCGGGAGCATCATGGTGGCCAGCACCAGGATGAGCAGTGGGCGGGAACCACGCCAGCGCACCTTGGCCAGCGCATACGCCACGAGCGGGCACGAGATGACCGTGCCGAGGATGCTCATCGCCGACACGAACAGGGTGTTCCCGAGATAACGCCACACCGGGATCTGCTCGAACGCCTCGGCGAAGTTGTCCATCGTCCAGTCGGTCGGCAGCAGCGACGGCGGCGAGGAGAACACGTCGCCCGGCGTCTTGAACGCGGTCGACAGCATCACGAGCAGCGGGAACAGGAACAGCAGCGCGAGCAGCGCGACCGAGACCTGCTGCCGGACTCGGCGCATCGTCCGGCGCACCCGCCGGGGACGCTTGCGGATGACGGCGACGTCAGCGTGTGCCATCGTGCACCCACTTCCTCGAGGTCGCGAGCACGATCAGGCTCACGACCAGCGTGATGATGAACAGGGTCCAGGCCATGGCCGACGCGTAGCCCATCTTCAGGAACACGAACGCGTTCTGATACAGATACATCGCGTACGACAGCATCGACTGCCCCGGCCCGGAGCCGGCCTGGTTCAGCCGTTCCTGGGAGAGGATGTACGGCTGCGTGAAGATCTGCAGGAATCCGATGATGCTCACGATCACCTGGAACAGGGTGACCGGCGAGACGGTGGGCCAGGTCACGCTGGTGAAGCGGCGCCACATGCCCGCGCCATCCAGTTCGGCCGCCTCGTACAGCTCCTTCGGGACCTCCTGGAGGGCGGCGAGGTAGATGATCATCGTTCCGCCGACGGTCCACAGCGACATCAGGATGATGGCGGGCTTGGTCCATTCGGGCTCCTGCAGCCAGGCCGGTCCCTCGATACCGAACCAGGACAGGAAGTAGTTCACGAAGCCGTACTGGGCGTTGAGCAGCCAGCGCCACAGGTAACCGCCGACGACGACGGGCACGATCGAGGGCAGGTAGACGAGTGCGCGGTAGAGCGGCTGGCCCCGGACCGGGGTGTTCAGCAGGTGCGCACCCGCGAGGGCGATGCCGATCGCGAGCGGAACGCCGAAGACCGTGAGGACGGCGGTGTTCGCGAGCGACTTCCAGAAGACGCCGTCGTTGAACATCTGCACGTAGTTCGCCAGCCCCACCCATTCCGGGGACTGGAACAGGTTGAAGTCGGTGAAGCTGTAGTACGCGGACGCGGCGATCGGGTAGGCGAAGAGGAACAGGAACCCGACGATGAACGGCGACGCGAACGCGAGGCCGATCAGGGTCGACCGGCGGGTGCGACGCCGCCGCGGGGCACGCCCGCCGGGTCCGGCAGGAGCATTCTCCTGCCGGACCCGGCGCGCTGTTGCAGTGGTCACGGAGCCTCGATCACTTCGTGGAGTAGTTGGCCATGCGCTCCTCGACCGTCGCGATCGCCTCTTCGGGGGTCGCCGTGAGACGGACGACCTCATCGAAGGCGGTGGCGAGGTCGGTGGCGTACTCGGCGCTGTACGGAAGGCTCGCGAGCGCCTTCGCGTTCGGCGAGGATGCCGCGTCGGCCCACACGCCGAAATCCTGGAGGCTGTCGAAGGCGGCGCTGCCGGCGAGCGACGTGCGTCCGGGCAGGTTGCCGAGCGCGACGGCGAACTTCTCCATCGGCTCCTCGCTGACGAGGTAGGCGAGGAACGTGGCCGCCTCCTCCTTGTGCTTCGAGTTCGCGGGGATGAAGAGCGTGCTGGCGGTCACCTGCGTGCTGTTCTCGAGCTCGGGCGAGTCGGCCGGGATCGCCGTGACGCCCCACTCGAAGTCCGGGGCGATCTTGGCCGCGGATGCCGAGCGCCATTCACCGTCGATGATCATCGCGACCTTGCCGCTGAAGAACGGGTCCTGCGCCGAGAGGTACTCTCCCTGCCCGGAGACGAAGGTCGCCATGGCCTGGGCGCCGACCGGCTCGATCACGTTGTCCTGGTACCACTGCAGGGCTTCGAGGTTGCCGTCCTCGGCAGGGGTGGGGCCGTCTTCGCCGTCCCAGCTGCCGCCGAACGCGTAGCCGAGGGTGGTCAGGGTCGTGCTGTCGTTGGCCGAGCCGAGGCCGAGCTGCGTGATCTTCCCGGATCCGTCGACGACGGTGAGCTTCTCGATCGCGGCCGCGAGCTCGTCCATGGTGGTCGGCGGGGTGACGCCGGCCTCCTCCAGCAGCTGCGTGTTGTAGAGCAGCTGGAAGCTGTGGGTGGCGATCGGCAGCGAGTAGATCTTGCCGTCGTAGGTCATCTGCTCCATGGCGCTGGGAATGAAGTCGTCGATCTCGATGCCCTCGGCCGCGATCGCGTCGTCGAGAGGGGCGAGGATGCCCTTCGAGGCCCAGGCGCCGACGGTGTTGCCGAAGTTGTCGGAGATGTCGAACGAGCCGTTGGACGACGACATCGAGGTCAGCTGCTTCTGGGTGTCAGGGCTGGAGACGCCCTTGACGACGATCTCGTCCTGGCTGTCGTTGAAGTCGGAGATGATCTCCTCGAGCGCCTTCGCCTCTTCACCACCCCAGAGGTACGAGAACGTGATCTCGGTCGGGCCGTCGGCGTCGCCGCCGCCCGCACCGCATCC